>CALFSX010000221.1 GCA_937916515.1 uncultured Planctomycetaceae bacterium | reverse complement strand
CTCTTAATCATTAGGTTCAAGGTTCGAGTCCTTGTGGGAGCAATCTGGAAGTTACAGACTGACAACGACTTACGCCTCGACCCCACGGTTGAGGCGTTTTTCGTTTGAGGCCACTGTTACCAGACGACGCCATATCTGACACTAATCGACGTTTTCAGGATGCTGGTGTTGGGTATGAATACACTTCGGGCGAGATTTCCGTATCGACTCCAAGTTGATCCATGCGGAGATCATAAAGCCGGCTCTGCAGCTATTGATTGAACCGCACTTCGCTGGGGTTAACGAAGAGTATCTTTCAGCACATGAGCATTATCGACATGCTCGTTATTCTGAGTGCCTTGTTGATTGCCTGAAGGCATTCGAAAGCATCATGAAAGTCGTTTGTGGCCAGAAAGGCTGGGCATATTCTCCGAAGGACACCGCCAGCAAGCTAATCAGGGTTTGCATTGACAACGGATTGTTTGCCGCGTTCATGCAGACGCATATTGATAGTCTTCGTTGTGTGTTGGAAAGCGGAGTCCCTACGATTCGAAACCGTGAAGGGGGACACGGCCAGGGTTCAACGGTGCGAACTGTTTCGAAAGAGACCGCTCAGTTTGCGTTACACCTTCTCAGTCGCGAATATTTTCCATATTGCTCAGTGTGCCGCGAATCCTTAATCGGCTGCTTCTCTAATGTCCACAGCCATAGCGAGGTGTCATCGATTAACATTGTTCAATAACTAGAAACGACGTTTGCGCCACCGGAGTGCAGAGAGGTCCTCTGTTCGCACGTCCCTTTTGAATCTATTGCGGACTCCTTCGTCTGCCAGCAAGTCAGGGATAGATTCACCCAGCTGAGCGTTCACTGTAAGAGGGCGGTTTCCGGCGATGGATTGGGAACGAACCGAGCTTTCAATTGTGAATCCTTCTGCGAACATTCCGCCCCATTCAGTCAACGATTCGTCTCGATGTACATTGCCGCAAGCGTCGCAGGCATTTGTGAACAACATTCGCCAAGGGCCGTTCTTCGAGCCTTGAGGTCAGCTGCGACCGCCCGCACCGACAATGCTAACCAATGGCGCATGTCTGTAATGCTGACGAGTATACGTGATGACGGGACGAGGTCGCGACCATGAAATGACTTTGTGAATCCGACGACTCGAATTTGTTTTTCGCAATATCGGCGCTTGTCAATTCCCCAGACCACGGCGTCCGGACGATTCAGGTATGTATATCGTTCTGATGTATTTCGTTGCACTGCGAAGAATCCTTTTCGCTAGAGGTTAAATTCGTCCTTGAACTTTCTTTCACCGACTCGACATCGGACACGGTATCCCAGATTGCTTCCGCTGCCATTTCTGCGTTGCGGCCAACGTAGAACTGTTGTGTTGTTGGAATGCTTTCGTGTCGCATCATTTGCATCAGCACCGGTGGCATGACTCGCATCGCCCATCGAAAGCCAAACGATCGTCGCAGGTCGTGAGCCGATGCGTATTTTCTCTTGCCGCGGTCACGGTCACTGTTTTTTGCGTCCGTACTTCTGCTGGGTATGTTTGTCTTCCATTCGAATTGGGGCTCTGGGCTAATCGGTGCAGGAACGATGGGATTTCTGCTGGAAGTTCCTTAGGTGTTGTCCTGAATTAAATTCCTTGATTGACGACAATACACGACTTCATGGCGATTTGCCACTTTCTGTTTTTGCAGTCGCGACGACATGCGAAAGGGCCACATGTCGTCACTCCGCGACTTTCCTGGTGCAACGTGCAATGACGTCCGAATATCGAAAAATTTCCGGCGGCTACGGCGTGAGCAATCTGGGCGGATTTCATGAGTGACAAGTCGGGATCTTATTTCGGGGCCAGTTCTTACCAGCTAGAAAGCAAAATTTCTGAACGCATCGGTTGGTCTGTTCATTCATTGCGGCGTGACTTGCAGAGGAGTGGTAATCGTCGAATAATGCAGTGTGGCAATCGCCCGCCCCGCCCGCTCTTCCCTCCTGAGACATCACATGCTTCGTCTTTCCACGACCAGTAAACGATTCTGCGATGGTGTTTCACGTCGAGACTGGCTGCGACTGGGGGCGTTATCGCCGCTGGCGCTTAGTCTGCCGGGTTTGTTCTCACAACAATCATCCGCCGGGGAAGCGACTGCCAAACATCGGTCGTCTTTTGGAAAAGCCAAACGGTGCGTGATTCTGTGGATGGGCGGAGGGCCCGCTCAGCAGGATACGTTTGATATGAAGCCGGAAGCGCCTGCCGATTATCGCAGTGCGTTTCGGCCCATTGATACCGCTGCACCCGGAATTCAGATTTGCGAACACTTTCCGCACCTTGCCCGCCATATGGACAAGATTGCGCTCGTGCGATCGGTGACACACACGGACAATAATCATTCAACAGCCGCCCACTGGATGTCGACCGGGTACGCTCATCGCATCTCTCAGGAAAACTTTGTGGCGTCTCGGCGAGATCATCCGCATCCCGGTTCTGTGCTGGCGAAACTGCGCGGCGGTCGATCTGCGTTGCCGCAGTACGTCAACCTTCCGGAACGTTCGCATAACGATAATGGAGCGATGACGCCAGGGCAGGATGCTGGTTTTCTGGGGGGGCAGTTTGATCCGTTCTGGATTGAGGCTCATCCTAACGAGCCTGATTTTGAAGTGCCTTCATTGCAGCGGGATGATCGCGTCTCATCCGTTCGTTTGAAAGAGCGGTCTTCTTTGTTGCAGTCGCTGGATGTGGAAAAGCCCGAAATGGCGTGGGCTCAGGATATTGCGGGAACGGATCAGTTCTTTCACCAGGCTCTGGACCTGCTGAATTCGCCGGCAGCTCACAGTGCGTTCGACTTGAAGCAGGAAGATGTTGCAACTCGTCTGAAGTACGGTGACTGGGCGTTCGGGCAAAGCCTGTTGCTGACTCGCCGACTGATTGAAGCAGGTGTGCCACTGGTCACTATCAGCTGGCCGCGACACAAGACGGATAAGATCTTTCAGCACTGGGACACTCACAGCGACGGCTTCAACATGCTGAAGAACAAGCTGATTCCGTGGGCTGACCGCCCTGTTGCCGTGTTTCTTGAAGAGCTTGAAGAACGTGGGCTGTTGGATGACACTCTGGTTGTCTGGATGAGTGAATTCGGGCGCAGTCCAACGGGGCAGCATTCCGGCCATTGGGCTCCCGTGAATACAATCTGGTTTGCAGGAGCTGGTATTGAAGGCGGTCAGGTTTACGGAGCGTCCGATAAAGTGGCCGCGTATCCGATTGAAAATCCCGTGTCGCCCGCTGATGTGACGGCGACGATTTTTCACATGCTTGGAATTCCGCCGAGAACCGAAATTCGCGACGCAGCAGACCGGCCGTTTCCTGTATCTCCGGGCAATGTGATTGAAATCGTGTGACCAGTGGCAATGACTTGGTGACTGTGATTCTGCAAGTTGCACTGTGTTTCGTTGTTTTCGCTGGGCGGCACCATTTAGAGGCTGCCGCTGTTGAAAAAGTCCACCGTGTAAATGTCTGCGAACGAATGAGTCGAGTTCATCTGGAGGTGATTCTGCTGATGATGGGAAAAGGGAACCAACGATGAAGATGTTGTGCATCGCGTTTATGGCGTGTGTTGTTTCAACGTTGCACGCGGTCGCCGATGAACGTGTTGACTTTGAAAGCCAGATCGCTCCGATCTTTCAGCAGCACTGTGTGCGATGCCATTCGTCCAGCGATAGGAAAGGTGATGTTTCGCTGGCAACTCTGGAAGATCTGAAGGCCAATGAATATGTCATTGCGGGTGATCCTGATGGCAGTTATCTGATCCAGTTGGTGACGTCACAGAATGGAAAGCCGCCCGAGATGCCAAAGGAGGCGGAACGTCTTGCGGATGCGGATGTGGCAAAGTTAAAGCTTTGGATTCAGCAGGGAGCAACCTGGCCCGCCGGTGTTGTTGTCAAGCAGAAAGCGAAGGCCGATGCGTCATGGTGGGCGTTGCAGCCGCTGATGTTGGCTCCGGATGCTCATCTGAATTCTGAACGGGCAAGTTCTGAGCAGGCCGATTCGAGCGATCTCGCTGCAACGATCGACGCATTCATACGTGCCAAGCTTAAAGAGCATCAGCTTCAGTCGAGCCCGCCAGCAGATCGACGCACGTTGATTCGGCGGTTGTCCTTTGATTTGCATGGACTTCCTCCAACGCCCGAAGCTGTTGAAGCGTTTGTGAACGATCCCGATCCTCAGGCGTATGGAAAGCTTGTCGACCTTCTGTTGGACGCGCCGGCCTATGGCGAACGATTCGCTCAGCACTGGCTGGACATTGCTCACTATGCCGACACGCATGGGTTTGAACGCGACAAACGGCGAGACAACGCGTGGCGATATCGTGATTATGTCATCGATTCATTGAACGAAGACAAGCCTTACGATCGTTTTCTGCAGGAACAAATTGCCGGTGATGTGCTGTGGCCGGATGACGAACAGGCGGTGATTGGTACCGGATTTCTGGCGGCTGGTCCGTGGGATTTTGTGGGGCAGGTGGAAACCAAAAGTCCCGAACTGCGACGATCCGCGCGATCGCTTGATCTGGACGACATGGCAACTCAGGTGATGACGGCCACGATGGCGATGACCGTCAATTGTGCTCGCTGTCACAATCATAAGCTCGACCCGATTTCGCAGCAGGAATACTATCAGTTGCAGGCGGTCTTTGCTGGTGTAAGGCGCGACGATCGTGTTGTGAGTGACATGGAAGTAAAGACATACGAAGAACAGAAGCTGCAGCTGACTAAGCGGCGAAGCGAAATCGATTTTGAAATTGGACGGCTGGATGGTGAGGGCCTGAATCTTGCGGATATCGTTGGTGGCGGCAATGGGCTGGGCAGCGGAAAGCATCGCGCGGCCATCGATCCGCGTAACGCTCAGGTTCAAACCCGCGACTTTGGCAAGCTCGACAATGTGGTCACGAACAAGTTCTCTACGTCCGATTTTGCATTCATTGATGGCGTGTTTATTCCGGATGGCGAAGACGGCACGGCAGAGATTCCGGTCAGCTCCACTGGAACCGCAATTACCGGTCTCCCCAAAACATCCGGCAATGCGTGGGATATGATTCGCAACGGACCGGTTGCCAGTCAACATTCGCCGGAACTTGGCGGCATCGATTTCACTCAGGCACCACACAGCGTACTGGGGCTACACGCCAACGCCGGAATTACGTTTGATATTGGTGCCATGCAGGATGCCATGTCTGGGCAGGCGAGAAGCTTAGACAACGCGCTGCGGTTTACGGCGAAGCTCGGTTACTTCGGTGCTGTTGGTGGACACTACGCAGATGTTTGGGTCTTTGTCGACGGAAAGCAGGTTACACACTTCCCACGGCTAAAACGCGAAGACGGACTGCATGTTGTTGACATCGAGTTGCCTTCGTCGGCACGTTTTTTGACGCTTGTTGCAACCGATGGCGGAAACGGTTTCAGTATGGATCAGGTTGGCTTCGGCGATCCGGCCGTGAAGCTTGCGGTACCAGCGGAACTTACGACGGAATACCGCCAGCGGCTGGAAGATCTTCGCAAGGAACGCCAGAAGGTCACTGAAAAGCTGGAATCACTTGAAGCTCCAGCACGCTTCTTTGGCGTTGTCGCAGAATCGGTTGTGCCAGAAGTTCGGTTGTTGGCTCGTGGTGATCCTGAATCGCCGATCGGTGACGCGCTGCAGCCTGAGGCGATCGGATCGTTGGCTATGTTGAATCCGAAACTTGGAACACTGGAATCCAGCGAAGGCGAACGCCGTGCTGCGCTGGCGCGATGGATTACTGATACGGATAATCCGCTGACTCGTCGAGTCATCGTGAATCGCCTGTGGCATTGGCATTTCGGTACGGGGCTTGTCGATACACCCAGCGACTTCGGTTTCGGCGGCGGTCGGCCATCGCATCCGGAATTGCTGGATTGGTTGGCAGAAGAACTCGTGCGGCAGAATTGGTCGTTGAAGGCGATGCATCGTTTGATCGTGACCAGCAAGACCTATCAACAGGTAAGCTACGTTGATGGAACGAATGGCGGAGCAGCTCGACAAATCGACTCAGACAACCGCTTGCTTTGGCGTCAGAATCCTCGACGGCTGGAAGCGGAATCGATCCGTGATGCCGTGCTGTTTGTCAGCGGGAAATTGAATGTGAAACAGGGCGGACCGGGCTTTGAAGACTTTCAGTATCAGGAAGCCTATGCGCCGATTTACACCTACATTACAGCTGATAAACCGGAACTGTGGCGGCGGAGCATTTATCGTTACACCGTCCGCACCACGCCGAACAGATTTCTTACAACGCTGGATTGCCCTGATCCCGCGAACATGACGCCGAAACGTCAAACGACAACAACGCCGCTGCAATCGTTGGCTCTGTACAACAACGACTTTATGCTTCGGCAGGCAGGTTACCTGGCCGAACGCGTTCAGCAGGATGTTGGTTCTGAACAACCAGCTCAGATCATTCGTGCGTTTGAATTGGCACTTGCACGACGGCCGACATCAAACGAATTGCACCTTGCCACGGACTTTATCAGTAAGCAGGGATTGTTTGCTCTTTGCCGATCGCTGTTTAATTCGAACGAGTTCGTTTACCTGGATTGATCAATGAACATCAGTTATTTACGAAGAGATTTTCTGCAGGCTGCGGGTGGTGGATTTGGCGGGCTTGCACTAACTGCGATGCTGGCTGGCGAAGGTCGAGCGGAATCACATCATGCGCCCAAAGCCCGACGTGTGATTCAGATATTCTGCCCCGGTGGCATGAGCCAGGTTGATACGTTTGATTACAAACCAGAACTCGAAAAACGTAACGGAAAGCCATTCGATCCTGACGGCAATCTGCAGTTTTTTGCATCGAAACCTGGCAACTGTCAGGGAAGTCATTGGAAGTTTCAGCAGCATGGTCACTCGGGGCGCTGGGTGAGCGACCTGTTTCCGAAGCTGGCCACATGTGTGGACGACATGGCATTCATTTATTCGATGCACAGCAAATCGGCGCTGCATGGCCCCGCCTGCTTTATGATGAACACTGGTTTTGCATTGCCCGGTTTTCCCAGCATGGGGGCGTGGGTGACATACGGGCTGGGCAGCGAAGCGGATGATCTGCCTGCTTTTGTGGTGCTGCCCGATCCACGTGGATTGCCGCCGGGAGGCATCATCAACTGGGGCGCGGGATTTCTGCCGGCCGAATATCAGGCGACGCCGCTTGATACGTCCAATTCAAAGCAACCGATTGTTGACCTGTTTCCGCCGACGGATTTTAAAGCTGCAACTTCTGACGCAGATCGCGCGGGGCTTGAGTTTCTGGAACAGCTGAATCGACTGCATCTTGATTCACGCAAAGACAACAGTGAACTTGACGCTCGGATTAAGGCGTATGAAATGGCCGCGCGATTGCAGTTGAGTGCGCCGGAAGTGACCGACCTTAGCAACGAAACGGCGGCAACTCAGCAGCTTTATGATATCGACCACCCTGAGGCTGGCCCGTTTGGTCGGCAATGCCTGCTGGCTCGGCGACTGGTGCAGCGGGGAGTGCGGTTTGTGCAGATTTACTGCGGCGCAGAGAACACAACATCGAAGAAAATTCGACCGAACTGGGACAGTCACGAAGACCTGCCGCGAGACCACGGTTATTGGGGAGCGGTGTTGGATACGGGAGCATCCGCGCTGCTGAAAGACTTGAAGCGACAGGGAATGCTCGACGACACACTGGTGATTTGCACGACGGAATTCGGCCGTCAACCGGGTGCTCAGGGTGGAACCGGGAAAGGCCGCGACCACAATGCCGGAGCATTCACAGCATGGCTTGCTGGTGGAGGCATTCGCGGCGGAGTTGGATATGGAGCGACGGATGAGCTCGGTTTCAAGGCGGTTGAATCGCCATCCTACAGCTACGATTTACATGCGACATCGCTGCACCTGCTGGGCATCGATCATACTCGCCTGACGTTCTATCACAACGGAATCGAACGCCGCTTGACGGACGTGCACGGCCACGTGATCAACGAGATTCTGGCATGAGTGGCGACTCGGTTACAGCACCGAAAGACGGTCGGTTGTGTGCACAGCGGTTGGTTGGCGGTAAGTCGCTTGCGAGTCGATTAAGCCTGGGCTTGCTACTATTTCTGGGATTGATGGGTCAGCCGCTTTCAGCTGCCGAAGTTTCGGATGTGCTAAGCACGTTCCTGAAGAACAACTGCTTTGGCTGCCATGATGGTGAGTCAGCAGAAGGCGGACTCGATCTTGCGTCACTGGCTTTCAGTTTGGATGAACGGCAAATCCGTGATCGTTGGATTCTTGTTCATGATCGAGTCAAATCCGGCGAGATGCCGCCTGATCCTTCGGGGGTGGCGGACAGTGATCGTCAATCATTGGTAACGTTGCTTTACGACAGGATTGCAGAAGCCGATCGAGCAGATATTCTTGCGAACGGTCGCGGCCCGCTGCGCCGTCTTAACCAGGACGAGTATCAGCAGAACCTTCGGGACGTGCTGCAACTGCCGTTTCTGGATATTCGCGATATGCTGCCGGAAGATCGAGAAGCTTATCGGTTCAATAAAACCGCCAGTGCGCTGGATATGTCACGAGTGCAGTTGGCAGCGTATCTTGATGCCGCCGAAGCCGCGCTGCGTCAGGCGATGGCCGATGGTCTGGAGCCCCCATCGGTCATCAAATATCGCGCAGCCGGGACACAGTTGTTCTCAGCCAACAACACATTCGGCGAACGCGAAGCGATGTTTTTTGCGAAGGACAACAGAGCGGTTGACAACAGCGACCTCGCCGCCGTAAAGGATGATCCCGCCCTTGAACTTGCTCTGTTTCGATCTGCCCACTGGCCGTACTACGGATACCCACGTGGGTTCGTTGCGAAAACTGGACGGCCTTTCCAGGCTGTCGCCGCAAGCAGCAACAGCACGACGGCCTGGAAAGGTCGTCTTACTTATCACGTCCGCTTTGCAGCGCGTGCCATTCTGCAGACGGAAGGCTACGAACTTAAACCGGCAACAGCGCCTGTGCCAATGACATTCCGCGCTCGCAAGCCATCAGGGCCGGATGTGTCGGGCGACGTGCGAGCGACTGGTGGCATTGTGGATATTCACCCTGAACCAAACATTTACGAAACAACAATACAGCTGCTTCCGACAGAAACCTTTGAGTACAGTCTGTTGGGATTGCCGGTTCCATTGGCTCGTAATGTCAATGGTGGGCCACCGACGTATCGCTATCCGCCGTTTCCGGAAGACGGCCAGCCGGGGATCGCTTTTCAGTGGTTGGAAGTTGAAGGTCCGATCGCACCCGAGTCGTGGCCGCCACGCTCACATCGCGTTCTGTTTGATGATCTCGGAGCGAACGTTCAAAGCAACGATAAACCGAATGACGCGCGGCGACTGCTTAGGCGTTTCATCACAATCGCAGCTCGCGAACCTGTGCCGGAAGAAACGCTCGATCGGTTCGAACAGCTTGTGCTGAATCGGCTGGAACAGGGCAGCCCGTTCGCCGAAGCTATGCTCGCCGGATACAAGGCGTTTCTGTGCTCAAGCCACTTCCTTTACCTGCGCGAACCAAAGGCCACGAACCTGGTCCGCGAAGCACGACTTGAACACTATGCAATCGCGTCGCGACTTTCGCACTTTCTTACGAACTCCCGTCCCGATGCGCCGCTGATGGAGCTGGCAGCGGCTGGGAAGCTTCGCGATGCCGACACGTTTCGCAGCGAGGCTGATCGTTTAATCCACGGTCCTGGCTTTGATCTCTTTGTTGAAAACTTCACCAACTATTGGCTCGGCCTGCGACACATTCGGCGAGATGAACCGGACATTCGTTTGTATCCCGAATATCGCTTCGACGACTATCTGATCGAATCGATGGGAAGCGAAACACGCACGTTCTTTGCCGCGATGATTCGTGATAATCTGCCGTCCAGAGTACTTATCGACGCGAACTTTGTTTACGTGAACGATCGGCTGTCCCAACATTACGGACTGAAGGCTGTCTCCGGATCGGAACTTAGAAAAGTCATTCTTCCTGAAGATAGTCCGTATGGTGGCCTGTTAACGCAGGCGGCAATTCTGAAGGTGACTGCCAACGGAACTTCCACGTCGCCCGTTATTCGCGGCGCGTGGATGATGGAACGTTTGCTTGGTCAGCCACCGCCACCACCTCCGGCGAGCGTGCCAGCGGTTGAGCCTGATATTCGTGGGGCGAAGACGATTCGTGAATTGCTTGCTCTGCACGCCAAATCAGAGACGTGTGCTGGTTGTCATGCAAGGTTCGATCCTGTCGGTTTGGCATTGGAGAACTTCGACATCTTTGGCGGCTGGCGAACGCATTATCGAGGAATCGAAGCGGGAAAACGCGTCAGCGGAATTGACCGTGCTGGGCACGACTTCTCCTATGCCATCTCCGGCACGGTCGATGCCAGCGGCAAGTTACTTGACGGTCGCAGCTTTCAAGACATCCGTGGGCTGAAGTCCATTTTTGCTGGCAATCCTCGGCAGTTGGCTCGCAACCTTCTGCATCAATTCACGGTTTACGCGACTGGAACTCCAGTACGATTTGCAGATCGTGCAGAAGTTGAAGCGATCCTCGATGTCTGTGCTGCGGACGATTATCGTGTCCGCGATCTGATTCATGGGTTGGTCCAAAGTCAGATTTTCGTTGGGCGACCTTTCCAGGCCGTACGAAACAACGGCACAATCAATCGCCCAAAGTTTCAAGAAGACTGAATCATGAAAATTGATATGGTGAGCCCTTTGGTTGATGGGCGACAGCCCGGAAAGGCCGTTCCGCGTTTCGGGGCTCTGAATCGTCGCCGGTTTCTTTGTGGGGCGGGAGTTGCACTGTCGTTGCCGCTGCTGGAATCTTTGCGGCCTGCGTTTGCGAAAGACGTTGACTCAGAAGCTCCGCGGCGGATGTTGCTGATATCGAATAACCTTGGCGTTCTGCCGAAACCCTTCTTCCCTGAGCAGGCGGGGCGAGGCTATGAATTTTCGCCGTATCTGCAGGATCTGGCGGAGTTTCGTGACGACTTCACAGTGATCAGCGGTTTGTCTCATCCCGACGTGGATGGCGGACACAGCACGGAGAACTGTTTTCTAACGGCGGCTCGCGGGCCGACGAAAAGCGGCTTTCGCAATTCCATCTCGCTCGACCAATTCGCCGCCGAACAGCTTGGGCCGGTGACTCGCTTTTCGACATTGAATCTGGGAGTCAACATCGACAAAGCCAATCGCAGTCTGTCGTGGACGCGTGATGGCGTACTGCTTCCGGCGGCAGACAGTGCACCGGCATTGTTTCGAAAGATGTTCGTTCAGGGCGATCCGAGTGCGGTTCAGCGACAGTTGCATCATCTTGACGAACGCGGAAGCATTCTTGATGCGCTGCTTGATGATACTCACCAGTTTCGCCGCAAGCTGGGTCGTGACGATCAATCACGACTGGATCAATATCTGACGTCCATTCGCGAAATGGAAGAGCGTTTGCATACGAGTCGCGAGTGGGAACTGCGTCCCAAACCGAAGACCGATCAGCCTGCTCCGGACGACATTCGAGATCAGAAACTGTTCTTCGAAAAGTTCGACCTGATGTTATCGATGGCGAGGCTGGCGCTGGAGTCGGATTCGACTCGCATCGTCACGTTAATGGTTGACGCGTTTGCAACTCCAGTCTTCAATCTGCACCCCGATCAGAGTACCACGGACGGCTACCACAATCTCAGCCATCATGGGCAATCAGATAGCAAAGTACAGCAACTTAAAGACGCCGACCGTCAACAGATGGTGCTGCTTAAAAAATTGTTCGGACAACTTGCTGAGACACGTGAAGGCGAGGACCGCCTGTTAGACCGGACTATGATTCTGTTCGGCAGCAATATGGGAGATGCTAACACGCACGACAATACCAACCTTCCGATCCTGCTTGCTGGCGGTGGTTTTCAGCATGGTCAACACCTTGCCTTCCGACGTGACCACAACAAACCGCTATGCAATCTGTTCGTCACGATGCTTCAACAGCTCGGAATCGCAGTAAACGCGTTTGGCAGCAGCACAGGCACACTCAACGAAATTTCGACTTGAATCTTATGGCAAGATTATCATCAAGACGTCGACGTCATGGTGCAGCAAATGCCTGTGTCGTCAATATCGGCCAGCATGCTGTTAACTTTTGCCGCGAACGTTGAATTCTGAATCTGCTGATCGTCGCCAGCCCGTCTGGATGGTAACCTTTGAATATCACTGAACATTGGATCCATCTGTGAATATCATGACTCGACTAATCGCCATTTTGATGATTGTGACCGCCAGCTTTGTCGAGGCGGGCGAACCGTTGGTCGAATGGCGGTTTGATGGTGAATCGCAGCCGGGTGCGTGGCAGGGAAAATTCGGAACTTCTGCCGATGGGCCACGGACTCCTCGATATCCAAATTTTGGTGCCGACAACAAAGCAGCAGCATTCGTTGGGCACGAAGGCTGTCTTCTGGTTAAAGACCACGAACGCGGCGGCTTCACAAATGTTCGATTCGGTGCTGGCGACACCTTTGCATTCGAAGCCTGGGTGAAGACGAAATCTGTTGCCAAAGGCCAGATGATCTACATCATTGGTAAAGGCCGCAACGGGAAGCTGGGTGAAAATCTCGGGGAGAACAATCAGAACTATTCCGTCCGACTTCAGGGGGCAGAGACTGGTGCTCAACTTGGCTTTCTGTTCACCAGTCAGGATCCCGAAACGAAAGAACACGACTGGCATCGTTGGTGGAGCACCGCCGAAATGCCACTCACCGGCTGGCACCATGTTGCGCTGGACTTCACCTTTGGCAAAGCCGACAGTTTGCACGCCTACATCGACGGCAAACCGACGAAAGGCACTTGGGATCTCGGCGGTGCCACGGATCATCCGCCAGTACAGGATGCAGCCGACCTTGTTATCGGAACCGGATACCAGCGCAGTTCTGGTTCGTCGTTTCAGGGCTGGATCGACAACGTTGCCGTGTATCGCGAGGCCTTTTCGCCGGAGGTCATTGCACAGCGTTATGTTCACGTTCCACCGCCACCGGCTGTGACGCCCGAAATGATTCCGGCGGGCAGTGTGCAGGTGCAGCTGAGTGAGGACGGTGTTCCGGCCAACAACGCGTGGCCCGAAGAACCGCAGGTCACGGAAACTTATCAGGAAGACGTTTTTGGCCTGATCGATTTGCCGCAGAAGTATGTGTCGACCGGCGTCCGCGGTGATCGCGCCAATCCGCTGCATCTGCGAGCTTCCGCGATGGTTGAACTGCCAGAGGGGAAACACCGTCTGCTGCTGCGTGGTCGAGGAGTCTGTCGACTGATCATCGATGGAAAGCAGCTGCTGGAAACTTCACCGCGTCCAACAGACCCCGCTGGGCACGGACTGCTTTCTGCTCAGGACGATTACCTTGACCTTGGTCCCGACTTCCGCTTCGCGCCTCCGGGCAATCGAGATGCCTGGTGTGAATTCGAAACCGCAGGCGGCAAACATTTCGTCATCCTGGAAACGCTGGTGGGCGGCGTTACTGGCAACAGCAGATTTCGACCGGAACTGGGCGAAACCGTGGTCGCTGTGTCGCTGCAAGGAAGCGAAGCCTGGTCGCTGCTGTCGCCTGGCGAGCGTCAGGTCGCGTACACCGATCAGCAATGGCCCATCTACGAAGCAGAGCGTCTTGCACGATTTGCAACGATGAACGCCAACGCCCGTGCCGACTGCCGCGCTGCCCATCGTGATTACTGGGACCGGCGCCGAACGACCGCGGCCAACTGGCTTGCGAACACCGAACCAGTGGATGTGCCGGAGCTGCCCAGCGGATTTCCCGCCAACAACGCCATCGACCATTTTCTGGCGGCACGGATTGAAACTGTGTCGAAGGAATCGAACGATAACCAAACGGCCGGCGTGAACTACTTCAAAGAAGTCCGGCCGCTGCTGGAAAAACGCTGCTACAACTGCCACCAGGGAACCAAAGCGAAGGGCGGACTGCGTCTTGACGATCATGAGTCTGCTTTAAAGGGGGGAGACTCTGAAGAACCCGCGATTGTCGCCGGCAGAATCGACCAGAGCTCGCTGATCGATCGCATCACGTCACAGGACAAAGACACCGTGATGCCTCCGAAGGGCCATCCATTGCCGGGTGAAGAGATCGCTCTGCTAAAACGCTGGATCGAAGGCGGTGCGGTTTGGCCTCAGTTCGACGTCACAAATTTCAAGCCCACGCCACTTGCTGATGATCTGAGTTTTCTTCGTCGAGTAACGCTGGACACTGTCGGTGTCACGCCCACCGAATCAGAAATTGCCGCCTTTCGCACGGACAGCTCGGATACGCGCCGCGCGAATGTGATTGAGCGATTGCTGGCGGATTCGCGCTGGGCTGATCACTGGATGGGTTACTGGCTGGACGTGCTGGCGGAGAACCCCAACATGATCAATCCTACTTTGAATAACACCGGGCCGTTCCGCTGGTGGCTGTACGAATCGATGCTCGATAACAAACCTGCCGATCTGTTCGTCACGGAATTGATCCGCATGGAAGGCAGTGAGCGGTCTGGCGGCCCGGCTGGTTTTGCCACCGCGTCGCAGAATGATTTGCCGATGGCTGCCAAGGGCATTATCGTGAGCTCTGCGTTTCTCGGCGTAGAAATGAAATGTGCTCGCTGTCACGACGCCCCCGCGCATGTTTCCATGCAGGAAGATCTGCTGCAACTTGCGGCGCTGTTGAAGCAGAAACCGATCAAGCTGCCCGAATCCAGCAGCGTTCCTGCTGGGCGATTGGATCAATCCGGCCGCGAGCCGCTGATCCAGGTGACTCTGAAACCCGGAGTCGAAATTCAACCGGCCTGGCCCTTCGCTCGCTACTGCGACGAAACGGTTGCCGACACGCTGGCTGAGCATCCGGAGAATTCCCGCGACCGACTTGCCGCATTAATGACCGCTCCACAAAACGAACGCTTCGCGCAGGTGATGGTCAACCGCATTTGGCAGCGATTAATGGGGCGCGGTCTGGTGGCGGACGTGCACGACTGGGAGAAGAGTGGCCCCTCGCATCCCGAACTGCTGCGCTGGCTTGGTCGGCAGTTCGTTGCGTCCGGCTACGACGTGAAAGCGGTGAGTCAACTGATCCTGAATTCGCACGCCTATCAACGTGCGACAGATTCGACGCTTCTGGAAACGAGTCCTCTGTATGTTTCGCCCGCGCCACGTCGGCTGACGGCAGAACAGATTGTCGATTCTGTCTTCCATGCGACTGGCACGCCATTCGATCTGGAAGAGGTGAATCTGGACATCGACAGCGTCCGCACGGTTCAGATTGCACTCGCTCTTGGCAAGCCCCGCCGCTCATGGATGCTGGCGTCGATGTCGAACGAACGCGACCGTCCCAGCCTGTCGCTGCCGCGCATCACGGCGGTGACCAGTGTGCTGGAAAGTTTCGGCTGGCGAGGCGCTCGACAGGATCCTCGCAGTCTGCGAGATACAGAACCCAACATTCTGCAGCCGGCGATTCACGCAAACGGAGTCATGAGCATTTGGCTGACGCGTCTTAGTGATCGTCACGGCATCACGCAGCTGGCTCTGGAAGAACAGCCGCTGGAGCAACTGATCGACCGACTGTTTCTGCGACTGCTGACGCGAAAACCATCCGCCGAAGAAAAAGAACGCTACGTCCGGTTTCTGTCTGAAGGGTACGACACGCGCATCATTCCCGAATCAGAACGCATCGTACCGACGCCGGTCAAACGCGAACCCGAGCGCTACGTCAGCTGGTCGAATCATGTCGACGGTCCGGCGAACGCTCTGGCCGTGCAAAAAGAAATCGCAGCTCGTCGCGGCGATCCGCCATCCAATACCCTGAACTCGGACTGGCGCGAGCGAATGGAAGACGTGCTGTGGGCCGTGCTGAACGCGCCGGAATGGATGTACACACGATGATATCTTGGGAACTGTCTCGAATTAACTTCCCAATCTGCGTGCAATGTAGGGCCGGTTCCTACCGGCCACTGTTCGCGGTGTCGGCCGGTGGGAACCGGCCCTACGGAGGTTATTTCAGGACTGTTCCTTAGCGTGAGCATGTTAGCAAAATACACAGCCAGAAAGCAGGACGGCCCTTTCGGACCGTCCTGCGAACAACGGAAAAACTCGATCAACGAACAGAATGACTGCCATGAAACGACGAGACTTCCTGACGCAATCCAGTGTACTGACCGGTGCCGCACTTGCATCGCCGTCTGTGCTTGCTGCATCGCCCGCCGTACGGTTGCCGAAAGGCAAAGCTGAGCACGTGATCTTCATTTGGCTGGGCGGCGGAATGTCGCAGATCGACACCTTCGATCCGAAAAATCGCGGCAGCTCCAAGGCGTCGCCAAAGATTGCGGGGGCTGAATATGACGCCATTGAGACTTCCGTTCCGGGCGTGAAGTTCTGCGAACATCTGCATCGCACCGCAAAGCTCGCCGATCGTCTGACTGCGATTCGAACCGTCAATCATCACCTGATCGACGAACACGCCTTCGGCACGAACTTTGTACACACCGGTCGCGTCACCAGTGGCAGCGTCACCTATCCATCGCTTGGTTCGATCATCGGTCACGTTCGCGGTGCGGCAAACCCTGACGTCCCTGCCTACATGTTGATCGGCTATCCGAACGTCAGCCGCGGTTCCGGATTCCTTGGCGCAAAGGCTGGTTATGTTTATCTGGTCGATACCGAAAGCGGCCCTGCCGGTTTTTCCCGACCAGAAGATGTCACGCCCGCCCGCATCGAACGTCGCCGACAGTTGCTGCAACCTTTGACAGATCGAGTTGCCGACGATTCAGTCATTGCACAATACCGAGAAGCACAGGCGGAAGCTTTGCGTCTGGCGGGGCCGGATTTTATGCGTCACTTTCGTTTGCAGGACGAGTCGCCAGACCTTCGCAATGCGTATGGTGGTGAGTTCGGCCAGCGGTGTTTGCTGGCGCGTCGCCTTGTTCAGTCAGGCGTGCGTTTCATAGAAGTCTCACACAACCTGAACTTCATCAACGGCACCGGATGGGATACGCACAACGAGGGGCAGCAGAATCAGCATCTGCTGATCAAAGAACTCGACATCGCATTATCCGCGTTAATCACGGACCTTGAGCATCAGGGAATGCTGGACAAAACACTCATTGCCATCGGCACCGAATTCGGGCGGCCCGCCAATTACGACAGTCGCGGCGGTCGTGGACACCAGGGCAGTTGCTTCAGCCTGCTGCTTGCCGGCGGGGGTTTAAATCATCAGGGGGCTTATGGCGTAACTGATGAACTCAGCAAAAAAATCGTCGAAGCTCCCGTCTCCATCCCCGACTTTCACGCCACAATTCACGCCGCTCTTGGTATCGACCCCGCCCTGGAACTCTTCGCCGGCTCCCGGCCGGTTCCGATTACCGACCACGGCCAACCCATTTCGGCCTTGTTTGGATAGCCTGCCTGCCGTGTCTGTCGCCCGCAACAGCACGGCCTCTGAAGGATTGTTTTCGATGCGTATCACCACTCTCTTCTCGAAGCTATTGGCCATTTCTCTGGCAACGGTGACTGTACCTTTCGTTACCGCTGACGATGTGATTGATATTGGCAGTCGTCGAGAATTATTTGTCGACCATTTTCTGATCGACAAGCTGGACAATGTTCAGCTTACGCTGAATCGGCCTCGCGATGAAGGCGTCGCACTGGAATTCGACAAGCCGTGGGAAGGGCTGTTCTGCGGATATTGCACCGTAATCAAAGATGCAGATTTGTATCGACTGTACTATCGCGGTCGGCCCAGTGTTGGAGCCGATGGAAGCCCGGAAGAAGTCTATTGTTATGCCGAATCGAAAGATGGCGTGAAGTGGACGAAGCCGGAACTGGATCTGTTCCCCCTGGAGGGCCATCCAAAGAACAATATTATCCTCGCGAACGCCGCGCCAATCACCCACAACTTCAGTCCCATCCTCGATACTCGCCCCGGTGTGTCGGCCGAACAGCGTTACAAAGCCATTGGCGGTACAATGAACAGCGGCTTAATCGCTCTTGTATCGGCCGACGGACTTCGCTGGGAAAAGCTGCAGGAGGAACCCGTCATTCCCGTAAAGATGGTGCCATACAAATACATGTTCGATTCGCAGAACCTGGCCTTTTGGTCTGTTCTGGAAAACAAATACGTTTGTTTCTTTCGAGTGTTCAAAGACGGGATCCGCCGCATTGCTAAATCAACCAGCGATGACTTTCTTAACTGGTCGGCACCGGTTTTGATGGAATATCGTCATCACGGCGGGGAAGCTCCGATTGAGCATCTTTACACCAACCAGACGCATCCGTATTTTCGAGCTCCGCATTTGTACGTTGCGGTGGCGGCTCGATTTATGCCCAATCGTCAGGTGCTGACTGACAAACAGGCGACAGCCATCAATGTGTCGCCGAAGTATTTCAAGGACACGTCCGATGCCGTACTGATGACTTCGCGAGGTGGTTCGTTTTATGATCGCACGTTTCTGAGTGGGTTCGTCCGACCCGGGATCGGTGCCCGCAACTGGGTGTCGCGAACGAACTATCCTGCTCTGAATATTGTTCAGACGGGGCCGACAGAAATGTCGGTCTATCTAAATCAGGACTACGCCCAGCCCACTTCGCACCTGCACAGATACTCAATGCGGCTGGATGGATTCGCTTCGGCTAAGGCCACTTATGCCGGTGGCGAGCTTGTGACAAAACCTGTGACATTTACAGGTAACGAACTTACGATCAACTTTGGTACGTCAGCGGCTGGCAGTATTCGCTTAGAGATTCAGGACGCTGCCGGAAATCCGCTGCCTGGATTTTCACTGGCCGAAGCCACAGAACAGATCGGCAACGAGATCGCTCGAACGGTAACATGGAAACAGGGCGGCAACGTTTCATCACTGGCAGGCAAAGCTGTGCGACTGCGATTCGTGATCAAAGATGCCGATCTGTACTCGTTCAAGTTCAACGAGTAACGCGGAACTTTGGCTGCATTTCGTTGATGAACTTTTCTGGCGTTTCGTCGGGCTTAAGCGTCACCAACATAAACTGGAAATGGATGTTATTTATGAAGATTTCACCACACCGAGTGTTCTATGTTTGGCTTGTTCGTTGTTGTCTGGCAGCCACAATCGCGATTGGAATCTTTGTTTCTGCGCCGGGGGCATTGGCCGAGCATGAAGGTAAGCTGCAGATACTGTTGTTGGGCGACAGCACTACGGAAGGAAGCGTGCCGCGACGAATTAAACCGGAAGGGCCGCATCTGGAAAAAGTGCTTGAGCAACTTCTGGCAGCGGAAGGTGATCTGCCTGCGTGTAATGTAATTAATTCCAGTCTCAGCGGTGAGTACATCCGCCGTCTTTTGGATTCCGGGCGATACGATCGTGACGCGGCGAAACTTCCCGGACTCGATTACGTCTTCATCCGTTACGGGCTGAACGATCGTGCCAGGCGTGACGACTTTACAGTGAACTTCGTCAAGGACTTCCACGAACTGCTTGCTCAACTTCGAAAGGATCACCCGCACGCGAGACTTATTCCCATGACTGTGATTCCCTTCGCGAATGAACAAGCAAGTCGGGAAATCAATGACCTTGTTCGTGATGTGGCTAAGAAGGAAAGTCTCGCTGTCTTTGATATCTATCCGCGTTACGTCGCTGAACTGGAGAAGGGGTTTAACATGCTTAACTACAGGCGTTTCCCGCTGGCGAAGGTTCCCGATAAATATCACGAATTGGTCGTGCCATTTGTACACGGCCCCAGCATAGAAGTGATGGGCAACGAACTCGACGGTGTTCTTGGGCATTTGCCGGGTTGGTTTTCTGATCGACATCCCAACCTTGCAGGTTACAACGTGATCGCCGACGAAACCGCAAAGTATCTTGGTGAATTGATTCGCGAAAAGCAGACGCAGTAGTCATTAGTGATAGGTAAACTTTGGACAATGATAGAGCATTCGCATCCTTTTCTGTTTTCCGGGTGAGCTGAAGAGTGCCCTAAAGATGCGAACGGCGGGATGGGTAGTTGCCATGAAGCTGTTTGAAGACCGGACGCTAACCAAAATCGGAACAAGGCGAAGTTTTATGAGTACCACCCAAGTCTCAGCTGTGACTTGTTTGTTGTTTTTTGCCTCCGTTTCTGTTGTTGCCGAAGAACGTGAGCCGCAAATCGAAACTTTACAACCTGGCGTGACGCTTTCACTTGTTGCGGAACACCCTGCACTTGCGACTCCGACCGGGATTGATGTCGACGATCAGGGACGGGTTTGGGTCGTGGCGACTCATACGCATTTTCGACCGGACGATTACGTTGGCCCGGAACATGACGAAATTCTGATTTTCACTGACGAAGATGGCGATGGAAAAGCAGAACGGCGCGATGTGTTTTATAACGCTACCGATGCGACAATGGATCTGGAACTTGGTCCGGACGGTTGGGTGTATCTTGCGGAACGCGACAGAATCATTCGTGTCAAAGATTCGGACGACGACGGCAAAGCAGACGTTGAAGAAAATGTGGCTGTGTTACAAACGGAAGCCGACTATCCGCACAACGGGCTGGAAGGGCTGGCGTGGCATCCCGATGGAACTCTTGTGTTTGGGCTTGGTGAAAACTTCGCCAAGCCGTGGACTCTGACCGGAGCAGACGGCATAGCGATACGCGGCACTGGTGAGGGTGGTATTTTTCGTTGTTCACCCACTGGCACGAGCCTGCGCAGGATCGCTCAGGGATTCTGGAACCCCTTTGGAATCTGCGTTCGATCGGATGGTGAGATCTTTGCCGCAGAGAATGATCCCGGTGAACGGCCACCGTGTCGTCTGTTGCACATTGTTGAAGGTGGCGATTACGGCTATCAACGAAATTATGGCTCAGAAGCTCACCATCCGTTTGTGGGATGGAATGGTGAACTTCGTGGAACGTTGCCGATGATTCATCCCTGTGGTGAAGCTCCCTGCGGCATCGCTCCCATTGGAAACGGTTTGCTTGTTCCGTCGTGGAGCGATCATCGTATTGATTTTTTTCGCCTGCGTGCCAACGGGGCCAGCTTCGAAGCTGAGCGTATGTTGCTGGTGCAGGGAGGCCGCTATTTTCGGCCTGGTTGCATCGCGAGTGCCGACGCTGCTTCAGATGGGAATCGTTCAACGCGCAAATGGTATCTTAGTGACTGGGTTGACGGTCGCTATCAGGCACATGGATTTGGTCGGCTGTGGAAGCTGGAAATCGACCTGAACGAAGCTGCGTGGGTAGGCGGGTTGGATCTTGAGCCGCCAACGGTGGATTCTAAACGCGTTGTCGAACTGAGAGATTCCACACTAACGCACGACCGCAGCGAACTGCTTGCACTGGCTCAACAGAAAGATCCGTTTCTTGCGCGAGCCGCATTGCTTGCTTTGGCACAGGATGCTTCACAGTGGACTCCCAATGTTGTTGCTACATGGTCGGCTGGTGATCGAGTTCAGGCGGTTCTGGCGCTGAAACTGGCGGAAGCATCTCCCGATGTTTGGGTGACAAATTTTTTGAACGACGAGAATCCGGACGTGCAATTTGAAACGCTGCGATGGATCTCAGATACCGGTTTGACTGCGTTTCTGCCGGACGTTGAAGATTTTCTGAACCGCAGCGATCTGGACTACCAGCGTTTTGAAGCGGCGATTGCGACGTGGAATACACTTAGTGGAAAACCGGAAAATGGAATTCGCAATTCAGAACTGCTGCTGGCTCGAGTCAAAGACGATAGCAGTCCCGCCAATCTTAGAGCCTATGCGTTGCGTTTGCTTCCGAACCAATCACGCCCGGCTTCCCAAGCCGGCGATTCTCCGGTGCGTTCTTTGTCAAACGGCTTAACGTTAGAAGTTCTGCAACAATTGTTGTCAGTCGATGACGAAGTGTTGTCGCTGGAAGCCGTTCGAACTCTGGCTGGAATTTCGTCTGCCTCACAAATGTTGCTTGCAACCATTGCCGCCGATCCGCAGCAAAGGCTAAAGTTGCGGGCGGAAGCAGTGGCGGGATTGTCTGAGGTGGCAAGTCAGCACGTGGAGTTGCTGCTTCAGTTGGCAGCAGACAGTCAGCAAACCGTTCGGGAAGAAGCACTGCGATGCCTGCGCAGCGAAAAACTTTCTGCGGAAGAGACGCGTCGACTGAAAGAAATAGCGGCTCAGCATTCTGAATCGATGGACTTGTTTCAGGCGGTGCTGAATCCCTTAATGCTTACAGCTGGCCGACCTGCTGCAACTGACACAACAGCCTGGCGGACAGCTTTGCAGGCCATTGAAGGCGAACCGGACCCGGAAAGCGGTCGCCGCATCTTCCATCATGCTCGCCTGGGGCAATGTGCGCGGTGTCACCGACACAACGGGCGAGGTAATGTTGTTGGTCCGGATCTAAGTCGAGTAAACCATCGGGAAGACGGAGCGTGGCTGCTGCAGTCGATTCTTGAACCGAGTCGACAGATGGCTCCGGAGTACCTGCCGCGGACGATTGTGCTCAAGAGCGGGAAGACGTTTACGGGCATTCGCCTGCGATCGTCTACGAAAGAGGCGATGCGTGACTCATCTGGTCAGACTCGCACATTCGACCGCAACGACATTGAGTCGATGATTGAAGCAACCGTGTCGTTTATGCCTCAGGATATTGTGGATACACTCACACTTCGCGAAATTCGAGACCTGATTGCGTTTCTGGAAAGTAGTCATTCTGCCGACTAATGAAACGTCTGCCAGTCGCGAATTTTTTCACCGCAGCGATGCTGACGAGCGATTACGGGAGGTCGTCACAAACTGGCTTAATCGGCCAGTCGTTCAATTTGCGCTTTGCGGTGGGCAACAGCTTCCTTTTTCGTGCGGAAGGTTTTGAAGCGTTGTTTACCGTCTTCGTTCCATGACGCCACCCAGCGGTTATAGACGTTCTTGCTGACTCCCACGATGCCCGAAGTGTTGTTGGTGGGCTTTGATCGGTTAGGGCCTCGACGCCACTGTCTTGGGCCAAGCTTGGCCAGTTGTTCGTCTCGCCATTGTTTGGCGCGTGCCATTGACTTGCGAACTCCGCCGTCGGAAAAGCGAAAGTACTTTGAGTACTCCGTGCCATTTCTGACGAAACGGACGACCCAGCCGTTTGATTCTTTGCGAATGTTTAGCATGTTTTTCATGGAGCCGATTCTAGCAAAGTTGAAACGGTGGAATCCAGTTTCTGCGGCAGAACCGACGCGGAATTGACACCCTGAGGATTCCCTGGGAGTGTTGCGGATTCGAGTCATGGTGGAAGTGGCGACAATGTGTGTTTGCTTAAGGATGGTCGGCAGGCTGCCGATGGTTATTGGGTGAGTTCCTCCCGGTTGGTTTACAGGGTTTCACGCTTGCTTACGTTCGCACGCAACGGATCTCGTACTGTGTGGAATATATCCTGTTTACCCGGATCGGGCTTTTCTACGGAACAACCAGTGTGTTCTGGTAGGAATGCAAGTCTCAGCTGATTGGCCTACTATGCACGGCCTCTGTTTTCTCGTTGGGATCGATTCGCGATGATTCTGCATGTTGATATGGATGCGTTTTATGCGTCGGTTGAAGAACGTGACAATCCGGACTTGTGTGGCAAGCCAGTTATTGTTGGTGGTACTCCTGAAGGTCGTGGAGTTGTCGCGGCCGCCAACTATGTGGCTCGTACATTTGGCGTTCACAGTGCCATGGCGTCGGGGCAGGCGTTGAGGTTGTGTCCTGATGCGATTGTGCTGCGACCTCGTATGGAGCACTATGCTCAGGTTTCACAGAAGATTCGCGAAATCTTCAACCGCTACACTCCAACCGTTGAGCCGCTGTCTTTGGATGAAGCGTTTCTGGATGCGAACGGCAGTGTGCAGTTGTTTGGTTCTGTGGAATCGATTGGTCGCGCCATCAAAGAAGATATTCGCCGCGAACTGAATCTGGTGGCGTCGGTCGGTGTTGCGCCCAACAAATATCTGGCAAAACTGGCAAGCGACATGGATAAGCCGGACGGCTTTACCGTAATTCAGCCGGACGATGTGCAGCGAGTGTTGGATGCGTTGCCTGTAAGCCGAATCTGGGGCGTCGGAAAAGTAACGAACCGAAAATTTGAAGCTTTGGGTGTGACCACGATTGCTCAACTGCGGCAGCTATCCGTTGAACGGCTGAATCGTGAATTCGGTAGCAGCGGCGAACATTTCTGGAAGCTGGCTCGCGGAATCGACGATCGCCAGGTGATTGCCGATCGCGAAGCCAAATCCATTTCGCATGAAACCACGTTTGCCGTTGACGTTGTTGATATGGAAGTGCTGCGAGCCTGGCTGATGGAGCTAACTGAACAGGTTGGGCATCGACTGCGATCTCATGGTGTCGAAGGTCGCACGATTCATTTGAAGGTTCGTTACGGCAACTTTGATACGATTACTCGGTCGAAAAGTCTGTCGTCTCATTCCGATTCCACTCGGAAATTGTGGGACGTGGCTTCTGAACTGCTGGCTTCTGAGTTGCCAGATCGTCGATTGGTGGTGAGATTGCTGGGGATGGGAGTTTCCAATCTGCGATCGAAAGCGATGGTTCAGAAATCGTTGTTTGACGACGAGGTCGTTCCGGATCAGCGCGAGACTAAGCTGGATCAGCTGGCGGACCAGATTCGAAGTCGATTCGGAACCGGCAAGCTGCGTCGTGCATCCACCGTGCAGCACGATGCTCAGCATAAACCGTTGCCTCGCCCGGGATGAATCCTGTTCGGGCTGGTTGGCATTTTTTGGTGTTTTTTGCGGCTTTGCAGGCGCACAGCGATTCTGGAAAATTGTCTTTCTGAAACATCAAGTCAGGTTGGTGCGGTGCTGTTGATCGATGATGATGATTGTTATCCTGCGTGTCTTACTGAAAATACGTTCACGATCGATCGAACCAGTTCATGAATCCGCTTGCTGTTCAATTAAATCGCCTGTCGTTAAATAACCCGGTTCTGGTGGCTTCCGGTACGTTCGGCTATGCCAAAGAAATGACGGCCTTCGTTGATTTCGCTCAACTGGGCGGCATCATCCCCAAGACGGTAACGCCGCTGCCTCGAGCTGGAAATCCTCCACCAAGAACGGTTGAGACTGCCAGTGGGATGCTGAATTCCATCGGGCTTGATAACGATGGCTTTGATCAATTCGTCGCTGAGAAACTACCCTACCTTGCGGGACTTGGAACCGCGGTCATCGTCAACATCGCTGCCAGGACAAATGACGAATTCAAACGTATGGCGGACGTATTGAACGCTGCTGAAGGCGTTGCCGCTGTTGAGCTGAACATAAGCTGCCCCAATGTTTCCGGTGGCATCGACTTCGGCACCAATCCAGAACTGGCGGCTGATGTTGTCCGCACTGTTTGTAGTGCCGGCGACCTTCCAGTTATTGCCAAGCTGACGCCCAATGTTACCAGCGTTATTCCGATTGCTCAGGCGGTAGCCGATGCGGGAGCTGACGCGGTGTCGTTGATTAATACGTTTCAGGGAATGGCCATTAACTGGCGAAAGCGACAACCGGTCTTAGGCAACGTGCTGGGAGGGCTGAGTGGTCCGGCCATCAAGCCATTGGCACTGCGAATTGTGTGGCAGGTTGCTCAGGCGGTGAAGATTCCGATCATTGGCGTTGGCGGAATTCAGTGTCTGGATGATGTAATGGAGTTTCTGATTGCGGGGGCGTCTGCCGTGCAGATCGGTACCGCGAACTTTTACAATCCCGGGCTGTCAAACGAACTGGTCAAGCAGTTGGCAGACGTTGTCCAGCAGGAAGGCGTCAGCAACATTTCAGAGCTTGTCGGTACGCTAAGGATTCCGAAGCGTGATTGATTCGGCTGAAGATTGTTTGCCCGGATGACTGATTTCAGGGCAATGTGTTAGTGCTGCATCAAAGCTCAATCTTAGAGTAGTGGATCTTGTTAAAGATCCTGCGACACGCGAATCTTTAACAAGATCCCCTACGAAAAATCCTGATTCTTAGCGGTGACGCAGCACTAGCCGGTTTCGTTTTGTGTTGGGCTGCCGAGTTTTAATGATTTCGAAAGACTGAACGTAATTGTTGTCTTTCTACTTTTGTAACACGATGAACGCGAAATTATGAAGGTGCTTTCTGGCATTCAACCGACCGGTCGATTTCACTGGGGCAATTATTTTGGAGCGATCCAACAGTATATTGCGATGCAGGGGAGCGAGCAGTCTTATTATTTTATTGCCGACCTGCATGCTCTGACGACGGTCCGTGAGCCGGATGTGTTGCGGCAGAATATTCAGGATTCGGCATTGGATCTGTTGGCATTGGGGCTTGATCCAGCCAGGGCGACGTTGTTTCGGCAGTCGGATGTTCCGGAAGTGACTGAGCTGACCTGGTTACTGATGACCATTACTCAGATGCACCTGCTGGAAAAGTGTCACGCGTTCAAAGACAAAAAGGCGAAAGGGATTGCCGCTGATGCGGGCTTATTTACCTATCCGGTGTTGATGGCGGCTGACATTTTGATGTACGACAGCGATGTTGTGCCGGTTGGACAGGATCAGGTCCAGCACATTGAGGTGACTCGGGATCTGGCTCAGCGGTTTAATTCGCTTTACGACGAATGTCTGGTGCTGCCAAATGCTCACGTGCTGGATTCGTCAGCCAAAGTGGTTGGCACCGATGGCGAAAAGATGTCCAAAAGCTACGGCAACACAATTCCACTGTTTGATACTCCCAAACGGCTGAAAAAGCAGATCAATCAAATCAAAACAGATTCGAAAACCGTAGAGGATGTGAAGGATCCCGAGCAGTGTGCGGTGTTTACATTGTACAAGCTGTTTTCAACGGACGAGCAACAGGCGGAACTTGCCTCACGTTATCGAGCCGGCGGCATGGGCTACGGCGAAGCCAAGAACGCTTTGTACGAAGCCACGATGGCAAAGTTTGGAGCCGCATTTGAACGCCGAACAGATTTGGAAGGTCGGACAGATGACGTAGAAGATATTTTGCAGGCTGGAGCAAAGACGGCTCGCACTAAGGCGCGAGAAGTGATTGAGCGAGTTCGTTCTGCGTGCGGGTTAAAGCAAAAGCCAGCGGCGATTTAATAGTGATGCGATTCGTTTCACTGGTGGTCGACAGGCCAGACCGTTTTATTGGGGAAGGCAGATTTGATGTCACGTTATCTATCGTTTAACTTGTTGCTGGCAGCTTTCGTTGCGGCCATCGCTGTGATTCCGCAAGCGGGCTTTGCTGACGAAGCCAGTGATGTTCGAGTCATGAGTTTTAATATTCGTTTCGGGACCGCAAGGGACGGCGAAAATCACTGGGACAATCGTTGCGACTTTGTTGTTGAGACGATTAAGGCATTTCAACCCGATCTTTTGGGTACGCAGGAAACTCTAAAGTTTCAACGCGATTTTCTTGCCAAACACCTGCCGGAGTATGAAGTGCTGGGTGTCGGACGTGACGACGGCAAGGACGCTGGTGAAATGATGGCGCTGTACTATCGGCGCGATCGGTTCGAGCAACTTGATGCGGGCCATTTTTGGTTGAGTGAAACTCCCGAAGTGATCGGCAGCAAAAGCTGGGACAGTTCTCTGCCTCGCATGGTGACGTGGGTGAAGTTGAAGGACCGCAAAGCTGCAGAAGCAGCTCCAATTATGTTTTTCAATGCCCATTTTGATCATCGAGGTGCTGAAGCGAGACATCAGTCTTCGTTGTTGGTCCGTAAACGCGCGGCAGCTGTTGCTGGTGGTTGTCGGATTGTTGTGACGGGCGACTTCAATGCCGGTGAGTCGAGTGATCCGTACAAAGCGATGTTTGGAGAAGTGGGCGGCACGGATTCTGCTCTTGTCGATTCGTTTAGAGTTACTCATCCGGATGCCACGCCGGACGATGGTACTTTTTCAGGTTTCAAGGCGGCTGAGACCAAGGGGGCTCGCATTGACTGGATTGGCGTGTCTCGCAATTGGATCGTTCGACGGGCTGACATTGACAGAACGGAACGCGACGGACGCACACCTTCTGATCATTTCCCGGTCACTGCAGTTTTGGGCAATGAGTGATACAAGGTCTGCTGGTTTGGCGGCGGTGCAATTTTTAATTAAGACGGTTGAAAGAACAGACAATGGCGGATGGGGAAAGGAAATTCTGGTTGTTCAAATCAGAGCCGTTTGTGTTTTCAATTGATGATCTGGCGACTGCGAAAGGAAAGCGGACGTCCTGGGAAGGTGTGCGCAATTATCAGGTTCGCAATATGCTGCGTGATGATATGCAGAAAGGCGACGGAGTACTGTTTTATCACAGTCGAGTTGATCCGATGGTGATTGCTGGAACTGCCGAAATTGTGAAGCCAGGCTATCCGGATTTTTTTGCTCTGGACCCGGAACACAAGTACTTCGACCCGAAAAGCACGGCAGAAAAACCAACGTGGTATATGGTGGACATTGTGTTGAAGCAGGTGTTTAAGACGCCAGTGACGCGAGAGCAACTGAAGCTGGACAAGGTTGCTTCCGAAATGGCGGTGATGAGCAAAGGCAGCCGGCTGTCAATTACACCGGTCACTGAAAAAGAATGGATGGCTGTCCACAAGCTGGCTGGCGTGTCTCCCAAATAATAGACGGGTTTCGTCATGCTGATACGCCTTTCGATGTGCTGTGCCTTTCTGTTCTACTGCATTGGGGTGCCAGCGGCTGAACCCTGGAAATTGCATACCATCGATCGAGCATCGCGTGGTGCGGATGGCGTTCGGCTGGCCGACTTTGACCGCGATGGAAAATTAGACATCGTGACCGGCTGGGAAGAAGGTGGTCGCATTCGAGTATGCTTTCAACCCGACGCGAAAAAAGTGGCGGAGCTTTGGCCAGCTGTTGAAGTTGGCGAGGTAAAGTCTCCGGAAGACGCCGTAGGTGTTGATGTTAACGGCGATGGCTGGTTGGATGTTGTCAGCTGCTGCGAAGGCAAAGAGCGAGCGATCTATTTTCATCTGAATCCAGGCGGATTTCCTGTTGCGGGCTCCGGCGGTTCTGCAGCAATACTTCAACGCGAGAAGTGGACGACTCAGCAGGTTGAAGCGTCTGAAAATGTCACGTGTTGGATGTTTTGTTGTCCGCTTGATCCGACGTCGCTTGTGTTTGGCAGCAAAGAACCGTCGGGACAAATTTCATTGTTTGATCTTCCGTCGCGTAGCTTTCAGAAACTTCGCGACGCCGGGTGGGTCATGTCTTTGAGGGCGATCGATCTTGATGAAGATGGTGACTTGGATATTGTTTATTCAGACCGCAAAGGCAAACGTTGTGGAGTTGGCTGGTTGGAAAAACTTCCCGATAACAAATGGGCTGATCACGACATCGGTGGCCAGGGACTGGAAGTTATGTTTTTGGACGTTGTCAAAATTGACGGTCGTTGGGTGATCGCCTGCAATACTCGCAATGAACACGTGATGATTTTATCCTCCGGCGAAGATGTGACTAAGCCATGGGACCTTCGTCGAGTGCAGCATCCGCCGCAAAGTGGGGCGGGCAAGGGAGTGGCAATCAGCGATCTGAATGGCGATGGCCAGTTCGACCTTGTGTGTACCAGCGGGCTGGCGAAAGGTAAATGCGGTGCATATTGGCTGGAAGGTTCCGTTGGCGGATCTGTTTCAGTAACGGACGGCGAAAGCTGGGCCTTTCATGATATCAGCGGGACCGAAATTGGTGAGAAGTTCGATCGAATTGAACTGTTGGATATCGATGCAGACGGCGATTTGGACCTGTTGACCTGTGAAGAACGCAGCAATTTGGGAGTGATTTGGTATGAAAACCCGCGGTTGAGGTGAATAATTCTGAAGAACAAGCCTTCATCCGTCTTTTTTGCTGATTGGGACTTACAGAAAGTGGCTGCGGGTTGTTGACACTGTGTTCCGTCCGTAAACTTACCAGCTTTTGCCTATCTCCACACCGATTGGTCTGGTTGGCAAAGATTTGACAGTCAGTCACGATATGTGATTTGGCGAAGGTCGGTCGAATCCTGCACAAAGCCACCGGGGGAATGCTAAGTCAGCGTCGAATTTCGCACGATGACCGTTTACCTCGCTGTGTTTCGAGTCGATTGGAAGAGATGTACGGGAAATGTTGCGACAAATCCCTTTCAACGGCGATTTGATGTGTGAAAATTTGTCGGACAGGCAACCTTAGCCTGCAAGGCGGTCCCTTTGGGGCGATATTTACCAACCTCTGAAAAATTCGAGCAACTGCGGTTCAGCCGACAGTAGGAACGTGAACTTGAGAGCTCTCATAAGCGACATCCACGGAAATCTGGAAGCCTTGGAAGCGGTGTTGGCAGACATCGAATCCAAAGGTATTACGGAGATCTTTTGTCTAGGCGACATTGTTGGCTACGGTCCGAATCCATGTGAGTGTATCGATCGCGTCATGGATGTTGATATGTGCCTGCTGGGCAACCACGACCAGGCAGCATTGTTTGATCCGGAAGGTTTTAATGCCGGCGCTGAGCGAGCCATTTTCTGGACTCGATCAGTTCTTGAAAAATCCACCGGGCCGAAAGCAGAAAGCCGTTGGGAGTTTCTTGGGGAGCTTAATCGTCGTCATATCAGCGACGATGAGAAGACCATGTATGTTCACGGTTCAGCTCGCAACCCGTTGAATGAATATGTGTTTCCTGATGACATTTATAATCAGGTGAAGATGGAAAAAATCTTCGCGTTGGTGCCACAATATTGTTTTCAGGGGCACACGCACATTCCAGGTGTGTTTACTGATACTCTTGAATTTCTGGACCCCAAAGAAATCGACTTCACCTACGAACTCGGTGTTCAAAAGGTGATGATCAACGTTGGTTCTGTTGGGCAGCCAAGAAACAATGATCCACGATCTTCTTATGTGACAGTGGATGGCAACACGGTGAAGTTTCATCGAGTCGAATACGACATCAACAAGACGGCCGACAAGATCTACCACATACCGGAACTGGATAATTTTCTGGGCGATCGATTGCGCGAAGGTCGCTAGAGTTTAATGCCAAGTTTGGTTCGGGTGCACAGGCATTCGGACTTGAGCATGCATTGGCATTGCGACGTTCAACCTGTCAGCGGCGATGTTTGTGGCTGATGACGTCACTCAGTCAGCTTGACGTCTATGTCCAGGGCCTGACCCTGGCGGATGATGTTCAGGGTGATGATATCGCCCGGGCGATGACTTTCGACATCTGAAAGGAATTCGTCCACCTTCAGTGTTTTTTTGCCGTTCACGCCGACAATCAGGTCGGCTTGATCGCGGTCTTCCGTTTCAAACACGACGAAGCCTCGCTTGCGTTTTATAATGGCTGGCCCCTTCAGTCCCGCTTGTGCGGCAGCTCCACCGGGTTCCATTCTCAGAATTCTGAGACCTTCTTCGGTTTTCAGAACCTGCAGGATTCCGATGTCGGGCCGGATCACTCGACCATGTTTAATGAGTTCGGGGATGACCCTGACGATAAGGCTTGATGGAATCGCAAAGCCGATTCCCGCGCTCTGGCCGGTGTTGCTGGCAATGGCGGTGTTCATGCCGATCAGTCTGCCGTGTGAATCCAGCAGCGGGCCGCCGGAATTGCCAGGATTGATCGCCGCGTCGATTTGAATCACCGACTTAATAGATCGAGCTCGCGTGATGGGCAGGGTGCGGTTTAAGCTGGATATGATGCCGGTTGTCATCGTCCGTTCCAGCGCAAACGGGTTGCCGATGGCGAAGACTTTGAAGCCAACCTTCAGCATGTTGGAATCGCCGATCCTGACTGGAAACAGGTCTTCCTGAGGTGCTTCGATTCGAATAATGGCGATGTCGTTAAGCGGATCTTTGCCCACGACCTGTGCTTCGTGAGAATCTCCGTTATAGAGCGTCACGACGATGCGATCGGAATCTTCAATGACGTGTGCATTCGTCATGATGTGGCCGGCGGTGTCGATGATGAAGCCGGAGCCCGCGTCTTCTGTTTGGTTTTCTCGAAACGCAAAACGATCGGATTCAATCCGTGTGGCAATATTAGCGACGCTGCGATTGTTGACTTCGTAAACATAGGCAGCGGCTGCCTCGTCGGGCGTGAGTCCTTCCGCATCGTAAACGTTGGGTGCCGCAGGAAAGCGAGTTGCGTTGCGGGCGTAGTTTGGGGCTGAGGCAGAGGGCGCGGTGGGGATTTGCAGAGTCGAACGGTTGCCCTGCTGTTGGCCGTACGCTTCTGCTAAACCTGGTCCGGGTGCCACCAGCCATGCTGTAAAGATCGCTCCTGCAATTCCGGAAACAAAGCAAATGAAGATCTGCTTCATGACGGATCCTTTTCTCTGAAATTCACTGAACGAAATTTGCCAAACAAGCGTATCGCGGAGACGCGTAGATTTGGCCGCCGACAAAAAAACGTGACTGCGTCGATGTGAGGCATTGGCTTAACGTCAACAAGTGGCCTACGCTAAGAAGCTTGGGTGACAAAAAGGCAAGCCGCCCCTTTTTTTGAATCTACCAAATCCGGCAGGCTTGTTGCTACAGTGAATTTTTGTTCTGACGCCGATAGCGAACACAGTTCTGCATTTTTTGCGTTCGTTTGTGGGAACCGTGCATTGTCAATGAGGGCCTTTCGACTGCTGAAGAAAAAACGTCTGGCGAATGTTTGACTAAGCAGTAACAATACAGGGTAATAGCTGCACACTGATTTTTGACGTTTCTTTGCGGTTCCGTTATCGAACGCCAGATGCGGAATTATTCCTGAGTATCGATTGAGCGTTTTCTCTGGCGGAAGCGGCTTCCAGCGAATATTCGGCGTAATCGTTGTGGTTTCGGTGACAGCGTCGGAGATGGATTGTTTTTGAATTGCGGTTTGTGTTACGAAAACCATGTAATGAGGCCAGTTTTTCCAGAAACGCATTCGCTTTGCTTCGTCGCGGCCTGGTTTCTCGTTTTATTGCAATACTTCGACTTGAGCGTGAACGCGATTTACGATCTGCAGAATGTGATTCTAAATGGCCAATTTAGACCGCCAATCAGAAACTGATGTCGTCTCAGGGACTGGCGGTGTCTCAGAAGGAATAGGTGAATTGCCGCCGGCTGAGGCTTCTAAGTCTGTGCTTTCCGCTGTCGGTTCCAGAAAGCGTACCAGACGTCGTGCGCCACCTGCATGGACGATTTGGGTGGCCGCTCGTGCTCAGCAGTGTCGTGAATTTTTCGGCCCGCAGGCTTCGAAATGGCTGGTCGATCATCGGTATCAATTGCTGACAGTGTTGGTGAGTTTAGTCGCTCACGTTGTGCTGGCCTTTTGTCTAGCGCTGCTGGCATTGCCACCAGAAACGAAAGACGCCCTGTTTGCCTTTGTGGTCTCTCGTACAGAATCCCCTGTTGATGACGAGCTGGATGCTGTTGAAATTGAACGTATTCTGCAGCCGGAAAAAATCAACGATCTGGATGTCACCAGCAACATGAAAGAACTGTTGGCTGATATGCAGCCCAGCGATTTGCTGGAGCAGATGGAAGGCCTGGAAGAGCGCGATCCGACAATGGATTTAATGCCGACTGATCAGGAGATGGATCAGCTTTTTCGAAAGGGCGACTTCGGTGGTCGATCAACCGCTGCGAAGCAGATGTCGGTAAAAAAATATGGAGGCACGGTTGAGAGCGAAAAATCAGTCGCATCGGGGCTGCGATGGCTGAAGAAGATTCAGAAGGAAAACGGTTCCTGGAGCTTTGCCGATCAGGGGCCAGCAGCCCGAGCCGGATCTTTTCGTCGTACAGAAGTGGGAGCGACATCATTGGCTTTGCTGTGCTTTTTGGGAGCCGGGCATACTCATGTTGGCGAAGGCCCTTACCGAGAAACCGTGGAAAAAGGATTGGCCTACATTGGTTCTCAGGCAGACGTCAGCCAGGGGACGGCCGATTTGCGTGGCAGTGCGGAAGGAAATTCCGGAATGTACGTTCAGGGTCTGGCGACAATTTGCATCAGCGAAGCGCACGCTCTTGAGCCAAACGGGAAAGACCTGGGAAAACTAACCGAGCTGGCGGTGAATTTTATTGAGAGAGCTCAAAACCCACTGACCGGCGGTTGGCGATATCGGCCTCGCGACGACACAGACGACACGTCAGTGGTTGGCTGGCAGGTGATGGCATTGCGCAGCGCTAAGGCGGGACGCATTCCGGCTTCCAGCAAAACGTTGCGGTTTGCTCGCGAATTTTTGCGCAGCGTGCAAACGGACGAGGATGGAGCTTTTTACGCGTACACTCCAGGAGGCGGCCGCAAGGATTCAATGACCGCTGTTGGGTTGTTGTGCCGCATGTATTTGGGGTGGAAGAAAGACAATGCCGCTTTGGAAAAGGGCGTGCAGCATCTGGCCGCTATTGGGCCCAGTCGAAACGACATTTACTTCAACTACTATGCGACTCAGGTGCTGCATCATTGGGGCGGAGATCTGTGGAAGCAGTGGAATCAGAAAATGCGTGAGCAACTGGTTCGCACTCAGATTACTGAAGGTCCCGCAGCTGGAAGCTGGCCTGTCACTGATCCTCACGCGGCAACCGCTGGTCAGTTGTATCAAACGGCACTTAGTATTTTGACGCTGGAAGTTTATTACCGACATCTGCCGTTGTATCGCAAGCTTGAAGAAGGGCCGAACGACCCAACAGTGGTTGGTGGCGAATGATTTTTGCTGGGTGGTTGCAGGTGGAGATGCTCGGATGTCTTTCCCATAAGCCTACAGATGATATTTCAACCTGTGATTGGCACTATGTTGAAATGATGTCGTGAATGACGTGACCGTGGACGTCGGTCAGGCGGCGGTCGATGCCGTTGTGTCGTACGGTTAAACGTTTGTGGTCGATGCCCATCAGGTGCAGCATGGTGGCGTGAATATCGTACACTTCGGTGGGAGCGTTACGGTCCAGTGGTTTATAGCCCCATTGATCTGAGTGTCCGTGAGTCACACCAGGTTTGATGCCACCACCAGCCAGCCAGTTTGTGAACACATAAGGATTGTGGTCGCGACCTTTGCTGCCCTGAGTTGACGGCATGCGGCCGAATTCAGTTGTCCACAGCACTAAGGTGTCATCCAATAGTCCGCGTTGCTTCAGGTCTTTCAGCAAGGCTGCGGCACCGATGGCCATTCCCATTGCCAATGGTTTGTGGTCGCGTTCGATGTCTTCGTGGCTGTCCCAGTTGCGCCGGGGAAAACTGTTGTCGTTGCCGGACCAGATTTGCACAAAACGGACTCCTCGTTCCAGCAGTCGACGGGCAATGAGGCACTTTCGTCCGAAGTATTCGGCCTCTTCCGGGATGTTGATCTGATCGGGATAAACGGCATCGGGGTTGTTGAGACCGTACATTTGCAGGGTGTGTTTTGATTCACCGGAAATGTCCAATGCTTCCGGTGCACTAAGCTGCATTTTTGCGGCCAGCTCATAGCTGCGGATGCGTGATTCCAGACGACTATCTTCCGGACGTTGTTGCTGGTGAATTCCGTTTAGTTTTTGAAGCAGGCTTAGTCCGGCAGAGTCACTTTCGTGAGTGACGAATTCGGCTTCCGGCTTCAAATCTGCGATGGCGTTCTTTCGTTGTGGAAACACGGTTGTGCCTTGATGGCTGGCTGGCAGAAACGCAGAGGCCCAGTTTTTCGGTCCGTTGCTGGCGTAGCCTCGATGATCGGGCAGCACGACAAACGTGGGCAGGTTTTCGCTAAGTGAACCAAGTCCATAGCTGATCCAGGCTCCCATGCCGGGAAAACCTGGATTCTGAAACCCCGTGGCCTGCAGATAGGTGGCCTGACTGTGAACGCCCGTTTTCCCCACGACGTTATGCAGGAATGTCATATCGTCAACGCATTCACCCAGCGGTTTTACGACCTCGCTGATCATCTTGCCGCACTGTCCGTAAGCAGCGAACTTAAACGGAGACTTCATCCAGGGTCCCAGCCCGTTTTGAAACGTTTCGACGTGCTCGCCGAAGTTCGACTGCTCGCCGTGATGTTTTTCCAGAGCCGGTTTGTAGTCCCACAGGTCGATGTGGCTGGCCGCTCCAGCCATAAACAGTTGCACGACACGTTTCGCTTTCGCCGGATGATGCAGAACTCCCACCGCGCCGCCACTGCCGTGCGGACGCTCGGAGTTGGTTGGAATGTTCCCGAAAGCTGCGTCTTCTTCCAGAAGCATGGTTGCAGCGGCCAGGCCAGCGAAGCCCTGCCCTGTGGAATTCAAAAAACTGCGGCGTGATTGCATGGCACTAACAAGGGCTTCGCCCTTGACCCGGTGGCGTGGTTGGTGAGAAGAGGTGGAAAGTTCCCAGCGCCGAGACGCTCCGTTGTCGCTAAATGGTGATGCTTTGGGCACCGTATACGCTTCACTTTTAGCAAGAAGTCTAATCCACGAAAAGGAATTCACTGGTGTTGAATAAAATTCGACACAGGTTTGTGAGCCCGTGACGGCTTGCATACTGTTTAAGTTCCTGCAACTCGTCGTTTTCTGGTGAGCGACCGGTGGCCAACTGGAATGCGTAGGCAGCTTTATCTGTTGCTGTGTCTTGTTGTACACGATCAGCGAAGTATTCTGACATCACCAACGTGAAGCTGTTGTTGAGCAACGAAAGTGCCTGCAGAGAAGTCAGTGTCTCGATGCGTTTAGGGGTGCTTTGCGACGAGTCCGCACAGTCCAGCGTCGTCATAAATGGGTCTGGTTGCGAACGCACAATAAAGCGATAAATCGATCGCCGGTGAGAAGCGGCTTTACGAGGATCAAATTTGTGATACTCGTAATGTGGAGAATGTTCGGGGCGTTCCAGGGCGAACAAATAGAAGCCCGGTCCGCCCATTTGCGTGTTCAGTTTTCCGCTGACCGCAAGGATCGAATCTCGAAGTTCTTCGGCAGACAGTTTGCGACGATTCATTCGCCAATAGTACTGATTATCGCTGTCCAGAGCAGCGTTGGCGTTGTTGTGTGATGATTGAAGTCGATAGGTTGAACTGTTCACAATAAGGCGATGCAGGTGCTTGAATGACTGCGTTGTGCGGAACTCGTCGGCCAGCCAGTCCAGCAATTCCGGGTGAGTGGGAAGTTGCCCCATGCGGCCGAGATCGTTGGGTGAGTCAACAATTCCTCGTCCAAAATGGTATTGCCAGATGCGATTCGCAATTGATCGCCAGGTAAGAGGATTTTCAGGTGCCGTAATCCAGTGTGCCAGTGCGGCTCGACGATCGCCTTCTGAGTGGTTGGCGGGAAGCTTCAATTGCCAGGTGTCGTCCGATGAAAGCGGGACGACGCCAGGGGTGACTTCTTCACCGGGCTGTTGAATGTTGCCTCTATGCAGCATTCGAATTGTTCTGGGTACTCCTTCAGTGGGCTTGAAGTTGCCTTGTGAAGAAAAATTGGTTGCTGCTGCGTAGACGACCCTGCCCTTGGGAAGCCCCTTCAATGTTGTTGATGTTGCGTCCCGTTGATTGACTAGTGCATTTTTCTCAGCTAGTTTGTTTTGAGTTAAAATTCCGTTGAGCAATTGCTGCTTTTTCTGTTTTGCTTCGGCCAGTTGGTAGGTGGCACTTTGGTTTATCGCTTGTGCCCAGATGCCATCCGTGAGGTTCGACTTTCGCCACCGAACTGGGGCTTCGATTGAATCCAGTGCGTTAACCCTGGCCGCCAGGGCGATGTTGGTGCCATCTTTGTCGAGCAGTTCCAATTCGGCAATCGCCATCATGTAGTCGTTCTTGCGTTCCGCCAGTTTTGTGGCGATCACTCGAACGTATCGTGCAGTAGTGGCGGGCACTTTTATCGCGACTGCGGCAAGGCCTGGGTTTGTGAAGTCCGTTGTTGTATGGTCAGCCAATAGCTGTGTTGGCTGGTTGGATGTTGTTGCTTCCGTGCGTGCTTCGATTCGGAAGCGGACAGGAAACCCGAATCCTGCTCCTATACCGCCAAAGTCGTCGTGGCAGGCATGCAGCCTGATTTCGGCGAAAGTGACGTCCTGCCCAAGGTCAATTTCTACCCATTTTTCGATGTTGGCGTTGGGGACGATTTGGCTGTGATAGCCGAATTCAGGTTGTTTCTCGGTCAGGATTACCTGTGGCTGCAGCGAGGCAATCGCGGCTTCCAGTTCGGCCAGTTTTGTGCCGCCCTGTTGCTTAACGCTTTCGTCGAAGTTTTTGATGTCTTGCGTGAGTGCGGCCAGTTTGTTTGTTAGTTCGTGTCGCCGCTGTTCTACTTTTGGGTCGGTGTCGTAAACGCGTTCAGCTCGATCAACGGCGGCAAAGACTGATTGCAGGCTGTAGTAGTGTTCCTGGGTAAATGGGTCGAATTTGTGGTTGTGGCATCTCGCACACTGAACCGTGACGCTGCAGAACGTGTTCAGCGTGTTTGATACCATTTCGTCGCGGTCAAGATAGCGAGCTTCCATGCCGTCCAGCTTGGATTCCGGCACTTCGACGTGTCCGATGAAGTCCCAGGGGCCAGCCGCTATGAACCCGAGTCCCAGAATGCCGTCGGGCTCGGATGGGAAAATGGCGTCCCCGGCTACTTGTTCTTTGACGAATCGAGCGTACGGTTTGTCGTCGTTGAATGATCGGATTACATAGTCTCGATAGGGCCAGGCGTTGGGACGCAGTTTGTCTTTATCAAAGCCACAGGTGTCTGCGTATTTAACGACATCCAGCCAATGTCTCGCCCAGTGTTCTCCATAATTTGGCGAGGCCAGCAATTCTTCCACAAGGCGTTCGTAAGCGTCGGGAGCTGTGTCTGTCAGAAAGGCTTCCATGCGTTCAATGGTTGGCGGCAACCCGGTTAAGTCGTAAGTGAGTCGTCGAATGAGTGTTCGACGATCAGCTTCATCTGCTGGAGTAAGCCCGAGTTCCAGTTGCTTTGCGGCAATGAAGTGATCGATCGGGGTTCTGGTTTGCAGCGTGCCGTCTATTGTTCCTGCGTTGATGGCAGGAAGCGTTGGTCGAACGATTGGTTGCAGAGACCACCAGTTGAAGTTGTCGATGACAGGTTCCGTAAGCACAAGATTTTGCGGCCATGGGGCACCATCGTCAATCCATGACTTCAGAACGTGGACTTCATCTTTGGTTAGCGGCTCGCCGTTTTGTGGCATTGACGGCGGTTGCCCGGCATCTGCAGTCACAACCGAAATGAAGTGGCTTTCGCTGGAATGATTGGGCACAACAAAACCGCTGTCGGCCAGCGACTTTTGGGACTGCAACGAAAAGTCGCCTTTGCGGTCAACGCCGTTGTGGCACGACAAACATTTCGTTTGCAGAATGTGCTGGACCCTGGCCGGCAGTTCAGCACTTGTGTCGTCGGAAACTTCGTCGGCGGCAAGGCTGGAACTGGCAAGCTGCAGGGCGATAAACAGCGTCAGCAGGATCGGCAAAGCGGGCTGGTGTTCTGAAACCATAAGTGTGGATCTATTGGTTCAGGAGGTTGGGTGGGAAATCTGTGACTGAGGCGGAGCTTCAGCATATCGCAGTTCGGTCACATTTTGAATCGCGTTCTCTGCTATGTCTGCGTTGGTTATGGTTTCTGTCGCAGTTCTGCTGTGTGATTGTCACCAATTCGGAAGAATCCTGAGGTGAGCGAAGCCGCTGTACTTAGATTGGAATCAGGTTTATGCTGTGCTGAATTGAGAACATAAGCGGACGGCGTGCTACGGCTGACGTGGCAAATAATAATTCTAACGAGGCTGTGCCTCAGACCATTCGAGCTACCGCTCGGAAACGCTCCGTTGTCGCTCAGAAAACTTGACTCAACCTGAACCTGTTCGCGGCAATAAGAAGTCTAACCCAACGCAAAACTGGCGCTGTCCAGACAATCGAGCAACAATAACTATGGCGGAAAACTGGCCTCAACTTGAGTTCACTCGACCGGAATGGCTTTGGGTTCTGGCTGCGCTTCCGGTGCTGACGGTGCTTTATTACCGCAGTCTTGTGGATTTGCCGTGGCGGCAAATGGTGACGTCTCTGGTGGTGCGAACCGTTGTTTCGCTGTTGCTGATTCTGGCGTTGGCGGGGTTGAATCTGCTGAATGTGACTCGTGACGTGTTTGTTGTGTTCGCACTCGACAACAGTTTAAGTGTTGGCGATGAAGGTCAGAAAGCAGCTACTGACTTTATTAGAGAAGCAACCAGGGATGCCGACGAAAAGCAGTTTGCTGTGTTGCCGTTCGCGACTGTTCCGGGAAGTTTTGAACAGGCGATTCCCGAGTCGAACGTGGCCGATGAAAAGCTCACGCCGAAGTTGAGCGAAGGTGTCACGGAAAATGAACCGAGCGCTATTGATCCGGCCGCGATTCAGCAAATGAAGAAGTGGAAGCAGGGGACGGATCTTCAGTCGGCGATCGACATTGCGACGGCCGGAATTCCGCCTCACTATGTTCCCCACGTCGTGTTGCTTAGTGACGGTAACGAAACCGAAGGCGATATTATGTCGACCGCCGTTTCCGCCGGTTTGCGAATTTCCACGGTGGCGTTGGAAACTCGCAACGATCCAGAGATGCAGCTTTCTGCGGTCAATGTTCCGGCTCAGGTGGCTGAAGGCGAACCATTCAGGATCGAAGTCGTTGTCGATTCAAATCACGACGACAAAGCCATTATTGAAGTGTTCAATGGGGAGTATCGGATTGCTTCCGAGTTGAAGGATATCAAGGAAGGCGAAAACAAATTCTATTTTACTCAGCAGGTAAAGCAGCCCACGGAATTTTCCGCCAACATCAAACGACCGGCGGCAGATGTCGCTGCTGCGGACGGCAGTGATGTAGTGTTCAATGATACTCTGCTGGATAACAACCTTGCATCAGGGTTGGTGTTTACGGCAGGCAAGCCGCGAGTTCTGTTGATCGAAAGTGTTCCGGAAGCCGCTCGCCACCTGGAATGGGCGATGAACGAAGAAGGCATCATCGTGGACACTCGACCGGCCAAAGGGATGCCGGAATCGTTAACCGACCTTCAAAACTATGAAGTACTGATTCTGTCGAACGTGCCAGCCACTGATTTGACAGCTCGACAAATGGATGTGATTCGCAGCTATGTCAGCGAACTTGGCGGCGGCTTTATTATGTTGGGCGGCGATGAATCGTTTGGGCTGGGCGGCTATTACAAGACGGTTGTTGAAGAGGTGTTGCCCGTTCGCAGCGACTTTGAAAAGGAAAAAGAAAAGCCCGGTCTGGGGATGGTGTTGATCATCGACAAGTCGGGTTCGATGGGCGGACAGAAGATCGAACTGGCGAAAGACGCTGCTCGAGGTGCCGTGGATCTGCTTGGTTCGAAAGATCAAATTGGCGTGATTGCATTTGATGGTTCGCCGTACTGGGTCAGCGAAATGAAATCCGCTTCTCAAAAGAGCAGCGTGATTGATCGTATTGCGGGCATTGAAGCCGGCGGCGGGACAACTTTGTATCCGGCAATGCAGGAAGCGCTAAAAGCGTTGCAATCAACCAGTGCCAAGCTGAAGCACGTGATTATTCTGACTGACGGTTATTCCACGCCGGGAGATTTCGAAGGCATTACTCAGGAAATGACTTCTGCCAGAATCACCGTCTCGACGGTGGGTATTGGCGATGCGGATCCGAATCTGCTGGAACGAATTGCCGAACTTGGCAATGGGCGATATTACTTTGCCAGCGATCCCAGTTCTGTGCCGCAGATCTTTGCCAAAGAAACGATGACCGCCAGTAAGTCGGCGATTAATGAGGAACCGTTTTTGCCCATGGTTGTCCGAGCTTCTCAGGCGTTGTCGGATATCAACTTTGAAGAAGCTCCGTTTTTGTTGGGCTATGTGGTGACTCGGCCCAAGGCGACCAGTGAGGTCATTCTGGCGACAGAAGCTGGCGACCCTTTGTTAAGCTGGTGGCGTTATGGGCTTGGAATGTCTGTGGCATTTACGTCTGACGCAAAAAGTCGTTGGGCGGCTGAGTGGCTGACGTGGAATGGTTACAACCAGTTTTGGGCTCAGGTGATTCGGCACTGCATGAGAAAAAGCGAAAGCCGAGGTTTTGTTGTTGATATTCAACGACGTGGCAGCAAAAGCAAAGTGCTGATTGATGCTGTGAATCCCAACGGTCAGTTTTTGAATAAAGCAGAAACCGAACTAACGCTGATCAATCCTCAACTGGATTCGAAAACGATTACCGTGCAACAGACGGCTCCTGGACGATACGAAGCAGAGCTTGAAATGCCGACCGTAGGTGCATGGCACTTGCAAATGACTCAAAAGGTCGAAGGTGAAACACTTTACCAGCAGTCACGCGGATTGATTGTGGGCTACAGTGACGAGCTACGATTACGCAATACGAATGAAGAATTGCTGAAGGCTGTTGCTGCAGCGTCTGGTGGCGTGTTTAGTCCGCAGCCATCAACGATTTTTGAGGCGGCTGACGGCGAGAGTGCTTCTGCTGCGACTCCCTTATGGCCGTGGCTGTTAATTGTTGCGTTGTGTTTGTTTGTGGCCGATGTCGCGTTGCGACGCCTGGATATGTCAAACGTCTTCGGAACGGAACTGCATCGTGGCGACTTGCGGTATTGATTCTTTGTGGCAGCAATCAGCGTTGCTGCTTTGAGTTCAATTCTTGCTTTGCGTGTTCGGGCGATTGGCCGTAAATCACAGGTTCGCCGAGTTTTGTGCCATGAAATTCGAATGTTGTCAATCTGCAACTTAGCGATACAGTCCGAAGATTAACGGTCTTTGCTTCGTTCAGGGCTTGTTTGGCGTGCGTCCGGTATTGGGTTGTGAGAGTTGTATGGACTAAAACCGGTCAAAAACCATACTCTTTTCGCACCGCCGCTGATCAGCATTTCAATATTTTGCGTTTCTGACTTGGTCTTGCGGGCGGAAACTGCGTAGGACTCAAGAGGTTTGAGTTGCGTGCGAAATTTTGACGACGTTCGGATTCTGGTGATTCGTACGGCGATTTGTATGGCCCAGATGTTTCGAAGTTGAGTGAGTAAGTCATGGACATTTCCAGTCTTAGCGATTTGGCTCCGTGGCTGAAGTACCTTTCCGGACTTTCAGCGTCCATCATTATTGGTGCGGCGGTGTTTCACCTATTCTGCTTCTTTGTGCTGTCGATGTGGTACCGTCGCGATCTTTCGGTGATTGCAGGATGCCTGGACGACTTCACTCGCGGCCTGAAGCATCGCAGTGTGCTGGGGCGAAACGCACCTTTGACCAACCAGATTGATGCATTTGTCGAAGATATCAACGATGTGGTCAACGATCCGACTCGCGTGAATGATCGCACGGAATGTTTGCGACGGATTCATATTCTGGACGAACGCCGCAGCTATCTGGATTCTTTGTCGTTTGAAACCGCCAGCAACATGGCTCGCACGATGATTGAAGCGTATCCGTTAGCTGGAGTGCTGGGCACCATTCTGGCGATCGGTTCGGCATTGCAAAAATCGGATGCGGTTGAGAACGCTTCGGCAACGATGTCTGCGATTGTGAATCGATTTGGCGATGCTATCTGGTCGACGTTCTGCGGGTTGGCCGCTGCCATCATTTTGATGTTTATCAACAGCATGCTGGAAACGCGTTTTGAACGGCTTACTCAAAGTCGATCACACGTTCGGGACATGGTGGCGAAGGCCAAGCGTGAACTGGCGATGACAGCTGTTGTGGCAGATGACGTTCGAGAATCATCAGCGGTGGAAACCACTTCTGTCAGCGGCTCCGGGCGAGGGGCACGATGATGAAGACTCGCAAACGCCTGTCGTTTCAGCTGACTCCGTTGTTGGACCTGCTGCTGATTGTGATTTTCGCGCAGTACATGGAAATTCAGCAGAAAGCCGAATCGGCTCAGGATCAGCTGGAACAACAGAAAACCGCTCTGGCGGAAGACTTCAATTCTCGCCGCGACGAACTGGAGCAGACTTATGCTGTTCGTAGTAACCAATTGTCGGCGACTCGCGAACGCTATAGCGAGCACTATGAAAGCATCGTGAAGCAGCATCAACAGGCCGGTAGCGCTTTGGCGGAAGCGTTGAATTTGCCAGGCACAGTGATGGAGGAAGTGCTGCGACTGAAAACAGATGGTAAAGTCAACGACGCCAAACAATTGCAGGCTGCCGCCGAACAACTGAAGAAAATACTTCCGACTCGAGGGGAAGAGTTGTTTCGGTTTATGCTGCGATATGACGAAATGCAGAAACATGTTTCTGTGTGGGAACTGCATATTCAGGATAATGGCCAGGCCGTGTTTTCGGACGGTGAACGTAACGCGACAGTGTCGTTTGGGACTGTGGAAGAGTTTGTGTCGCGGGCGTTTGAGGCCAGTAAGGCATTCACAGAACCACGTCCACTTGTCATTATTCTGCTGACGTATGGCGATACTCAGGCCGGACTTAGACGTCGAGCGACCGACGGTATGCCGTTACTGATTGAACAGCTTCGTCGTGATGCCGGCAACACTCGTTGGTTTGACTTTTCTTTGATGGGATTTCGGCCCGGTGGTTCACTGCTGGGTGGTGTTGGTGGCGGGGCGCAATAATGGTCGGAGTGCAGTATGATTCCGGTGTTGCTGTCATCTAAGCACAAAGGTTTCATGTGCTGTGATGTCCGGCTGACGCTGCTTCACAGCTCAATCTTCTGGTAGTGGATCTTGTGAAAGATCCTGTGACACGGGGATCTTTCACAAGATCCACTACCACAGGTTCTGATTCTTAGCGGTGACGCAGCACTAACGCGTTTTATTTTGCATATTCTGACTGATCACTTTGAGTGGCAGGCGAGCACATATTTTTAAACTGTGAGTCGGTGTTAACTATTTCGAACGGATGATCGCCATGGGTTCCAAGCGACCGGGTTTAATGAAGTCCACCACCAAAGCGGCGGGTGGCGGCGTTATTGTTGTGGCGGCGTTGCTGGCTTTGATGTTGTTTCGTGGTCCGGGATTGGGGACGAACGACGGTGATGCGGAAAAATCTCAACCGATGGCATCCACGGAGGCTCCCAACGTGGCAACTTCTGTAACCGCTCCGGCAAACGCAAATCGGGAAAACACAGATTCCAACACGACGCCGAAGCTTGATACGGGCGGACTGACACCTGATGAACAGAAGGCTTTGTCCGGGAATGTACTGTCCATTCTGATTGACGAACGAGACTTTTTGATGGAACTGCCTGGAGCAGACGTTCCCGTTTTTCGTCCGGCAAAGCTGAGTCGTTTAGTTGAACTGGCCGCGTTGGCAAAAGGTGATTCGAACGGAATTCGCGTGCGAGTTAATCGACGTGAGAATGCCAGAGCGTCTGCGGAAAATCAGATCAAACTGGAACTGTCCAAAATCGGCATTGGCGAAGGGGGCATCTATATGCCCGCTGAGTTTATTCCTTAACAAGGGTTTCGCCCGTGGCTGAGTGGCGTGGCGTGGAGTGGAGTGGGAAAAACGTAGGGCGTTCGTAGCGCCGAGCCGCTACGTTGTTGCTCCAGAAAACATTGACTTAATGAGAATGGGTTCGGCTCAATAAGGAAGTTCAAAACGCCCAGGCGGTTTGCGTAGCGGTTCAGTTTTCCAGTTGCCGGATTGGCGAGTTTATCACACATGAGCGATCAGTCGCCAACAGTTCTGTTTGAAGACAATCATTTGCTGGCCGTGTTGAAACCGGCTGGCGTGTTGACAATGGGTGACGACACCGGCGATGTGTCGATGGTGGATATTGCTCGCGAATATCTGCGAGTCAAATATTCCAAGCCGGGTAATATTTTTGTCGGCGTTGTTCATCGGCTTGATCGTCCGGTTTCCGGAGTACTGTTGTTTGCGAAAACCGGCAAGGCGGCGTCGCGATTGTCGGACCAGTTTCGTCGAAGCACGGTGAAGAAAACGTATCGCGCCATTGTTGAGGCGTCTTCCCGGGTTGCAGACGCACGGCTGGTGGATTGGCTTTGCAAAGATCGTACGAATAATGTTGTCAACTGTGTGTCTCCTCAGGCGGCGGGAGCGCAGGAATGCATTTTGGAATATGTCGTTGATTCGCAGGGCCATGGTCGAGCACACCTGAATGTGATGCCGATCACCGGTCGCAGTCACCAGATTCGCGTACAACTGGCTTCTCGCCAGATGCCGATCGTTGGAGACGTAAAATACGGGTCCAAACATCATCGCGGTGGGCAGATTTCTTTGCACGCTTATCGACTTGAGATTGAACATCCGACGCAGAAAACGCGGCTGGAAATCATCGCTGAGATCCCAGCTGATCTGTAAGTTTGGAATCGGTTGAGCGTGTTTCGCAGTCGGTCGCACCAGCTGACTTGCCGTTGATTGTGTCTCACGTAATGATTGAGACTGTTATTGAGCTTCCTGTTGAATGGAAATGAAGGCGAGACAGATGGTGCGAAGTTTCATTGCAGCGCTGACAGTTATCAGTGCGATGAGTAGTAGTGGGCTGCAGGCTGCAGATCCGAACGTGGTTGTCATCTTCTGCGATGATCTGGGATATGGAGATCTTGGTTGCTTCGGGCATCCGACAATTGCGACTCCCAATCTGGATCGTATGGCGGCAGAAGGCCAGAAGTGGACGGAATTCTATGTTGCGGCCTGCGTGTGTACGCCCAGTCGAGCGGCTCTGCAAACCGGACGCTATCCAATTAGAAATGGCATGTGTTCGAACACTCGACGAGTGTTATTTCCGAATTCGAAAGGCGGATTACCAGCCAGTGAAGTGACGATCGGCCGCATGCTGCAGCAAAAGGGTTACGCAACTCACGCGATTGGAAAGTGGCATCTGGGGCATCTTCCGCAGTACCTTCCGACAAGTCACGGCTACGATTCGTATTTCGGAATTCCGTATTCCAACGATATGGATGCGCTGCCGTCTGCTCCTAAGAATAAGTTGAAATTTGATGAACCGAAGACAGAGTATTTCAACGTTCCTTTGATGCGAGGCGAGAAGATTGTTGAACGTCCAGCGGATCAGCACACGATTACAAAACGCTTCACCGAAGAAGCGGTGAGTCTGATCAAAAACCGTGGTGACAAGCCGTTCTTTATCTATCTGGCTCACAATCTGCCGCACGTTCCGCTGTTTGTTTCGAAGGAGTTCACTGATGTGAGCCGTCGTGGTTTGTACGGCGATGTTGTTCAGGAAATCGATTGGTCAGTTGGCAGCGTTCTGAATGCGTTGAAAGACGAAGGCGTGGCCGATAACACATTGGTGGTGTTTACGTCTGACAATGGCCCGTGGAGATCTTTTAAGCAGCAGGGCGGTTCTGCCGGATTGTTGCGAGACGGTAAGGGATCTACCTGGGAAGGTGGCATGCGCGAGCCAACGATTTTCTGGTGGCCGAACAAAATCAAACCGGGTGTTGTGATGCAGATGGGCAGTACTTTGGATTTGCTGCCAACAATTGCGGCGGTTTCTGGAGCCGTTGTGCCGACCGATCGCCAGTTGGATGGTCACGACTTATCACCGGCGTTGTTTGCTGACGGCGAAAGTCCTCGTCAAGACATGTTCTACTATCACGGCGAAGAGTGTTTTGCTGTTCGATCGGGCATGTACAAGGCTCATTTCAAAACCAAGACGTCGTATACTGGTCAGAAGGCAGCTGTTGTCCACGACCCGCCGTTGTTGTTTCATCTGGGGCATGATCCCAGTGAGGAATATGACGTGGCAAAAGAGCATCCTGACATTGTTGAACAGCTGCGAAAGCTGAAGTCTGAACATGAAGCGTCTGTTGAGCCCGTAGAAAACCAACTGACATTGTAATCGTTGTCCGTTCGCTGAATTCGTTTCCAATGTTATCGCAACCTTTTCAATGATCTCAGGAATCAACTGTGGCCCATTCTCGACGCGAATTTCTAAGTGCAGGTTTTTCTGTTTGCTCGGCCTTTGGAGTCTCAGCGGCGTTAACTTCGCTGAGTGGGCGTTTGGCTTGCGGAGGTAGCCCAAAGGTTGGAAATTCGCTGGTTCCAACAATCGACGAAACCACAGGCCTGCCATTGCTGCGGCTGCCGGAAGGCTTTCGGTATTTGTCGTTTGGATGGACGCGCGATCTTATGAAAGGCGGCGTGGCGACACCTGCGGCTCACGATGGCATGGGCGTTGTGGCTGTTGATGGCGACGTGTTAACGTTGGTGCGAAATCACGAGGTCGGTTCTGATGGTCCCGCGTTGTCGCGATTGGGTGAAGCCGCGGCTTTTGATTCGCAGGCTCAGGGAGGCTGCACGACTCTTGTTTTCGACAGCAAGCAGGGAAAGCTGCTTGATAGCTGGGTGAGTTTTGCTGGCACCAGTCGAAACTGTGCCGGCGGCATTACGCCGTGGGGGACCTGGTTGACGTGTGAAGAAACGGTGCTTGGGCCAGGGGATATTGACCGGTACAAGAAAGATGTGGTGCGAGGATTCAAGCAGGAACATGGTTGGATCTTTGAAGTCCACCCGGATGGCAGCAGTCAGCCGATTCCGTTGAAATCGATGGGGCGTTTTGTTCATGAAGCGGTCTGTATCGATCACAACACCGGCATTGTGTATGAGACTGAAGATCGTACCACTTCGGCGTTTTATCGTTTTGTTCCGCAAAAAAACGGCCAGTTGGCGGCAGGCGGAACGTTGGAAGTTGCAGAAGTTGTCGGTCAGCCCGATCTGCGAGGAGGCGTTGCGGCTGGGGCTGAATTCGACGTGCGCTGGCACCAAATTTCAGACCCTGAAAAAGCTCATTCATCAAACAAAGGTTTGCCGGATGAACTTGGCGTTTACAAGCAGGCGGCCAAATTGGGGGCCACAACATTCGCCAGACTGGAAGGTTGCTGGTTTGGCAACGAATACGTGTACTTCGATGCCACCAGTGGCGGCCAGGCAAAAGCGGGGCAAATCTGGAAGTATGATCCAGTCACAGAAAAGCTGACACTGTTGTTTGAAAGCCCGGCGAAGCAGGTCTTGAACATGCCTGACAATTTGTGCGTGAGTCCTCAAGGGGGACTTGTCCTGTGCGAAGACAATAACTACGGAGTGACCGAGTTTCCTCAACGCATGTTCGCTCTTTCGCAGGAAGGTAACTTAAAGTTGCTTGCCGAAAATAACGTTGAATTGCGTGGCGAAAAGAACGGCTTCAAGGGCGACTTTCGAAACAAAGAATGGGCGGGAGCTTCGTTTAGTCCGGACGGAGTCTGGATGTTTGCGAACATTCAGACGCCCGGAATTACTTTTGCGATTACGGGACCGTGGGATTCGGTCATGTAGATGACTCGAAACGTTCGTTGCCGCAAATCTGTTGAGTAAGACGTGCTTATGTGTGCGTGAAAAAATTCCAATGAGCACGTCAACTATTGACGTTTCTGTTTGCAAATTCTGGTTCAAAAGTCTGCCAGCGATTGGGCCGCCCAGTTGGTTGCCTCAAGGTAAGCATTCCGAATTGCTGCAGGATCGACGTTGGATAGTTGAACTTGATCCCAATTTCCCTTTTCGTAGTTCAGAATGCAGGATAAAACTTCGGCAAGTGGGCCCAGTTCGTGTTGAATGGCCTGTTCGATTTCCGTTGCCAGATGCACCGAGTCCAGTGCTTTGACCATTGGCTGGTCAAGCAGTACGTCGAGTAGTGAGAACAGGCCGGCGATGAAGTGCATTTCTGTGGATTCATGTCCGCTCAGTTTTCCCAGCAGTTCGCACATGCGAGCTCGCGTTAGCGCCGCGTTGGTGATCTCCGCCGGTTTTGCATCGGCGGTTGTCGCCAGCAGTGCCAGGCTGGCAAATGTTTTAAGTCGATTCAGGCCAAAAAGGTTGACAGCTGTTTGGATAGAATCGATGCGGTTTCTTAGCCCAGTCGAAGCTGCATTGACAAAACGCAGGATTCGAACGCACAGAGTCGGGTTGGCACTGATCGTTCTGACCACTGCCGCCATGTCCGTATCTTCGGAATGCAGCAGGTTCATCAGCTGCAATGTGGAAAGTTGATTTTCAGGAATTCGCTTTCCGGTGATGACTTTGGGCTTGCTCAGGAAGTAGCCTTGAAACAAGTCAAAGCCAAGCTGCTGGCAGAACTCAAATTCTTCGTGCGTTTCGATTTTTTCTGCAAGAATTGCTGCGCCGGAGCTGCGCAATAATTCGACGTGGTGCGGCAAGTCTTCTGGTGTGATTGCAGGAAGTTCGACTTTGATAATGTCGGCCACGTCAATCAGTGGTTGCAGGTGAGGGCTATAGACGAAATCGTCCAGTGCAATTTTGTAACCAGCTTTTGAGAGCTTGCGAATTTCACGGATGACATCTTCTGTTGGTTCAATGTCTTCAATGATTTCCAACACAACGGCGTCTCGCGGCAATGCGTATGCGTAGCCGTTCAACAGAAAGTTACGAGTAATATTGATAAAGGCCGTGTGGCTGCCGGTGACTTGTGCGAGTCCCAATTCCGTAAACGTGTTGATGACAAGCTTTGCAGTAGCTTCGTCTCCATCTTCAATTATTGCACGGTTGTCCATGCTGCTGCGAAACAGAATTTCGTAACCATAGACCTGTAGGTTGGTGTTGAAAATTGGCTGGCGACCAACGAAAGCCAAAGACATTTGAAAGTTCCATGACAAGTTAAACAGAGCGATGCGAATGCTGTTACTGACGTCCAGATTTGGGGTTTCAGTTCTGAAGCCACCGAAATCCAGAAGCGGCGTTAGGTGTGTTTGGGTATGTACCTGTCATCTGTTTATTGCATCAACGGTCACTGATTGATTGGTGGAGGGTTAATAGTTGTTGCCCAATACGATGTACGTACGTCAGTCGATGTG
>CALFSX010000220.1 GCA_937916515.1 uncultured Planctomycetaceae bacterium | reverse complement strand
TGGTAAGCGCACGGCGATCCCACAATGGGAACGCTCGAAAGAGAGAAACGCCGGGAGCAGGCGTTTCAAAGAGTTGACCAAAGCATGGCCTGAATTAACCGGTGACGGCAGCAGGAACGTCGCTAGACGTCGCAGTTGCTTACACCCGGTTGACCTCACCATCAGGTGCAGGTACTTTCCAAAGCGTGCGTCGGAACGCAGCCGTTGCGGCGACTGCTAATCCGTACACATTCATTCATCACACGTTTTTGTTCAACATGTCATCCAGCCGTTGGAAGCTTGAGAATTCTACGCCGTTGTTCAGCCCGAAATATTAAGGCCCGCGTTTGCAGCAGGACCAATAATCGTCTTCAAAGACATACACAAATTCACAGCCGCATGATTCAGCTCGTCCCAGCACTCGTCGCAGAAACGGATGATGAATCGGTCGAGTATTTTCGCCCGCATCACCGCGGTCACGACCATAGAACGTTGTGAAGGGCGAATGCCCAGTCTGCTCAAAATCGTGAGCCACACCTATCATGGGACCAAGAACGGAAATGTCTCCGAAGGACAGAAGTTCAGCGACAGCTTCAGCCGTCCTGTAATGAGTCAGCAAAATCTCACCGTTATGCTGTGGATAGCCATCCCAGTGACAATAAACAGACTCGAACCCGACATCCAATGCGCGGGCGATCAGGGAACGTGTTGCCATAAAAAAAGGGGGGAATGAAACAGAAATGTGGCGTCGTGCCACATACAAAGTCACCAGCCTTCTCTGTCGGACGGCCGCAACCGTTGAGCAGAAAAAACCTCTGGTGTATCACGAACCGCGTGGGCGGTGTTTGACAGAAAGTGAAGAAGCTTCGGAGCGAAGCTTCAGAGAATCGATCAACGATCGAGGGTCTGCTTCAGCTTTCACAGTTTCACAACACTTTCCAGTGCTTCGGACTGTGACACGCCGACACGACTACAAAAGTCACGCAGAATGTTGGGTTTGTGGGCCGTCAGGGCAGCCCACTCAGATCTACTTCGCGTCGTCTGATTTCGACGACGCTTCATCGGCCTCATGCTTAATCACTTCCAGCCACGCTCGGCGAACCACTTCACCAACAAGGGGAAGATCGTCGCGGTTGAACGCTGACGTGGAACGAAACTCTTTGCCGTCTTTGAACGTCCGTGTGATGCTTACCTTGAAGAAAGGGACACCCTTGTCGGTTTCGTTGCGAAACACGCTGGCCGTTATACCTTTCAGCGTGATGCGGCTGATTGGCTTGTTTGAAGTCTCCTGTTTTGAATTGGTCATAGTAATTGGGGAAAATATGTAAATCCACACGAGAGAAATCGATCACGCGACTGTCCCTGAACAGGTTTGTGATCAACGCCTCTCACGGTTGCGTGGCGGGCTCATTCAATCCGTTTTATCAGCGACACTTTTTCGTCGCGGTGACAACATCGAAGTACTGGTTCGAATAACAGATTGTCTGCGGTGACTTCATCGAGAGCTGCGAATCGGTAGACTTTCGCTGCATCCGATTCCTGATTTCGCTTTGCAAACGCACGACACAATTGGTCAGCTCGCTTTGCAGTCGGAGCCACGAATAGTACGTAGAAGAAGTCAAACGTTGATTCAGGAAAGTGTTGTCGGTGGCGTTTGGATGCCAGCAATCGTTCGTAACCGCGACTCTTCCGGGCGGCGACACGATCGTGAAAGAACGTATCGCGATCCTGTTCAAGATACACGGCAATCCTGTGTTCGCCGTAGTTCAACAGAAACGCGGCATCCGGAATGCAGACAACCTTGGGCGACTCATTAAAATCGGTTCGTAGGTAGCGTCGTTCGCTGGCTCGTTCGACATCAGGATTGATGATCTCGTCTTCGTTGAACCAGCGAGCAATCGTTACCGCTTCCGTCGTCTTTGTGATGGATTCATCGAAGAGGCGGTGAGATTCTGCAACGGCGACGTAGTGATACAGATGCTGAGGCTGCGATGGCTCAATCGGCAACAAACGCAGAGTTTCTTCATCAAAGTGTCCGGCCAGAAAGTCTCGCCCTGACCGATCGAGGTGGTAGACCGGAGTTGCGGAGCCATCCTTTGGGTTGACAACGTAGAGACTTCGCTTGCGAAGAAGTCCTTCATTTGCCATCAGCGTCAGTCGACGGCGTGTAGCTCGTCCTGTCTTGTCGTCCGGAAACTCCAACTCACGAACCTGACGAGATGTCAGCATGAAATAGCGAGCAAAATGCGCGAGTACCTTGATGTCCCGCGGTTGAAGGATCATGGTCATTAAAGTCGTCCGGCGATCAATGGGCAGTTAGTAGAACTCTCATCCATCAGACGAATTGGTCTGGGTGAATGTGAAATAGTGAGAAGCGACGGAGCGTCGCTTCCCGATGAGAGTTCAGCCTCATTGAGACTGCTATATCAGCCAGTGTTGTCACCTACAATGTCTTGCGACATCTCCAGTGAGTCCGCCTGACCTCCGCACAATCTGGTTGACACGAACACCAGTTGTGTGGCACTCTCTCCTTAGACTCGGAAGAAGAGCACTAAGTGCCCGACTCCCAATACCATGTAAACGCTCAACAATGAGACTTCAAGTCCGATTCCAGGGGTCAACTGGCCGGGCTTGCCGTTTCTCAACGGTCGTCTGGTCGATTGAACCAGTTGAACGTACTTTCGTAAAAGCTTGATCATGATAGGTGGGGGAAAGTGATGTACTCGCAAAGCGAGCTTCTTCAGATGACGTCTTCGTCAACCGCCAAGCCGTGTCTCGAACGGAAGTCAACTCTGAGTCGTCATCCTCAGAGCCCTCATTAAATAAATCTGACTCCGACAATTCAAGTCCAAAATCCGTTGAGTTATGTTTCCACAGGGTTTCTCGTTGAGAGACGCCACCGATTTAGCAAACGGTCGTAGAACGATGCCTGATTTTTAAGTGAACGTAACCACCAAATCGTTTTCGGAGCATTGCATTGTCTCGACCAGCAGATTGAGATTCGGGTTGTTGGTATTCAATTCTCGGAAAGCCGCAGGAAGGACCTAAGCTCCGAGAAATACTGCTCGACGTTGAACGGCATTACGGAGCTATGGTCTCCATGGGGAAGTCGGGCCAGTGTCGATCGGTTGGGATTCGCCTGATGATTCCGCTCAGCGTGTGAGATATCGATGATGTGGTCACGTTCCGCGTGAAGGATAAGTATGGGACCGGGATATTTGCCAAGCTTCGAATCATGGTCGAAATACGTTTGGCATTCGTCTTCGATATCCCGGCTCGAAGACTGTGGGCCCGCACCCCACGCATTCAGCCGCTCGGCGAGATCATGAATTCCACTTTCGATTACTAATCCCGCAAGAGTCGGCTAGCGAGCGGCTAATTCAATCGAATACAGACTTCCCATTGAACGTCCGAACGCAACGACGCGATCGAACGACAATCCCAAGCCTTTCACGAATTCCTCTCCGTCATCCAGCATGGCAACCAGTTCTGGCACCCCGAATGACTGGCCGTAACCGCGATACTCCATAAACACGATGTTGATACCGAGCTTATAGAACTGATGAAACTGTCCATTCAAGTAGTCGGCGATCGTCTCCCCATTTCCGTGAAAGTGCAGCAACGTCAGCGATATTGGGTCAACCACAGTGTGATGGTACGCCAGCGTTGTGCCACTCAACTCAAGGAGCTTAACTTCGTCAAGGTCGTAATTCCGCGGGAAGAAAGCACGGCCGCTAATCGTTGGCGAATCAAGAATACTCTTCATCGGGAAGTCCTTCACTGGATCGAGGGAATTGAACGGTTTACAACAGAGATACGATAGGACGTAGTTGTTCGTTTAAATTCTAAAGGCGGTTCAAGTCGTCAGCTGAATGTTATCGGAGCATCGGTTGTTCATCGACATTAGACAGGCATTCGAAAATCTGCGTCGGTGTTGGATTGGAATCGAACAACGAAGTGAACGAGAAATTATGGAGGCGAAGCGAGCATCGGATTTTCGTTCTGTCCTCAGAAGTGTCATTGCGAAAATCTGGCTCCGACAATTCAGGTCAACATGGAGGGGGCAGCTTTTCTTTGGCTTAGCCAAAGTGCCGAAACACGCTTCTGTTAATTTGATAGTCAATTCGATCGTCGTTTCGGCAAGGGTGCAGGGGCGCCGCGGACCGGAATCGAGTGAAGCGAGAGACGGGGAGCCAAGCCCTTGCCCTCTTGGATTAGCGAAGCGTCTGGGGTCTGAGAGCCATCAGCGATCAGTTGCCCAGGAATCCAAGAGGGCAAGGGGTTGCGAAGCAAGCCCGCTGCACCCTAAAGCTGCTGGAGGGAGCAACTTCCGTCAACACCTCAGGTGTCCGGGGTTGGACAGTCAAAGGACACGCTCCGGACAGGCGACAACGCCCCAACAAAGTTCTCTGTAAACGGCGGCGGAAAAGTGTGGCGCTTGGCGGGGTTGGAATGGCGGTGAG
>CALFSX010000219.1 GCA_937916515.1 uncultured Planctomycetaceae bacterium | reverse complement strand
AAGGTTATGTTAAGATTTCAAACCACAAGCACTTGCCGTGCCGAACAGTATTGGGTCAGGTTCCTTTATTGGCACACTGGGTACGGCAATCGGTACCACACATATCACGTTTGACTCCATGCACAGTTTTGCCAACTTGGGCCAAGTCAATCCGTAATATGCGTGGTACCGTTCGGGCGTTCGCTTTTCGTTCCGGATCTACGAGAAGCAATTCGTTGAGTGTCTCACAAATGTAGGCGTCACTCTCCGAGTGACGAAACACGCATGACCAGCAGATTGGCCGATTCATTAAGTTGGCACACACAGAAGTTTGCACGGAAACTATGGCGGAACGTCACTCGGAGAGTGATGACTACATTGGAAGAAAGGAGCAAGGACAGGCACTTTAAATGCCATTCACTCCTCCACCGCACGGCGATTGCCGTTTGTCTTGGCACGGGTTTGTTCTTTGCCTTTCGAGCGGCCACGCCGGATGCTCGGGCGACTGCAGCCGTGCAGGCGGTGACCGTCAGCGAAACTGTTGATGCAGCGGTTCCTGATACGATACTGACGACCTGCAATATCGAAGACATTCAGGCGGGCGATCTGGTTCTGGCTCGTGACCAGCATGGGCAGGAAATCGGCCTGAAGCCGGTGAAGGAAGTTTACAAACGAACCTCCTTTCATCTGCGGCACCTGACGTTTGAATCGACCGATGGCGATCAGCAAACGCTCTCCACCACGGACGAGCACCCGTTTTGGTCGGTGAGCGCTGACGAATTTCTGGAAGCCGGTTCGCTGCCCGTTGGTCACCAGGTCACCGATCCGCACGGCAAAAATCAGACCCTTGTCAGCTCAACCCGAAACGAATTCCCCAACGGAATTCCCGTCTTCAACTTTCAGGTCGAAGATTTTCACACCTACTATGTCGCAGCAAACGCTGGCGATGATGTGTTGTTGGTGCATAATGCGGAGTATGACGACCTGTTCGAAATGACCTTCCAGACGTCGAAGGGGCAAGTTGACTTGATCGCTGAAAAGGAAATTTCTGGGGCTCTATTGCATCTCAAGGACACCACAGTCTTTGCAACAGGTGGGACCCCACTTTCTGGTCTTGGGCGCGAAGCATTGGAAGCTCGTTCCCAGCTGTACGACCAAGTTCGCTCAATGGGATTCGATAAACTCCGGATAACTGCGAACCGAGTGGGCACAAGCACATCAGCTAAACCGGGGAAATTGCCGGACTATCTGATTGACCTGACAAAATAGACGGATTATCGCCCGCCGTGTCCTTCACAATCACAACTTTCAGTGTGAGTCTACTCCGTGACTAAAACGCCCCGTGAACTGCAGGATTTCATTGCGGATCTTTCAGATAGAAAGTTCTCTATCGTTGAGACCATCAAAGCCGTCCGAACGCACTTTGAGCTATCTCTGCGGGAGGCCAAACACGCAGTATGCCAGCATTCGTCATTTGCGCCGCAAATAGCTGCGAACGCATCATTGCACGACGAATTGCAGGATTTGCTTGACCGTACAGAGCGTTCCGAAGGGGGCGTCGCGGAATAATTCAACTTGAGTCTCACCTTTTGATTGGAAGACGACTCACTCCTCCACCGCACGGCGATTGCCGTGTGTCTTGGCACGGGTTTGTTGTTCGCGTTTCGAGCGGCCACGCCGGATGCTCAGGCTTTGAATACTGTTCTTCCGGACGTGAAGACCGTTGAGCCGATTTCTGCGTCGGTTGAACTTGTTACTCAGAACATCGAAGACATTCGTCTTGGTCAGCGAGTTGTCGGAACGAATCCACTGCGAGAGCAGACTCAGGCCGCTTCAGATATTGATCCCGCTACTTGGCGAGCTGTGCGACTGAACATGACTCAAGGCGGTGTGGACTATGACCTTGCCTTCTTGCGCCCCATATCGTGGCTTAAGGCGATCGGACCGGTTGTGGGTGGCTCCATTCACATGGAACTTCACGAAATGGGGCTGAATGGTCCGGCTCAGTCTTTGGGCGGGAATGACGCTATATCCGGATACCAAAGTGACGCCTCAAAGAGCGACCGACATTATCGAGATGTACGGCAGCGAACGCATCTGGATGAATTCCGCTGGCGACTGGGGCTGCAGCGATCCATTGGCCGTTCCGAAAGCCAGACTGGAAATGAAACGTTGAGGCCACGCGTTGTCGACGATCGACAAAGTCACGTTTGACAATCCTCAAACGTTTCTAAGCCAGTCGGCCAACTTTCGCCTGGCCACAGAAAACTGAACGAATTCATCCGAAAAGGGTTCCTGCTATTTCCTGGGGTTACACGTTAAGGGGGTAAACAGACGCAACAATTCAATTCTGACGGTGTAGGTTATATATTGAGTCAGGTTTTCGTAGCGACAACGGAGCGGATCGGCGGTCACAGCTGCCTATGTCTTGCCGCATCCCACGCCACCGGGTCAAGGGCGAAGCCCTTGGAAGGCTGAATCAAATTGACTTCTCGCATGGACTTTCTGGCAACTCCGTTTCGCCGCAGATTGCTGTTTGCCGCTTTGTACTTAAGCGAAGGAGCGCCCATTGGATTTCTGTGGCTGGCTTTGCCGACGCGTTTGAAAGTTGCGGACGTCTCCATTCAACAGATCACAGCTTTGACGGCAGTGCTGGTGATTCCCTGGACCTTCAAGTTTGCGTGGGCCCCTCTTGTTGACGTTCTGCGTTCACGTCGATGGACTTTGAAGCACTGGGTTCTATCGGCTCAGTTTATGATGGCCGTCACTTTGTTGCCGCTGCTGTGGATTGACCCGGTTCAGTCCATGAAACTTTTGAGTGTCTTTTTGGTGATGCATGCCATCGCTGCGGCCACTCAGGATGTAGCCATCGACGCTCTTTGCATTTCCGTCACGGACGCCACAGAACGAGGTGCCCTGAATGGCTGGATGCAGGCGGGAATGCTGGCGGGCCGAGCTGCCATGGGAGGTGGAGCGTTATTGCTGGGCTCGTTGATCGGCGATACCGCGGTTGTGGTTGTTTTGGTGTCGATAACGAGTTTCTCCGGCGGCTTGCTGCTTTGCTCGCACGTTCCAATGCTCGAACACGATTCCCTGCCAAACGACAAGAACCCTATTCGGTTTGTGGACCGCGTGAAATCGGTTGCACGCGACCTGGCAAGTGCAGTTAAAGGACCGCGACATTGGGCCGCGTTTGCGTTTGCTTTAACGGGGCCAGCCGCCTTCAAAGCATTTGAAGTCATTATCGGCCCCTTTTTGATTGACAGAGGACTTTCTGAAAACGAAGTCGGAACGTTCACTGCGACCGTGATGATCGGGGCGATGGTCTACGGTTCTGTGCTGGGGGGCTGCCTGGCAGATCGGTTTCAGAGGAACAGCTTTGTTGCAGGCGCCCTGGCCTTTATTGTTGCTTCGCTTTCAGCAGTCGCAATTACTGACATCGTTACGAACGAGGTGGGCGGCTGGTTGCTGCTGCTTCCGATTGCCGTGACAGGTCTGGGGATTGGCGTATTTACGGTTGCCGCATATGCCCTGTTTATGGACATGACAGAACCCCGGATTGCCGCAACTCAGTTCAGCGCGTACATGGGAGCGACAAACGGTTGTGAAGCCTGGTCAACTTTGTTGTTAGGGCAGTTGGTGGCAGGCTACGGCTATGCGTATGGAATTCTGTCACTCTGCGCAGTGTCCGCGCTATCATTGCTGCTGCTGCCAGCGATTGTTAGAACCGATTCGGTCCGAACGGTTGAGACAGAGTCGTTGCCATAACGGCATGGCACGCCGGATGCCCAGGCGACTCGGTCGTGCTGCATGTCACCGTCAGTGAAAGTGAATAAGGGGGCGGGTCTGTTTTCAGGTCTTCCATCGCTCGCGATAGCCGTTTGTCTTGGCATGGGTCTGTTCTTCGTCTTTCGAGCGGCCACTCCGGATGCTCGGAAAAGCATGGGTGGGCCATCCACCCTGAAGACAACGAATCGGATGTTCGGGAACTTGCTGGTTGTTTAGGGGAACCAGAGAAGCGTGCGGCGGCAGGAAACGGTTTTTCGTGCCTGGCCCGGTTTCCTGATGGCAACCCTGCCTGATATCGCAGAATGTTGGTCTAAGAAATTGGGCAAAAAGATGGCCGGGCAAAAATACTTCAGTATTGATCTTTTTGCCCGAACATCTTTTTGCCGATCACGTTCACCTGAACTTGACAGATGTTGGAATTTGGAAAGCATGGCCCGCCGCGTTGACCGGGCTTTGTTTGTGCTTTATCTGTGTCCATCTGTAAAGTCTGTGGTCAGGAAAAACAGTCTTGGAATTTAACCACAGATGACACAGATCAGCACAGATGTCAGGGCCGTCAGATGCCCGTAACGACAGGGCAAGGTACAACACTGGCAGAGCCAGTGGCACGGGGCGGAATGTGGTGACGGGAACGATGGCTCATGGAGGGGCCAACATTCTGTATCTGGACATCACGGGGCTTGACGAGCCACTGGGGGGCACCGACACGCATCCGATCTGGAGCGAAACTCCGCAGCACCAAGCGGAGCGCAGTTCCGGCACAGGCGCCATTCGATCGCTGGTGCCGCTGCCATCCATTGCCGGAGCGGCGTCGCTGTGGTATTCGATTCAGGCCGCTTACACGACGGAAGAGTCCAGCATCGGGACTTAAGTTGCGGGCTTGCTTGTGAGTGCATCAGCGTGGCAGTCGCCTCTCCCCAAAAAAAATGTGCCGGTGGACGCTTTTGGCTCCCATCCGGCCTCAACAGCACTTCGAATAAAGAGTTCGACTACCTTTGGTGTAAACGGTTCGTCTCGGTCGTAATCCACGTAGTTAAAGTCGACGCCGATTGGGAAGACGACCAGCCGCGCACCGGGGGAAGCCGCAAGCTCAATGGCAATTGTGGCGATCCGATAAAATGGAGCGTTGCGATTGATGGAAAGGTGCCAGCGGAAATCCAGGCCGTCGACCGTTATAGATCGGCTCTTTTTTTGGGGTATTGCCATGATGTACACCAATGAAAATGCAGCCCACTCATTTTTTGCCTGTTTTGCATGGCACCGTCTTTTTCCGGTTGTGCAAACGAAAGCTGTGGCAGGACAATGGCACTGTCAAGGAAAGCGAGCGAGGTAATTCAAATACATTCACGCGATTTCACTTCTCATCGACTTCAGCAGGCGGCATAGAATTTCTGCGATATTCCAGGCATCGTCGTGGCCTCGATGGTGAGTGCCTTCCATTGTCAGGCCCAGATGGCTGAAAGCTTCGCCAAGTCCCAGTTCTCGCTGGCTTCCCACAGCGGCGGCGAACAGCGTCTTCACATTCAGGTGTCCGACTCCAAAGGGATAGCTTACGTTCTGAGCCTGGCAGACTTTTTCAAACTGACGACGGTCATAGTCTCCCCAGCTGGCCCACAATCGTTCCTTTGAGCGGTATTCGCTTTTCAGTGTGTTAACAGCCTCTGCCAGGCTTCCGGCGTTGGTGAACATGTCGGGCGTTAGAGTCGTCAGCTGTGTGCAGAAGTCGCTGATCTGCGACTGAACGGGCTTCACCAGAATGCTGCGTTTCTGCGTGCGAGTCAGCGTTGTTCGGTCAAGTGTGCACAGGCCGATCTCGATGATCTCACTGGTTTGATGGGGCGGCGGCGAGCCTTCCCAGCAGGTCGATTCTACGTCGACAACAAGAATCGCATCCAATAATCGTTTCACTGAAATTCCTTTTCGTTGTGGCGAACTGACTTCGTCGCCACTTATCAAGAAGCATGTATTTCGAACTCAGACACACATACGGCCTGCTGGTTCACAGGGTGGTGTTAGAGTCCGCGCACGGTGCGCGCATGTTGGTCGTAGCGACAACGGAGCGGCTCGGCGATTCGAACGTCCATGTCTTCCAGCCAACCACGCCACCAGGTCAAGGACGCAGCCCTTGTTAAGCAGGATGTCTGCTGAATGAATTGCGGTGGCAAACATGATATGTTGCTGCTGCGGCGGATGCGACATTGCCGTGTTTCATACGGCAATTTTGCGTTTCGCTTGTTTACGCTCATTCAACAGGATTTCAACATGCACGATGAAGACAAGCTTCGCAGGCTCAGCCGGTATGAAGCTCGCGATGAAACGCTGTTTGTTTTGCGAGAATCCACAGAGATGGAATTTCTGTCTCCATTTGGCCCATTGATTGGACGCACGCGAATGCCGGAATATCTTGTCGAACATGTGAATGAACATGTTGACGGACTGTTTTCTGAAGGCCAGGGAGGAACGTGTCTGCTGTCGGAAGAATTCAGCCGCAGCGGTGGCGACGATTCTCTGATGCACTGGATTTCTGTGCAGGTGGCCAGGTATGTTCAGGGTGTTGAGCAGGAAGTTCTGAGCCAGCTGACGCTGGAGCGATTCTGGGTGGTCAGTCAGTATTCCGGCACGCCCAGCCCAATGCACTTTCACAGTGGTGATGTGTCCGGCGTGATGTATCTGAAAGTACCGGACGTTGATGAAGAACACGAGCAGGGAAACTATATTACCGGTCGACAGGCGGGGTATATTAACTTTATGTCAGGCGGTAAGCAGCGGCTTTCTCGTTCGTTGATCAGCTTTAAACCGGTGGTGGGCGAACTGCTGATTTTTCCCGCATGGCTGCTGCACGGTGCCGAGCCATTTATTGGCACAGGAGAACGCCGCAGCGTCGCCTTCAACGCGGCCATTGGCGACTAACGTTGCCCCTGGGGATTGATTGATAAAGCCGTGATGCGTCAGCGGTCGGGGAATGCATGTAACCGGAATGCACATGGCGGGAAACCGCGGCTAACGCGGTCCGGCTGATCGGGCTGCGGACGTGCTAATGTTTCGTCAAAACTGGCACGATGTGTTTTTGTCAACGGCTTAGCTGGATAGCTCCATGTTTGATGAAACGTCAGCATTTCTATTAGCGACATTTGCCACAGGGCGTTCGCCTGGGTTGGGCATAACGCGTTCAAAAACCGCGGCTAACGCCGTGCGGCTGATGGAAAACGGTTGCTGCCCAGTTAGTATCGAAAGTTGAACCGGCGATCGGGGGCGGCATCGCCTTCCAGAAACAACGAGTCTGTTGTTTTCAGGCTGACGTTGTCGACCCACTTGAAGTCGAAGCTCTGATTCGGTTCTCTTGGGAAAAGGTCATTGGCAACGCTGAGTTCCAGGTGTTTACCTTCATAAGCGATCGGGATTTTTCCCGTCGACTGCCACGCGCCATCGACCCACTTTGCGACGGTTGATTCCGATTCTGAAACAGCGTTCCGATTGATCGCCAGGTCGTAGCCTTCCCAGCCGGTGGCTTCGTTCTGGTCAGCATCAATCAGCAGAACCATCCAGTTTTCATCGGTGTGTGCAGTCAGGTTTTCCGCAGTGCTGACCATGAAGTGAACCTGTTGACCGCCTTCGACAACTTGAGAAGACACGATGTCGTTTCTCCCGAACGAGTTGGTATAGGTTACGGCTGGATCGGTTCCGCGAAACGAACGGTGCATTGTGTCTTTCTGAGGATCCAGATAAACAGCCGGAATATTCGTCCAGTCGTTGAACGTGCCGTCGATCTGAATCTCGCTGGGTTCAGGACGTTGGGCTGGTGCAGAGAGCCCCTTGAAACGTCGAATATGCCCCACCATCTGGTAGTAATAGCTGTCGGTATAGCCGCCTTTCATGGGAGCAATGTCGCGGCTGAATTCCTGCGTGAAGACATCGACAAACCAGGTGCCATCCTGCATCGCGGGGCGACCGGCGAACAGCTTTGCCTGTTGCTTGTTGATAAAACGCATGGCGATCCATTCGTTCCACCCGGTAATCATCACGACTTTCGGATCAACCTGGTGAGCTCGCTGCCACTGCTCTTCAAAATGCAGCCCCTGTTGGCTGTGTTCGGTCATGTAGTCTGGCCCGACTGCAGGTTGTGAGCGGTTGTGATAACTTCTTCCCTGCGAATTGCTGGCGTGTGATGCAGTCGCAACGGGAATCTGTTCAGCAATGTCCGGCGATTCGCTCCAGCCATAGTCCTGAGGATAGTTATCCAGCCACTGCCAGTGATTTGGTTCCTTCTTTGCTGCAGTCCAGGCCCAGCTTCGCTTAATCGTGAAAGCGTTCGCGACTTCCTGACGCAAAACGGGATCTTCAGCGATGCCGAAAATCAAAGGACGTCCTTCCCATCCGAACCACAGGCTGGCATTGTCGGGCGACTTGTAGAATCGATCGTAGATGCGATTCATCGTTTTGCCGCTTGCCGAATTTGTGCAAAACGTGACCTGCGGAGCGGCAATCCCTTCCTGCCGCATCTGCTTAATCACCTTTAACAATTCGTGGACGGTGTCTTCATAGATCCGCGTGTTAGTGACATCCAGATAGATAAAGTCGACGTCAGCGGCGGCCAGCATCTGCATGTCGCGGCGAATAACCCACGGATCGGATGCATGAAAATAGCCATATTCCGGTTCAAAACCGAAGTGTGTGGCATGTTCAGCGCCCCACTTGCGTTTGGATTCATCCTGCTGCTGCAGAATTTTGGAGATGTCGTAGACCTGCTGCGAGTGATTGCCAACCCACACAAAATAAAAGACGCCGACAAACTTTTCAGACTTTCGATCACCCGCCTCAGCATGCTGCGGCAAAGTTCTGCCGAGCGCGTCTGTGGCGACCCAGTTGTCTGAGAATTTCAGAAACTCCTGAGCGTGAGCGTCATTCAACGTCAGGCACGCGACAGCCAGGATTGTGATTGCCAGCAAAACAGGGTGAGTTTTCATTCGAAGTTCATTCCGTTCAGTTTCAGCAACACGTGGAAAGATCATGCCAAAGCGAATTCAATCGAACCTTACTGAAGACAATCTGTGCCGTCACAAAAAGCCCAACAAGGGCTTCGCCCTTGACCCGGTGGCGTGGTGTGCGACAGACACATGGAAAGTTCTAATCGCCGAGCCGCTCCGTTGTCGCTACGATCAACACGCGCGCACCGTGCTCGCATCATTTTCAGTAAGACTATCACGAGGCGGTGCCTCAGACCATTCAAGCTGCCGATCGGAAACGCTCCCTTGTCGCTCTGAAAACTTGACTCAACGTGGTCATGGTTCCTGCAATAAGTAGTCTGACTGAACAGCACCATATCTCAATCAGCCGCCGGGCATTAGCCCCGGTTTCTAGGCATCACGGAAGAAAACCGGGGCTAACGCCCGGCGGCTGATGTGGGTCGCTGACATACTGCACTTTCCTTGACCCGGTGGCGTGGTGTGCGCTAAAACATGGAAAGTTCTAATCGCCGAGTCGCTTCGTTGTCGCTACGATCCGTAGGGTTGGCACCGCCCACCAGACACAACAACAACAACAACAACAACAAATGAATTGCTGGGCGATGCCCATCCTGCTTCAACTGTCCCATCGATTACGTGGCAGTTTGATGTGCGTCTAAAATGCTGCGACGGCAGAGCAACCGTAAAAGATCGTTTACGGTTGCGTCATGCCGACGAGTACATGCATTGAAGTCAGTCATGCCTGCCAATGGGGCGAGGCTGTTGACAAAACCGTCGTTACTTCAGGCTAACCGATTTCGGTTCGCTGCCCACCATCGCTTTTTCAACAATCACTGTGTCGGCCGCATTCTTGCCCGCTTTCACAATAAATGTTTTGCCCTTGGGAGCACCTGCAGTAAAGGTTCTGCCGTTGGCGCGAACCGTGTACAGGATTTCGTTGGTGGCAGCATCCACAAGTTGCACAACGGGGGATTCAACATCGAATGTCAGTTCGCCAAGCTTGCCCCATGAAGGCGGATTGTAATTATCGAACTGCGAAATTGTGCGAGGCCAGCCGGGATACTGCTGAGCGGCTGGGTCGGTGATGTCTACATTCCGAGGCCAGCATTCCATGGTGATCTGCCGTGTTTTCGTGTTCAGACGCACAATACCATAGCCTGCGGCTCGCGTGTTCAGCAGATTGCCGGCTGGTTTCTTTTCGGGGTTAGCGGCCGCATAGTTGGTGACCTTGTTGGCAAAGCCGTCAAGCTGATCGCCAGTGTATTCTGGTGATCCTGGTTCGCGGTTTTCTCCCGGTTGAAGAGGTTCCCACCAGCGAAGGTACAGATTGGCGATGGATGGCACACAGAACGACCAAACAGCATCGCGGTATTCTTCAATTCCATGATGAAAGATGGTCGCCAGATGCTGATCGCCGGCTATGTGAAAGGCAAACGCTTTGCGCAAGACGGCCAGAGCTCGGTTACGACCACTTTGGGGCCAGCCGTTGGAATCCATGTCGGCGTGCAATCGACCATTGGCAGAACCGTGAATGTGAGCTCCACCGCAAAAGATAGTTTGCGAAAGAGCGATCTTCATATCGGCATCCTGCCAATCCTGAGCCCACTGGTCGATGAACTTCAGCTGGCGTTCGCCAAGCAGGATTGCTCCGGGGACATCCACGCTGGCTGGGTTGTAGTCTGGGTTTTGAATGTGATCCGGACGTGGCCCCTGCTTGGGAACTCGGCCAGCCGGACCTGTCTTGAACTTGCGGTCTTCCAGAATTGCAAAGTCGATGTTGCCCCAGTTAAGGTTGGTAAAGTAAACGCCGATACCCTGGCCGATTTTGTGGGGATCAACGGCATCCGGAAGGTGGCTGGTTTGAGCACGTTCGACTTCCTGAACGTAGATTCCGGGTTGCGAATAACCACCATCGGCGGCACCGGACAAGGTTGAAATCTTTCCACTTTCGCCCCACAGATTTGGCTGCCCCGCGTCGTGGTCATCGGGCAGACAGATTGTGGGACGATCTTTGATGATGGCCCCAAAGTCGCGACCGAACTTCAACCACGCCGCATAGTGGCGGTTGTGGTCGTAGACCTGATCGCCGGAAAAGAACAGCACGTCGGCATCGATGCGATTAACATTGTCGATGATATCCTGGCGTGAAATGTCGCCACCATGCACCGGCTGAATGGAATTACCGGTGAAGCCCGCAACAATGATCTCGTCTTTGTCGGTTGGGTTTTTGCGGATCGTGCCTTTGTACGTCGCTTCAGTGCCATGCAGGACTCGATACTTATACGCCTGGGAATCGTCCCAGTTTTCAACTCGGAACGGAGCTGTCCAGCCACGTTCGATCACTGTTGACTTCGCAACTTCAACCCACTTGCCAGCTTTCTCGATTTCCAGGCGGACGGTTTTTGAGTCTCCATCTGCGATCGGATACAGCTGAGCAGTCAGCTTAAGAATTCCGTGATCTACAGTGTACAGAGCAAAACAGATGATGTCTTTTTTGTCGACCTGTGGTATCGAGAGATCCACGCGACCGGCGTTCCGTGGGCGATTTTGTTGAGCTTCCGCCGGACCACCTGAGAACAAAATACCAATACTAAAGATGGCGAGACATGCCTGAAGCTTCATAAGATTTCCCTGTCGGATAATTGCGATGTGGTCTGCGGTTTGTCCCACACCAGAAACAAATATAGAGGAATGAGAAAGTGCGGTGCTCGAAGCACGGCTTCATGCAGAAACTGGTCTGTTCCCCAATAATAAAGACTCCACGACATCCCTGCCACTGGTCGAGCAATCGCGGTTGCAAAACCCCACAACATGGCGTACATCGCGCTGGAACGACGCAGCAGGGGTATGAATATTCCGATGCAGACAATGACGTCCAGCACACCCGCCACGCGAATCAGCCATGCAGCCGTTTCGTATTCGACGTGCAGACTAACGCACGTCATTGCGTAAAAAGTGGCTGGCGTTGGCCAGATGTTTAATGCATAGCAACCATGACCGGCAAAGGTCATGACAAACGCAATCATCGCGGTGACGATGGTTGCTCGGTGACGAACTCCAAACACAAGTGCTAACACCAGCACCACGGGCATCAGCATCTGGCCACCGTGTTCAACAAACATCGGCAGTTGGCGCTGAGCTGACACGTATTTGGCGTAACTAAGAACAGCAAGCAATCCGCTACCACCCAGCAACCCGGCAATTTGCAGCCACGAACCTTTGCGAGCGGTGAGCGTCAGAATCGTGCAGATCAGGTACAACCAACCGATGCGGGCCAGCCACTTTTGCACAAGTCCGTCTTCGGCGCCGGAACCAACAAATTCGTCCCAGCTGATGCCAAACCTGGTGGCAAGTTCGTACGTTGAATCCTGCCACAGCAAAATCCCGTAGGGACCTTCCCAATAAAGATGCACCCACGTCCAGCCAGCAAAGCACAGAAACGCGCCAAGCCGGATAACCCAGATCAGCATCTGCTCGTGCTTTGAATCGTTCACGTCTGACACCTGCAAGGCACGGAAAAGGAAGCTACTGCTGTTGCGCCGATTTCGTTGAACATGTATGCACCCGTCGATACATCATAAACGCCACGACTGTCGACACGTATTAATAATGGTCGGCAACTATACAGAAGCCATGTAATGATGCAATTCATTCGCATGGCAATCGTGTCTTCGTCTGATATTTGCGAACCGGAAGCTGAATTTCGCCGGATTCAGTTGGTCGCGTTTCGTAAAACACCTTCAGCAGATCATGGACTGGTTGTCAGCGTCTTACCATTTGCTGCTGACCGTCGCATGAATTCGCACACTGCACTTAGACGGCATTGACAGGATGCATGCTTATCTGAAACACGACTGTTGCCGCGCCAGGATTCATTTGAGTTGCTGGTTTGCTGCCGTCAACGGGGCTATCATTGCCACGGTTGTCATGGTTCAACTTTCTGTTGCGTCAGCTTTGCCTCGCCCACTCTCAATCCTCCCCCAAAGACACTCATGCAAATTGCGAAACTTGCTTCCATCTCAGCCTGTGGCGTTTTGATATTCTGTTCCACACTCATCGCTGCGGACGAAAACTATCCGATTCACCCTGATGCAAAACGTGTTGACGGTGTTCCCAAAGGCACTGTTATTCAGCATCATTTGACGCAGAGCAAAGTCTTTCCCGGGACTGAGCGAGATTATTTCGTGTACGTGCCCGCTCAATACGTGGCCGGCCAACCAGCGGCTTTGATGGTGTTTCAGGATGGCAAGGGATACGTTGGCGAAGAAGGTCAGTGGCGAGTTCCAACCGTGTTCGACAACTTGATCCATCAGGGCAAAATGCCGGTCACAATCGGATTGTTCATCAACCCCGGAGTAGTGTCCGGTGGTGACGACGCTCAGGATCGCTTCAATCGCAGCTTTGAATACGACACCGTCAGCGATCGTTACTCGCAATTCATTGTTAATGAAATGCTGCCGCTGCTTCGCAAAACGTACACAATCACCGATGATCCGAACTTGCGAGGCATCGCGGGCAGCAGCAGCGGAGCGATTGCGGCCTTTGGTGTGGCGTGGCACCGTCCTGACCAGTTTCGCCGAGTGTTCAGCACAGTGGGAACATTTGTGGGACTGCGTGGTGGCAACGAATACCCAACGCTGGTTCGGAAGTCGGAACCGAAGCCTTTGCGAGTCTTTTTGCAGGATGGCCGCAACGACCTGAATATCTATGCCGGCAGCTGGTGGAATGCCAACCAAACGATGTTGTCAGCTCTGCAGTGGGCTGGCTACGAAGTAAACCACGAATGGGGTGATGGCGGACACAACGGAAAACATGGCGCGTCCATTTTTCCCGATGCCATGCGTTGGTTATGGAACGATCATGCCAGTCCGATTACGACCAACACAACGGAACATCCGGAATTGAAGGATCGAATCGTTGCCGACGAAGGCTGGCAACTGGTCAGCGAAGGTCACAAATACACAGAAGGTCCGGCTCTGGCCCCTGACGGCAGCGTCTATTTTGTTGATGGACCACGCGGCGAAATCTGGAAAGTGAACGCCGACGGCAAAGGGGCCACAAAATTCATCGACGATATGCCGGGCGTGAGTGCGTTAATGTTTGACGGCAAAGGTAACATGATTTGTGCTCGCAATTCTGCAAAGATAATCACGAAAGTCGCCTCTGACGGAGTTCGCACCGATCTTGCCAGCGGCATGTCGTGCAACGATCTTGTGGTTCTGGACCATGGAATCTACTTCACCGGCCCCGACGAAAAGTGCATCTGGTATCTGGCGGATGGCCAGTCGAAGCCGCAGAATGTGGGCAACGGCCCTGAAAAACCAAACGGCTTGATTGTCACACCCGATCGCCGATTTCTGCAGGTTGTGGATGCGATGGGACGCTATGTCTGGAGCTACAAAATTCAGGGCGATGGTGGTTTGCAACACGGCCAGCCATATTTTTACGTACACGCACCTCAGGACGAAATGAACACGGGCGCGGATGGCTGCACAATGGCGGCCAGTGGTGAACTAATTGTTGCCACAAAACTTGGCGTGCAGATTTTTGACCAACCCGGTCGAACTCACGTCATTCTGTCACGCCCGAAGCTTGAAGGACGACTTTCCAATCTCGTTTTTGCAGGCGAAGACATGAAGACGATTTACGCAACCAGCGGCACCAGTGTTTACCGTCGCAAAACTAATATGACCGGCATCGCACCGTGGCAACCCGCCGTTAAGCCTCAAAAGCCACGCCTGTAAGTCATCGTTCGAAGCCTTTTTCTGCGACAAGGGCTTCGCCCTTGACCCGGTGGCGTGGTTGGCGGCAAGACGTAGAACGATCTAAGCGCCGAGTCGCTCCGTTGTCGCTACGGCCAACATGCGCGTACCGTGCGCGCATGATTTTGAGTAAGACTCTCTAACGAGGCAGTGCCTCAGACCATTTGAGCTGACGCTCAGAAACGCGACTACGTCGCTCAGAAAA
>CALFSX010000218.1 GCA_937916515.1 uncultured Planctomycetaceae bacterium | reverse complement strand
CAGGACCAGAGGCTCCCCACAAACCAAACCCTGAAATACGACTGTAGTACTAGGCACGAACGCGGAAACTCCGTGGTTTCGCTCGCACGTCGCTCCAGCCACGGCCCCCCCTCAGAAAATCTGCGATCGTCCATGAGCGTTCCCGCAAGCATTTTTCGTTTGTTGGCACGTCAAAGCGTAGACCGAAGAACGAAGCAGTTCTGACTTCCCGCACCAGACGCCCGCCACTGCCGAAACGTTCAGAGCCTGTCGCGCCGATTTTTCAATGAGCGTCTGTTCGTCGCTTCATATTCCATTCGCCGCCGATTATCGTACGGCCTATGACTGAACCGCTACATTTTATGATGGGCCAATTCAAGGCCGTTGTTCCGACCGATCGCCAGTACTGTGCTCGCCACATGTGGCTGCAGGATGTGGGCGACGGCTTGTTTCGAGTTGGCTTTACATCATATTCCGTCAGACTGCTGCAGGACGTGTATTTTCTGGAATGGACGATTGATGCCAATACAGATGTTCGCGACCGTCAGGAAATTGGCGAGGTGGAAAGCGCTAAAGCGGTGTCGTCGATGTTCACTCCGTGCGCAGGAACCGTGGTGGAATTCAACCCGACACTGCTGAACGACCCAGCTGGTATTAACGCAGACAACTACGGCAACGGTTGGCTGTACACATTCCGCACAAGCCATCCATTGTTGACTCCCGAACAATACGTGAAAGTTCTGGAAGATGGCTGGGATGAAACGCAAAGAACCATCAAAGGTCAAATGAACTAGAGCAGCTTCTCACGCAGTTGATGAGCTTTGCAAAGCGGCTTTTGCTCTTGCCGGTTCATTAAGAATTCGTCCGGCTGATTTGGGACACGCAAACGTTATCAGCTCTGCATTGTCAGAGACGATGTACTTTGTGATCGTGTGAACATGCTCAGCCACGCTGCAGAACACTCGTTGCCGGGTGATCGTTCCGAACCAGCGTTCAGTGATGTTCATCAAGGAACGATTTATCGGATGCGACTACGACAGCGGCCTTTGGGTTCGCGATTACAATTGAACTCTGACGAGTCCAATTGTAATCGTAGACGCTTGCTCTGGGTCTGACCGACGACTTAAAGTTTGTGCCGTACAGCGAAGCTGGTTTGGTTGCCAGCTATTCAGCGACTGTGGCTGAACCAGCCAGCTGCTCAACGATCTGTGAATTAATGTGGTGCGACTTCATTGCGTGAGCCATCTTGATGGCATTCACAATCGAGTGCCCGTCGCTGGAGCCGTGGCAGATGATGCAACTGCCATCGATACCCAACAAAGGAGCTCCACCAGATTCCTGATAGCGATACTTCGACGCCAGCTGTTGCAGCACGGCACCCGCTTTTTCGCGTTCCTGATCCAAAGCACCCATCAGCGTGCCGGCGACGGTCTTCAGCAGAAATTCGGCCATGCCTTCGCTGACCTTCAGAATGACGTTGCCAACAAAACCTTCACAGATAACAACGTCGGCTTCGCCTTGGTACAGGCCTCGACCTTCTACGTTACCAATGTAAGATTCTTTCAGCGAGGACTTAGACAGCTGTACGTGAGTTTCACGATACAGCTCGTTGCCCTTGCCTTCTTCGCTGCCAATGTTCATCAGGCCAATACGTGGAGACGCAATTCCCAGAATTTCTTTGGCATAGATGTTTCCCATAACGGCATACTGAACAAGGTGTTCAGGCCGAGCCGCAGGATTAGCACCAACGTCGATCAGCACACTGCTGCCCTTTAAGTTGGGCAACGTGACGGCAATACCGGGACGCTTTACGCCCTTCAGAAACAAACGTGTACGCAGTCCAGCAGCAACCACGGCGCCGGTGTTTCCGGCGCTTACAACTGCATCGGCTTCTTTGTTGGCCATTAATTGCCAGCAACGAACGATTGAACAGTTTGGTTTTTGGCGGAGAGCGACCGTTGGCTTTTCTTCCATGCCAACATAGCCGTCTGATTCAACGATGGTCATGCGGTCGTGACCGCCGAGCACACTTAGCCGAGATTCCAATAACGCACGATCACCAACCAGTAGGATTTGAAGGTCCTCGGAAGACGATAAGGCTGCCAGAGCACCTTCGATATTGGGGTCAGGAGCGTGATCGCCTCCCATCGCGTCTAGCGCGATTCGCATATCACTTAATCCTCGTCATCCGCGATCATCGTTCGGCCCTGGTAGTATCCACAGGTTGGGCAAACGACGTGAGTTGGCAAGGATGTGCCGCACTGTGAACAGCGAGCCAACTGCATTGGCTTAACGGCGTTGTGACTGCGACGCTTGCGAGATCGCGTCTTGGATTGTCTTCTTTTGGGGACGGCCATGATTGCTGAGTCCGGAACTTCGAATATCTTAAGGTAATTAAACGCTGCTTCTGTGGCAGAAGATCAGCATTTCGGAATGCTCACACAAATGAAGTTTTCTGATCGGCTGTGAGACATAGCAATTCCAGTGATCCTGAACGGATTAACCGGAAATCAGGGGCTGAAAAGGTCACTCCCCCCAACGGCTTACAGCACTTTGACGCAACTCTGTTGTGACAGGCGACTTGTGCCCGAGCTTCCGAAAGTCGCGGAATGTTTGCAAACAACAGGGTAAGTGTCAAGGATTCAATGCACCAGCTTAGCAATGCTGGTCCGAAAACAGCCACCAGAGCTTGTGAAAAGCGTGGAAATTCGCAAAGCTCTGGGCAACCAGACGTCCGATTCTTAGTTAGTCGTCATAACGAGAATAATCGATAATGCTCGTTTATGCAGTATAAATGCCCAGAAATTGCAGTTGCAGCCGGGCCGATCCCGTCAAAACAGGTTTAGTCTTCATGTCAGTTATCGAAAAGCTTGGTCAGTTTTACCTTGGACGCGTTCACGATCTCAAATCTGGCGAAACGACGTCGCAGGAAGTCCATTACGACGCCAAAGACCTGACAACTCACGCCGTTTGCGTGGGAATGACGGGCAGCGGCAAAACTGGATTGTGCCTTTCGCTGCTGGAAGAAGCAGCCATCGACGGAATTCCGGCCATCTGCATCGACCCCAAAGGCGACCTGGGAAATCTGATGCTGACGTTTCCCGGCTTGACGGCTGCTGAATTCCGCCCCTGGATCGATCCTGCTGAGGCAACGCGCAAAGGCATGACGCTTGACGAATACTCGGCCAGCACCGCCGACATGTGGCGGAAAGGCCTGGAAGAATGGGGCCAGGGCTCAGAACGAATTCAGCGTTTCCGAGATGCCGCCAACGTGGAAATCTTTACTCCCGCCAGCAATGCCGGCCGCCCAATTACCGTTCTGAAATCGTTTGATGCCCCCGGTCCACAAACTCTGAACGACGGCGAAGCCTTCCGCGAACGAATTATGTCGGCAGTTTCCGGCCTGCTGGCTCTGCTGCAAATCGACGCGGATCCGATCAGCAGTCGCGAACACATTTTGCTGTCGACCATTCTGGAAGCGTCCTGGAAGGAAAGCAAAAACGTCGACATGGGAACTCTGATTCGTTCGATTCAGGCTCCACCGTTCGACAAAGTCGGCTTCATGGATCTGGAATCGTTCTATCCGGCTGACCAACGCTTCAAGCTGGCCATGTCGCTTAACAACCTGTTAGCGTCGCCCAGTTTTGCCGCGTGGCTGGAAGGCGAAACCCTGGATATTCAAAAACTAATGTACACGCCGGAAGGCAAGCCTCGCATTGCCATTATTTCGATCGCACATTTGTCCGACCAGGAACGCATGTTCTTCGTCACAATTCTGCTTAACGAAATGCTGGCGTGGATGAGAAGTCAGCCGGGAACTTCCAGCCTGCGAGCTCTTTTGTACATGGACGAAATCTTCGGCTATTTTCCTCCCACGGCAAATCCACCTTCCAAGCAACCGATGCTGACGTTGCTTAAGCAGGCTCGAGCATTCGGTCTCGGCTGCGTGCTGGCAACTCAAAACCCAGTCGACCTCGACTACAAAGGCCTTTCCAACACCGGCACGTGGTTTCTGGGAAGACTGCAGACGGAGCGCGACAAGATGCGAGTTCTGGAAGGGCTTGAAGGAGCCGCCGCATCCGCTGGAACAAAGTTCGACAAGCAGAAGATGGAACAAACGTTGGCCGGACTGGGCAGCCGCGTCTTTTTGATGAACAACGTTCACGAAGATCAACCCGTCATCTTTAAGACTCGCTGGGCGTTATCTTACCTGCGTGGCCCCGTTTCAAGACAGCAAATTGAACAGCTGATGGCTCCCATCAAGGCACTTGATGGAGCATCCTCCGTACGCGCAACTTATGGAGCATCCGCTGAAAAAGAGACGGCCGATGCTGATGCTCGCCCCGTGCTTCCGCCAGACATCGAAGAATACTTTCTGCGAGTTCGCGGCAGCGACGACGGGCTTGTTTACAAACCGGCTTTATTGGGTGAAGCTCGAGTTCACTTTGTGTCGTCGAAGCAGGATGTTGATCGTTGGGACGAAGTCACGTTGCTGCGAGTTGTCGATGGCGAAGTTCCAGACGACCTGTGGCACGAAGCTGACGAATGGGATGAAGACGACCTGCCAACTCTGGAAACACGTCCGGAAGCACAAGCCGCTTTTCGTAGCCTGGTATCAGATTTGAGCCAGAAAAAGGCATATTCGAAGTGGGAATCTGACCTCAAGGATTTTCTGTACCGTGGCCGACGTCTTCCCATCTGGTGTTGCCCGGCTCTGGACGCGACTTCAAAAGCTGGAGAATCGGAATCTGATTTCCGCATCCGATTGCGGCATGCGGCCAGAGAAGAACGCGACCTGCAGGTGGAAAAGCTGAGATCCAAGTATGCGTCGAAGTTTCAAACGCTGACCGGGCAGATTCAGCGAGCTGAACAGAAGGTCGAACGCGAGAAATCTCAGAAGTCGCAGAAAACAATGTCCGCCGGAATTTCCGTTCTTTCCAGCCTTGCGGGAGCATTGTTTGGTCGCAAACTGACAAGTGCTGCCAACGTCAGCAGAGCCGGAAGTGCCATCCGCTCCGCAGGAAGTCTGGCCAAAGAAGCGGAAGACATCCGACACGCAAAAGAACAACTGGATTCGCTGCTGGAACGCCATCAGGATCTTGATGCTGAAGTCGAAAGCGAAGTACAGCGTATTCAGGATTTGTTCGACCCAGACCTGATGGAACTGACTCAGGATGAAGTCAAGTTGCGAAAAACAGACATTAATGTGCAACGAGTTGTGCTGGTCTGGCTGCCGTATTGCCTTGATCGCTCCGGCAACCTGGAACGAGCGTTTTAGACGGACGTTGGGGCGGGTGCAGTCAGGATTGTGGCTGATCGGAGATTATTGAAGATGAGTGGCCGGGGTTGGACTGAGCTTGCGAAGGAAACCCAAGGGTTTCCTTCGTACCTCGCTCCAACTCCGGCCACCCTTTTCAAATTCACAACCATCTATAACTGCCGCCGTTGATGGCAACCAACGACGGGGCTTTGAGATAGTTCAAGAAAGCCATCTGCCCAGTTTATTCGTTTACCCGAGGTCGATGGCCACGGGGTAAACTGGCTGATCATTGGCGGTCGTCGGTGGCGTGGCTTACTTCTGGCTTCAATCTGGCGAAGGCTGTTGCCATCAGCAGCCAGCCGACCAGTTGCAATGTGCCTCCGATGGGGGCCACCAGCCCCCATTTGATTCCGCCGAACGATGGGCCGCAAATCACCAGCACGTACAACGAACCGGAAAACAACACAATCCCCGCCAGAAAACACCATGCGGCAGCAGACAGCAGCTTTGACCTGGTCTTTAGCATGGCCAATCCGATGCCCATCAGCGCCAGAGAATGCCACATGTGATAGCGGACTCCCGTGTTGAAGTCCTGCAAATATTTGTAGGCGGCAGGCAGTTCCATTCCGGCAATCGACTTGGCATCCATGTCGGCGTACTTTCTTTCCAGGAAGCCGCTGTCGCCAAGTCCGTGAGCTCCAAAGGCTCCCAGAAATACGGCCAGAAACCCAGACAGGGCCGACACGGTAAGGCAGGTTTTTGCAGACATGAACCAGTTCTTTCGACAAAGCTTTCTTCAGCCGGACGCGACACACAGCAATCGGGATGCAGTTACAGCACGCCCAACAGTTTCAGAAATTCGCGGCAGAAGGCTGGGTGAGCTGGCCAGGCAGGAGCACTGACAAGGTTGCCGTCCACGTGGGCGCCATCAATCGAAATCTCCGCATAGGTGCCACCCGCTAATGTCACTTCCGGACCACAGGCGGGATACGCGGTACACGTTCTGCCTTTTAGAATTCCGGCAGCCGCCAAAATCTGCAGTCCATGGCAAATGGCGGCGATAGGCTTTTTAGCCGCATCAAATGCTTTCACAATATTCAGCACGTCTGCGTTTAGTCGCAGATATTCGGGAGCACGTCCGCCGGGAATCAGCAGGCCGTCGTAGTTGTCGACATTTATGGAATCGAAATCGGCATTCAGCGTGAAGTTGTGCCCCGGCTTTTCACTGTAAGTTTGATCGCCTTCAAAGTCATGAATGGCCGTGCGAACCTGCTGGCCTGCCGACTTGCCTGGACACACAGCGTCGACGTCTACGTTCATCGTCAGCAGCGTTTGAAAGGGAACCATGATTTCGTAGTCTTCCACAAAATCTCCCGCCAGCAATAAAACTCGCTTATTTGCCATCACTTAACCGCCTTTGCTTAATTATCCACTTACTGAAATCGCACGACAGCTGAATAATAGACCGCACCGCACAAAACAACTACAACCCACCACACTTTGTGCCCTGCAAACTCACGGTTGAGAACACTGGCTTCTCACGTTTTGTGAGGCGAATATACCTCTGAGACGTCCGCTTTCTGCGTAAAATTTTCGAGTCATCGCGTTTGCCGGTTGAAGCACGGATATGCGTTTACCAACTCAATACAGCCAGCGAACTCCGTTGCGGTTTAATATTACTCCGCTGATCGACGTGGTGTTTCTGCTGATTATTTTCTTTCTGGTAGCCAGCCACTTTGTTCGCAGCGAACAGGCAGAACCCGTGGCGCTGCCGCTGGCCACGGGGGGAGAAATCGACAACGAACAGGCTCCTCACCGGCTAACGATCACGATCGGCGAAGACGGAAGCCTGTTTATTGGTGGCGAATCTCAAACGGAAGCCGAGGTTAAGCTTCGCATCGAAGAACTTCGCCCCGCTGCGGATGCGGCGGGCGTCAAACCGGAAGTTCGTCTTCGAGGACACAAGGACGGGCAGTATGGAGCCATGCGAAAACTGGTCGAACATTGTGCCGCTCAAAACATTCGCAGCATTCGCTTTGCGGTTGCTCGACCGGGAGAGCAATGATGCGGATTCCCAACCATTCGCGGCAGCGAGGATCTTTGGAAAACGAAAGCATGACACCGATGATCGATGTCGTGTTTTTGTTGCTGGTGTTCTTTGTGTGTGCGTCCGTTGGGCAAAAGCCAGATCGCCTGCTGCCCGCAGACCTGGCCACGGGAGCCACCGCAACGACAGTGAACATACCAGAAGAAGCCCCTGACGAATTTCCGTCGCAGGAAGTTCGCATCCGGTTAACTCGGGACGCCGTGTCTCTGGAATTGCGGATCGAACTTAACGAAGGCGCTCTAACGGGAGCTCGAGAACTGAAGCAGCGATTGGAACGGCTTTCATCGCTGGATCCCGACACCAAAATCATTATGGACGTCGCCGACGAAGTTTCTGTGCAACAGTTTATTGCCGTTTACGACTTGTGCCAGGCACTGGAATTCAATTCCATTTCGTTTGCGGTCAGGTAACTTGCCGGACTGAGTCTTCGGTGAAACCACAGCGCACGCCGAGTGCACAGAGAATATTCGCAGAGTCTGCAGCATTCCTGTTATTGCGTTGCGTTCAGCTCTGCGAACTCAGCGTCCTCAACGGTTAAAACAACGCCACGTTTTGCATCCTGCCAGAAACGCAAGGCGTGATAAAGTGGATGGCCGCGCATGAGTGGCTTCGCCTGCATACGTGACTTCGCGAAGCTATTCAATCACCGCTGGTACAAACGAATCGTGGCGTGGTTCCGCCATCGACAGGGACAGCAGCCAAGAACCTGCTACGACGAGTGCGATCCCGCAAAACGGCACCACATAGCCGGTTCTGGCGACAAGTTCACCCACAAGGGGTGACAGCACAATCGGGGCGGCCATGCACAGCACAACGGTGCTGACGTAAATCGGGTGGCGAGCTCTTTCGGTCAATTCCAGAGCGTAATTCAGCTGCATGCGATAGGTCACAGGAACGACTCCTAGCCACGCAAACGTCAGCCAGTACCAATCAGCCGTCGCGTGTCGCTGCATCAATAATGCCAGCAGGGGAGTAAACATGGCAAAGAAGGTCAGCCAACGCAGGGCACTGCGAGTTCCTCGCTGATCGGCTATTCGACCGCTCATCCAGCTAAACAAGGCCGCCGAAAGATTCTGAGCGACCACCCAAACCATCAGCATCTGCCCGGAATACCCGTGCATGTTGCGGCCGATTCTTTGGTAATGCGGAAACAGCATTTGCGAACACACCAACATGGCAGACAGCAGACACAGTCGCCGCAGATGATGGTCGGCTTTGACAAATTTCCATGCTTCTGCAAATCGTTTGCTGGCATTGATTGATTGTTTGGTTCCAACCGGGTCTGGCAATTCAATCAACCGCCCGACAGTAAAGCTGGCCAGCAGAAACATAGTACCCGTAAACAGAAAGATGTACGCGAATTTCGGCGGCACAGATTGTGTCCACGGACGCAACAACAGCCATGCGGCACCCACGGCAATGGGTGACCCCACATAACCGACAATTGTAATCAGCCGACCGCGACGGTTGGGGCGAATAAGTTTGCCCTGAATCGTGTTAAACGACGCCTGGTTGACTCCATGAATGCAAAAGAAGGTGCCGTACGACACAAGAAAAAACAGCACCATCCACGACGGCGTTTCAGAACCAAAGATGCACAGCATCCCGCCCATTGACAGAAACGGCAGGCTCATAAAAAACGTGGATTTCGCCAGCCACCGCGATTTCAGGCTGCTGCGGCTAAGTCGATCCGACAGCAGCAATGGAGCCACCGATTGCCCGAAACGATTTAGCGGCGGCAACATTCCTCGCACCCAGCCCGCTTCTGTAATGCTGTCCAGAAACGCGGGAATAATCACGCTTTCCGTTTTGAAAATCCACGCCGTGCGAAACAAAATCTGGTGCAGCACCAGGCTTAAGATGTTCCGTTTTTCAACCGCCATCGCTTCCGTTGCAGCAGCGTCGTCGCACTGGGCATTCTTTGCCCCCGATAGCGTAGACGATGGTTGCTTGGGCAAAGACGGCACGGAAACTCTGACTTTTGTAAGACGGACACAGAAGGGCAATCGGCGGCGTCTGGCAGCCAGCGCGGCCATGCAGTCGATGTCAGGCGATGTCAGGCGACCGTGAATCCACGGCCCGCTGGTCAGCGACACCCGGTGCGAATTCTAACGGATTACCGAGTGACACGTTAGAGTTCCGGCCAGCTATCCACCAGTTTTCAGCCGCCAGTTTCAACTGATGATCAATGGTGGCATGAAATTCCAACAGCTGATTTTAGCCGGAATTCACTCATGGCTTCAGCGGCGGCGTCCCAGGCTAAAGTCGTGACGAGAAATTTGGCCAAAGCCGGTTGCGAAAAACTCGGCATCCGCTTTACCACCAGTCAAAGCACACTCCGTCACCGGTAGGGGGCTGTCATCGCTTCGGGATTGAACGATTGAGGTGTGGCTGTAAGACAGGCTGCGGCGATTCTAATGTGTGTGGCACTTCGTTGGTGCCATAGTTGATGTTCGTGATTAGCGTTACCGACAGGCATCGATCGCTGCCGCGTTATTTGCGCTGAAAGCGATAGCCAACTCCACGAACAGTTTCGACGACATCTGCCGTTTCGCCTAGTTTCTTTCTTAGCGATCTGACGTGTACATCAATCGTGCGTTCAAGAGCATTGGCATCTTCGCCTCGTGAAGTATCCATCAGTTCGTTGCGAGAAAACGGGCGACCGGGTTGATTAGCCAATGTCCACAGCAAGCGAAATTCTGTGGGAGTCAAATCCAGTTCCACATCGTTCAACTTCACCGTGTGATGCAGTTTATCAATTTCAATGCCGTGAGCTGAAATATGATCTTTGCCAGACGGTCCCGCTTCGTTACGTCTCAGCAGCGCTTTGACTCGATGAATCAACGCGCCGACTTTAAACGGTTTGGTCACGTAGTCGTCGGCACCCATGTTAAAGCCGACGATTTCGTCCGTTTCTTCAGACCTTGCTGTCAGCATTAGAATTCGGATTTGATCTGTCCGAGAATCACTGCGGAGGGTGCGGCAAACCTGCAGTCCGTCCAACCCTGGCAACATCAGGTCCAACAGAATCAGATCCGGCAGCAGCGACTGAGCCTTCAGCACACCGTCACGACCATCACGTTCCCACGAGACCTCGAAGCCTTCTTTTTCCAGGTTATAGATCAAAATGTCGGCAATCGACTTCTCGTCTTCGATGACAAGAATCGTGTTCTTTTGCATATCAACGTTGCCCGCCAAAGTGAATAAATCAGGCTGGGAACTTTAAACCGAGGCATCAGTCTGATGTCCGACCATCTGCCGGTCTTAACACGATTTTCACGATGTGGCAGCAGAAACATCTTCCGGCACAGGCAAAAAACTGAAGAATAGAGCAATTTACATATTGTTGCGGACGGTTCTGGCTCGTGGGCAACCGCCCACATAGTCCAATTCGCGTTCTCTGCGGCCACTGGTCAGCGAAAATCGCTGTAGCGGGGAATTCCTACCTCATTTTCCAGCAATTCTCATTTTCATAGCCCTGTTGCCTGGTCACAAATGGCTTCAACATTGGACCTGATACTCCGCTGAAGCAGCTAAACACAAACAGCCGGCCACGATTGGTGGCCGGCTGTTGCAAGTGTTTTCGTTCAGACCTGTGCCTGGCAAAGCCTTACTGAACATGATGCTCTCATGGTGTAAGCGTCATTTCTGAGGGACACCCAGGCGGTTCTGCAAGTGTGCTCGACTTGGGGGCAAGGACTATGCCCCTGCTACGAATGCTTGTACACGGTTTCGAAGTCGATGTCGTATTTCTTCATCTTCTTGTACAGCGTGGTACGGTTGATTCCCAGAGCTTTAGCTGTGCCCTGTCGGTTCCAGCCGTTCGTTTCCAATGCCTGAATGATCAGCTGGCGTTCCGGAGTGGACAACGCATTCTTCAAAGATGCTCCACCAAGCTGAGCTTCAATGCGAGCCCGACGTTCGTCTTCGACAAACAGTTTTTCAGGCAGGTCACCCGAAGTAATTTGGTTGCCCTTGCACAGCACCACGGCTCGTTCAATCACGTTCACCAGTTCTCGCACGTTGCCTGGCCAGTGATACTGCTGCATCGCATGCAGAGCCAGATCATCGACGCCCTTGATCTGGCGTCCTGTTTGAGCATTAAACTGCTTCAGATAGTGATCGACCAGCAGCGGAATATCGCCAATACGTTCTCGCAACGATGGCTGAGTGAGCGTGATGACGTTAATGCGATAATACAGATCTTCACGGAATTCGCCACGCTTGACGGCTTCTTCCAGATCGCAGTTTGTTGCCAGAATCAGACGTACGTCAACCTTGTGAGTTTCGTTGCCGCCGACCGCTTCGAACTCGCGATCCTGCAGAACTCGCAACAGCTTGACCTGCAAAGCTGGTGACGCTGTGGCAATTTCGTCCAGAAACAGTGTGCCGCCGTCTGCCTGCAGGAACTTGCCGATTTTGTCGTGGCTGGCCCCGGTAAAGGCACCGGTCACATGGCCGAACAGTTCGCTTTCCAGCAGATTTTCAGGCAACGCTCCGCAGGCAACTTCCACAAACGGGCGGTCTGCTCGATTGCTAAGTTGATGAATGCTGCGAGCCGTAATTGTCTTGCCGGTGCCGCTTTCGCCCAGAATCAAAGCGGTGGTGCGAGTGTCGGCGACGCTTTCAATCAGCTCAAACATCCGCAGCATCTTGTAGTCTTTGCCGATGATGCTGGATAAGCCGTCACGTTCGTGAAGGCGAGCCTTCAGTACTTTGTTTTCCTGTAGCAGGCGTCGTTGCCCGACCGCTCGTTCAATCGACAGATTCAGTTCTTCGTCGATGACAGGTTTTGTCAGATAGTCGAATGCCCCCATGCGGATGGCTTCAACGGCACTTTCAATGGTGCCATAGCCGGTCAGCAGAATGACGGCAGTGTCGCTGGCATTGTCGCGAGTCCACTGCAGCAGTTCGAAGCCGTCTTTGTCCGGCAGGTTCACATCGCAAACCACAACTTCAAATGGAAACTCTTCCATTCGTTCAATGGCTTCCATACATGTGGATGCCGTTTCTGTGCGGTGTCCGAGACTGCGGAGATAGTCCGCCATTGCGTTTTGAATGTGCCGATCGTCATCTACTACCAGCAAAGAACCCGAAGTCGCCATTACCATGTTTGTCCCCTCAATAGCCCAAAGGATCCTGAGCCCAGTAAGGGGAGCGCAGGACGTCCGTAGAATTTTCTTGATAGCTGGGAGGCTCATCAATTGAACATCAGATGCTGAATATCACCACCGGAGTTTGTCCGAACACCGTTGGCAGTGAATACATCTGAAGAACTGATTTGATGAAGAGGAGGTAAAGGAACCTAGGTTGCAAAAGTCCACCGGGACGTGTTTCAGGGGCAACATTTGATGACTGCGCGACATCGTGTGACCTGAAAGCTACCTGATCGGAGCAACCGTCATAACCGGATTGGAAATTGCCGTGGAATGACGATCGCAGCTGGAACGCGGGAGAAGTTGGTGCGGTGAATTGGCAACTGTCATCACTGGCTTCACGGGGCAAACTTCGCTGTCACGTTGCAAAATCGGCGCATAAAAAAACGCGAACGATCACTGGGACCGTTCGCGCTGTTGGATTCAGTTTCCGAAGAAACTAGTTGGCTTCTTCAGCTTTGCCTGGCAGTTCGCCAGCCTTGATCAGTTCGCCGTAAGTTTTGCCGTCAGCGTTCTTTTCAGCTTCGGCTTTTGTCAAAGCTTCTTTGATTTTGTCAGCATCCTTGACGTTCTTTTCGCCCAGCGTTTTGGTCAGAGCGACGCCATAGTCGTTTCGCTTCTTCTTGTCTTTCACAGGGTGACAAACTGCACATGTCAGCTTACCGTCTGTACCGTGCTTTTTGGCCAGATCTGGATATGCTTTTTCGAAAGCAGTCTTGAACTGAGGTCGAGCAGAAGCAGATCCGCTGGACAAAACGACGATCGCAAACAGACATGCACCAGCGATTACAAAACGACCGAGATTCTTCATAGTTAGCATTCAATTGCCTCCAGGTTTTCAATATTCCGACGTAAGCCACCACGGAGCAGGCGACGTTGCCATTCTTCGGCTGGAATGGCAAGAAATCAACGCAAAAAATGCCCGTGTTTTCGATGTATATCAAAGCTAGCCCGCTCAGCCTTGTCAAGCCTCGGAAACCGGCAGTTTATGTAAACTGCCATAACGGAAATGATGATCTAACCGGTCCAGAGTCGTTTCTTTTTGGACTCAAGTAGTGTGCGACTGATTCTCAACTTGTCTGATCCGCCGAACGTTTGCGAATACGCCAAGTGACGAAGCAATCGAATTCTGTGGCATTCAAGCTTCATATGGGCGCAAGGATCTCCGGCTTTCAGCATGAAACATCAGTTCCTTGAAGACCGTTTCATCCGCTGAAACTACGGAACTAACGCGACTTCCCGATCGCCATTTAATCGCCATTGGGAAGAACTTTGGTTGGGCATTTTCTATTTTACAGTCGCAGAGCGCCGACATGCGATAGCCTCGGACTTCAGTCCGAGGTAGTCTGGTGATTTCGAGGAAAGTCGCGGAGCGACGACATGTGTAAAAGCCGCATGTCGCCGCTTCGCGGCTTTCTTTCGTCGGATGGCAGCCAACCTCGGGTTAAAGACCCGACGCTATCACATGACGTCGCTCCGCGACTCACCTGACGCAAAGTGCAAAGTGCAACGACGGGAAATAGAGTTTCGAGCGGCTATGGCATGTTCCATCTGAGCGAATTTCATGACTCACAAGTCGGGATGTAATTTCAGGACAGTCACTTACTGTCGCTGCTCAGTCGTTGATCACTTATTGCCGCCACGATGTTATCAAACCCTAAAATCCTATCCGTCATTCCTCCAATGACACAGCTGAATACTCCGTATCCGGCCACTGCCTACCTCACAGGTTTTCTGCGACAGAACGGTTTCAACGCGGTGCAGGAAGATCTGGCACTGGCTCTGGTATTGCGACTGCTTTCTTCCGACGGGCTGAACAGGATCTACAGCTGCGTTCAGGAAATTCCGACTTCAAAACGCACAGACGTTGTTCAGCACTTTGATAACGAATTCCCGCAATATCTGGCCACCATTGACCAGATGATCACGTTTCTGCAAGGTCGAGATTCCACTTTGGTTCACAGAATCAACAGCCGCCTGCTGCTTCCAGAAGGGCCACAGTTTGATTCTCTGGAAAACTATGAAGACCAGGGCGAAGACGACGACGATCCGGATTCATTAAACTGGGCGTTTGGATCGTTCGGCGTACATGATCGAGCCAAACATCTGGCGACGCTGTACCTTAGCGACATTGCCAATGTCATACGTGACGCGGTCGATTCGCGGTTCGAATTTGTCCGCTATGCCGAATCGCTTGCCGCCAGCCAGCCGACATTTGATCCGTTGGCGGAAGCTCTTGCCGCGCCGCTGAATTTGGTTGATCTAACACTGCAGGAACTCACCCTGGCAGCCATAGAAAAACATCAACCGGACATGGTGCTGATTACAGTGCCGTTTCCCGGATGCGTGTATGCGGCCTTCCGAATTGCTCAGGCAATCAAGCAGCACAGACCCCAAGTGCTGACGCTTTTAGGCGGCGGCTTTGTAAATACGGAACTGCGTGAACTTACTGAACCTCGCGTCTTTGATTACTTTGACTATGTCACTCTGGACGACGGCGAGCGACCGCTGCTGGCATTGTTGGCACACCTTAAAGGCGAACGGCCACAACATCAGCTTGTGCGCACCTTTCTTCGCAACCGCGATGCGTTGAAGGTGGAATACGTCAATCATCCGGAACCGGACGTTCCGTTTGCGGAAGTTGGCACGCCAACATGGGATGGCTTGCCCGTCGAAAAGTACCTGTCGACGCTGGACATGTTGAACCCCATGCATCGACTATGGTCCGATGGTCGCTGGAACAAGCTGACAATTGCTCACGGCTGCTATTGGAAAAAGTGCAGTTTTTGCGACGTGAGTCTCGACTATATCGGTCGCTACGACGAAGTAGCGGCTGGCACCTTGGTTGACCGCATCGAAGCCATCGTGAAGGAGACCGGCCAAACCGGTTTTCACTTTGTCGACGAAGCAGCTCCCCCCAAAGCCTTGAAAGCGATGGCGGAGGAGATTCTGCGGCGAAATCTGATCATTTCGTGGTGGGGCAATATTCGTTTCGAAAAGTCATTCACGCCGGAACTGTGCGACCTGCTTCAGGAAAGCGGATGCATCGCGATCTCAGGTGGACTGGAAGTCGCCTCGGATCGCCTGCTGAAGCTGATGAAGAAAGGGGTCACCGTAAAGCAGGTCGCTAAAGTGACCAAAGCATTCAGCGATGCAGGAATCATGGTACACGCCTATCTGATGTATGGATTTCCAACTCAGACTGTGCAGGAAACCGTCGACGCTTTGGAATATGTGAGGCAATTCTTTCAGGAAGACTGCATCCAATCGGGCTTCTTTCATCGCTTCACGTGCACCGTGCATTCACCGGTTGGCATGAATCCGGAAGAATACGGAGTGACTCTGGTTCCGTTGCCGGAAGTCAGCTTTGCCAAAAACGACATTGGCTATAAGGACCCGACAAATGTCGATCACGATGCACTCGGCAAGTCGCTAAGCAAAGCCCTGTACAACTATATGCATGGAGTCGGCCTGGACGAAGACGTTCGGATGTGGTTTAAAGGCAAGGTGCCACGCACGAAAGTTCCGGAAGACTATATTGCCGACGCGTTGGATTAGCCTGCATTGCCTTCGCTCATTCGATCGGGCTCGACCGACCACAAACCAGTGACAACAATAGCAGACCGGCAATCCCCGGCACGATCAGCCAATGTCGCAGACAAAGCGTTCGAGTAACAACGATTCCGGCGGCGTTCCAGTTGGCAGCAATAATCCCTGGCAACATCAGCCGACCGGAAGCGTCTGCTGTTGTTTCAGACCAATCGGGCATTCCAGCATTTTGCTGGCTAATGACGCGAAAAAAGGGTGCGTCTCCGCCTGAAGTTGTCTGTTGAAACACATAGCCAAACTGGTCCACTCGCATCGAAACGTCACCGGCTGGCCCAGGCACCGTCGCCACAAGAAACAGCACGGGGCCAGCCAACCAGAACACGCTGCAACAAAACAGCAAGGCAGCCACGCTACGGCGAAACCAGCGGTGCCGCAGCACATTGCAAAGATGTCTTGTCACTTGGTTGCCAGAACTTCCACATCGCTGTCGGCGATATGCAGTGTACCGGCGAACAGTCCCTGAATGACTCGCGTCATGTGTGGAATATCCAGTTTCTGCCATTCATCGCTGGGTTGATGATAATCGCTGTGAAGTGAACCGGCTGAAAAACTGTGAGCGACAACTCCCTTTTCCACGAGCGAATAGTTGTCGCTTCGAGAATACAGCGTCTCACCGATATCCTGCCGATCAAAGATTTCCACGTTCACTCGCGATGATCCTGCGTTCATCAGGTTGCCCAGATTGGAATGTTTCCAGCCCGTCATCCACGCTTTTTCGCGAGCATCAGGTTCGGGTCGCCCCACCATTTCGATGTTGACGTTGGCCACAATCTTATCCATCGGCCATGTGGGAGTCTTCGCGAATTGCTTCGATCCAAGCAACCCTTTTTCTTCGCCCCAGAAGGTCGCAAAAATCAGGGAGCGTTTCGGTCGATTGGGAAGCGACGCAAAGGCGTCGGCCAGAGACAGAACAGCGGTCACGCCGGTTGCATTATCGTCAGCTCCATTGTTGATCAGGTCTGCACCTTCGCTGCGAGTGCCGATGTGGTCCAAGTGAGCAGAAATCAAAATTGCCTGAGGTGCAAGTTCGGGATCTGAACCGTTAAGGACGCCAATCACATTTCTGACTTCAACAGTAAGTGTTTCCTGAGCAGGCACGGAAAGGTTGACTTTCTTTCCAGCCAATTCTTCCGTAGCATCGACCAACAGCACAGGGCATTCGGGTCGCAGCCCTTCAACGTTGCGAGACGGCTTTTGCAACAGCGCCACAGCAACCTCAGGCAACACGCTTTCCGGTCCACACTTCATAAAAATGGCTTTCACACCCTTGTTGGACAATGCTCGAATTCGTCGAGCCAGAGTGACAATCACCAACGACGGACGGCCTACGGCTCCCGGCGGCAGAGGCAGTTCATCCAACAACACAACTTCAGGATTTTGTGTTGCCATAGCTTCCTGTTCCGTCAGCACAGTGGCCGACAAATCAACGGCATTGTCGCCTGCCGCCAGCAAGCCTTTATGCAGGATCGCTCCACCACCGTCCATGCTGACAACTGTTCCCAAAGCGGGAGGCATTGACATCGGCATTTCGTAAACCTGATAAAAGCGATCGCCGTCTCCCAACGGTTCCAGACCAGCCCCCCGAAAGCGTGCGGCGACGTAGGCGGTGGCAATGGTGAGTTCCGTTGAGGGTGTATCTCGGCCAGCCATTTCGTCGCTGGCCAGAAACGAAACGGTGCTCACTACCTGATTTTCAGAAATCGCGTTAACCGCTGCCAGTTGCTCAGTCGTCAACGGCAGTGCTGCTGTTGGCTGTGCTGGCAACGCGTTTGAGGTTTCGGTCTGAGACGACACGGAAGTAGGAGACAATATCACCCACAGCAAAACGACAGCTGAAAAATACTTAGACATAAGTGCTGACTTCCGTTGAAGAAGTTCAAAAACAAAATGAGATTTTTGTTAAGCGTAGCAGTACTGCTGAAGAAAAAGAAACCATTCAGCGGTCACGTTCACTAAGTAAAACGGCTCTAAGCAGACTTTTAATCAACACCGCTCTGACAGCAAAACCAGCCTGCGGCTTCAGCCAATTCATGGATCAGCTTTTGATTTATCGTAAGAACTTCTGCCCGGGTTGCGTCTTGTTGAATCTTGAGTTGTGTTAAACTGCTTGCAACTTGGACAAATGGGTCGCCAGGCTCATACGTCTGCACGATCATTGTTCCAGCAACTGTCGCAGGTTTTCCGCTGCGGAATTTCCAACAGACACGTCACCAGATAATACGGATATCTCCCGATCGGGGATCAACGGAGCAGAACGGATACCATGAGCATCATCGAAAACAACAAAGCCCTTAACGTCGATGCCGCCGTTCGAGAACGCTATGGAGCGGCTGCGGAAGCGGCAGAACCAGCGTTATGCTGCCCGGTTTCTTATGACCCTCAATACCTGAAGGCCATTCCAACTGAAATTATCGAACGAGACTACGGCTGCGGGGATCCGTCACAGTATCTGCAACCTGGCGATCACGTTCTGGATCTTGGTTCCGGCGGCGGGAAAATCTGCTACATCGCTTCTCAAGTGGTTGGCCCTGATGGCTACGTTGTGGGAGTCGATATTAACGACCAAATGCTGAGGCTTGCTCGCCAGTATCAGACGGAAGTTGCTGATCGCATCGGCTATCGGAATACAGATTTCCGGAAAGGCCGTATTCAGGATTTGCAACTGAATATGGAATTGTTTGAAGAACATCTTGCCGCAGATCCCATCAATTCAGCCGCCGGCTGGCTGGCAGCGGATGAGATTGCTGAACAGCTGCGAAAAGAACAACCATTGGTGGCCAGCGACAGCATGGACGCCGTGGTCTCCAACTGCGTATTAAACCTTGTCAAGAACGAAGACCGCAAGCAATTGTTCGCCGAAGTGTATCGCGTACTGAAACGCGGCGGGCGAGCCATCATTAGTGACATTGTCAGCGACGAAGCCGTTCCGGAATCACTTCAGAACAACGCCGAATTATGGAGCGGCTGTATCAGTGGCGCGTTTCGTGAAGATCAGTTTTTGAAAGCCTTTGAAGACGCTGGCTTTTATGGGCTGGAAATTGTGAGTCGTCAGGAAGAAGCGTGGGCCGTGGTGGAAGGCATTGAATTTCGCAGCCTGACCGTGCGAGCATGGAAAGGCAAAGAAGGCCCCTGTATTGATCGCCATCAGGCGGTCATTTACAACGGCCCCTGGAAAGCCGTGATTGACGACGATGGACACAAGCTGCTTCGCGGACAACGTATGGCTGTGTGCGAAAAAACGGCAGCCATCTATACGTCGGGACCTTATGCCAGCCAGATTACGGCGATCAATCCTGCTGAAGTCGTGCCCGCAGAACAAGCCGCCAATTTTGACTGCCACGCCATGAAAATTCGTGATCCAAAAATCACGAAACAGGGCAAGCCAACGCTGAACCTGCTGCCCGGCCAGGACTGCTGCGGAGAAGGCAGCAGCAGTTGTTGTTAACCGAACGCCGTTACACAGAACGTCGAACAACTTCCGTCGGAAGGCGAAACACGCTACCGAATTGCACGTCGTGCCAGAGTTTTCCCCTTGGTCACAGACAAGACAGGGCTCAAAGTGAAACGGCCCGGTCTGCAACCACGGGGTAAACCACTGCACTGCTTTAGCCAAAGATCAATTAGGCCGGTCCAAGCGATCCGCAAATTTGCCGGAGCAGCACGTGCGGTCGTCCTTACATCGAAGCATTCACCAACCAAGCTAGTCCAGCCAAGGTTCGCGCCGTTTCGGCACGCGTCGCACGCTCGATCCGGCCTACTTCACTCATTTTCTGGCTGTCCCATGCCCATGCCGTTGCGTCGTAGCGACAACGGAGCGGCTCGGCGTTTCACGCGTCCCACGTCATCATGCCCTCCACGCCACCGGGTCAAGGGCGAGGCCCTTGTTGGTCGGCCAGTTCTGGAAACGCGGCGACGGCGTCCAGTGTGTCGCCGACGACTTGTTGGTGAACGAGAAACTCTTTAAACAGGCGTTTCTTCGTCGCGTGTGAACCGTCTTTGCTGGACAGGTCACGCAGTTCTTCCGGATCATCCTTCAGGTTGTAAAGCAGCGAAACGCCGGTCTTCGGATACATCACCAGTTTTTCGTTGCCAACTGTCACCATGCGTTGGACGTTAATGTAGGCTCCATACACGTCGCCGGAAACTTCCGGGCTGCCATCTTTCAGCAGAGGCAGCAGGCTTTCGAATTCAACGTGTTCCGGCTTCGTAACGCCCGCCAGTTCCAGAGTCGTCGGCATCACGTTTTGCATGTAAATGCGTTTGCCGATGTGACGTCCCGCTTCGACGCCCGGTCCCACAACGACAAACGGAATTCGCACGCTGTGATCGTACATGTTTTGTTTGCCCAGCAAACCGTGATTTCCGCACGACAGCCCGTGGTCGGCGGTGAAGAAAATCCACGTGTTATCTTCCTGCCCGGTTTCCTTCAGCGACTTCAGAATTCGGCCGATCTGCTGATCCATGTGAGTGATGATGGCGTAGTATTCCTGCCGGTTGACCTGCACGGAATATTCTGTGCGTGGGTAGGGAGCCAGCAATTCGTCGCGCAGAGTTTTGATGCCAATATCGTAGGGATACAAGGGAGCAAATGACGCTGGCACTTTGATGTCGTCCACCGGATACATATCCACGAATTCTTTGGGAGACTGTCGAGGATCGTGTGGCGCATTAAACGCCAGATACATAAAGAACGGGCGTTCGTCAGCCTTTGCCATGTTCATGTAATCGACGGCATCATCACCCAAAACTTCGCTCCAGTGCTTGCCGCCCTTCCAGAAGCCTTCAAAAGAAGTATCCCACGGCTTCCAGGCATTATCGTCGCGAGATTTCGGACGATCGTAGCCTGCGGGCGTCTGATTCGGCATTCCGCCTCGAACGTTTCGAGCAACTTCGAACACTTTGTTTGGATCGGCTTTTACGTGCCACTTACCGGTAAAGAAAGTCTGGTAACCGGCAGTCGCCAGTTGTTGAGCCCACATCTTGTTGGATGGCACCCATTCAGACTTGAGAGACTCTTCATCTTTTAACGCATGCCACAAATAGCGGCCTGTGTTCAGCATTGTTCGGCTGGCAACGCACACGGCACCATTCCAGCCGCCCTGATTGTAAGTGTGAGTAAACGACGTGCCTTTGGAAAACAGTTCATCCAGATGAGGCGTCTTGATTTCGCTGTTACCCTGCTGATGAATGGTGTGAAACGCCTGGTCGTCAGCAAAGATAAACAGGATATTCGGTTTGTCTGCCGCAGACACAGAACCAGCGGACAACAGCAGAAAAAGTGCTAAGAACTGACGCAAGGTGAAACTCCCGAAAAACAAGCCCGACAACTGGTGACTTAACTACAATAAACCGAAAGCGTCATCAGAACAAGCGGGCGACTGTGCAGGCAGAAGACTCTGGTTAGCTTGCAGAAGTTGCTATTCGGAACGTGGGTGGCCGTGGTTGGAGTGAGCTTGCGAATGAAACTCCGTGAATTCACGCGGCCTTGTGACGGCGAATCGCGAAGTCAGTTGCGGGCTGTATTGCGTCAGTAAAGCCCGTCAAAGAATCAGCGGCGTCGCCAGCCTTTGCTTTTCGAAGTTGTTCGATCAGCAGGCGGAATTCCTGAATCTTCAAGCTGTAAAACGCCTCGACCTGATCCAGCGATTCAAGATTCAGCGACGGCATGCTCGCTGCTGTCGTGAATTCTGCAAATTGTTGTTCTTCGTCAGCATTGTGCATCCGTGCAGCAATCTGTTCGAAAGTCGGCGGTCACTTAGTGATCATGGTCATGGCGGTGATCGTGATCGTGCGAATGACCGTCGTGGTCGTGTGAGTGGGTATCGTGATCATGCGAATGGTCATGATGGTGTCCGTCCGGTTCAGACGTGCCGGACGAGGTAGGAACAGCTATTTTGCCCGATTCGCTGGATTGCCGGAAGGCCGATTCTGCAGCTCGATAAACGTCTCGCAAAGGAATGCCGTGCAATTTCGCTACTGTGGCGCAGTCTTCAAATTCCGGAGCAAACATGGCGGCACTGCCCGTTTTCCAGGATCGTTTGCCGGAAACGTCTCCCCACGGCGTCGTCACCGTCACAATATCGCGGTGCTGCACGCTGCGTTCTACGTTGGTGCGTCGAATACCCAGAGTGCCGGTTTCAGAAAATATGATCTGTTCAAGTTGATCAATGTCAGCGGGACGGCAGATGGCACTTAGAATTGTGCCCGGCCGATCTTTCTTCATTTGAATCGGCGTTGAATACACGTCCAGTGCTCCCGCCTTCATCAGCAACTGGCGAGTGTGGCCGATTACTTCTCCTGAAACGTCGTCCAGATTCGTTTCCAGCATCGTCACAAATTCGGTATGCGAATGAACCACTGCAGTGCCAATAAACAGTCGCAACACGTTGGCTCGTTCCGGAAACGTCATTGTGCCTGCACCGTAGCCGATGGCTTCGATTGTCATGGCTGGCATCGGGCCGAAACTGTCTGCCAGAGTCTTCACAATTGCCGCGCCGGTGGGAGTTGTGAGTTCGGCTTCAATCGGCACATCGGCCAGAGGAATGCCCTTAAGAATTTCCGCAGTGCCAGGCGCCGGAATTGGGCAGATGCCGTGATCGATATGCACGAAGCCACGCCCCGTGGGGACATGGTTGCAAACGATACGATCGGCCCCCAACAGGTCGAACCCGACGGCCGCACCCACGATGTCAACGATGGAATCCACCGCGCCAACTTCATGAAAGTGAACTTTGTCCACGGTTGATCCGTGTACTCGAGCTTCCGATTCTGCGACTGCCAGAAACAGCTGCCGAGCCAGGTCTTTCTGACGATCGGTGAGAGCCGAGTCGTCCAGGATTTTGCAGATGTCGGTGAAGTGTCGGTGAGCGTGCTGTTCTGGATGATCGACCAACACGTGAGTCGACCGGAAACCGTTTTTGATCACGGTTTCAATCCTTAAACTCACGTCTGGAAGATTCAAAGACGCAATGGCCGCTTTGATGGCGTCTTTATCGATTCCCGCATCAATCAACGCGGCTAAAGTCATGTCGCCACTAATGCCGGTCGCGCATTCAATCCAAACGGTTTTCATGGTCAACAGCTTTTACAAAGTGATGTTGGTGTTTTCGGTCTGGCTTCCGGGCCAGAAAATCAACGCAAGCGATTTCGTTCGCGCGCAACTGCTTGCGACAAACGATAAACACCCCGAGCGAATTCGATCGGGGTGTTGGCTAAAATACTATCAGGTTTGCCGAAACCAGAGCAAACAACTGAAGCGAACGGGTGAGACTTCGGTGATTATCCGCTCATTGGGACGACTCGAATATCACGTTTTCGTGGCCGGAGTCGCCAGGCTTTGCTGCAGTTTGCGTTTAGCAGTGCTGCGTAGCAGAAGTTGCATAGACTTTCTTGTGCTTTTCTAACTTGACAGCGCCATGTCTGAATCCGCCGCAGGGCGTTAGCCCCGGTTTGTTCCAATCATCTGCACTAACCGGGGCTAACGCCCTGCGGCTGATGTGGGTCGCTGAAATACGGCCGTTTCCTTTAAACTGGCGCTGTCCAGCTAAGCGATCGTACCTCGATGCTCCAAATGGCGTGAGGATCTTGCAACAAGCCGCCAACTGCGCCGCTCGTCACGGCTGCTATTTTGACCAACCAACGTAGCCATCACGCTCCGCCGTGTTGAGCGTTCCTGGACATTGCGTTCGCTGCGCTGGTGATCCGTAGCGGCGTTTCAGCGTCGTGTTGCCACTACCCCTTGAACCCACCCTGTGATCGAATCTGATCCAGCGGAGATCCGGTTGCGGCGGGCTTCTTTTCAGCTGCCTTTGGTGCTGGAGCTGGTTCTTCTTCAACAGCTGCTGGTTCGGGGGCTGCCGCAGGAGCTGCAGAGGCTCGAATTTTATCAAGAGGCGAGCCACCGCCAGCTGCAGGTTTGGCTCCACCAGCTCCGGCTCGAATTGCATCCAACGGACTTCCGCCAGC
>CALFSX010000217.1 GCA_937916515.1 uncultured Planctomycetaceae bacterium | reverse complement strand
CCCATGCCTGGTCCTCCCATGCCGGGTCCTCCCATGCCGGGAGCTCCCATGCCCATGCCACTGCCAAAACCGCCACCTCCTCCAAAGGCTGCGCCGCCGCCACCAAAACCACCGCCGCCACCAAAGCCGCCTGGCATGCCTCCCATGCCTGTCGGGTCGCTGCCTCCCATGCCTTCGCCGCCGTATCCTCCATCGCCGCTGCCATAGCCGCCGCCCATCATTCCTGCGGCACCGCCAGCAGAAGGTCCGCTTCCGAATGCAGCGTCGACACGGACAATTTCAACGGGAAAGCTTGAGTTTGTGAGTTCCGCCAGCAGCGTGGGAATTTCTGTTTGCACAATCTTCACTGTCAGCGTGAAAGCTCGAGTTCGATATCTGGGGTTTTCGTCAACGTACCGACTGCTGGCCCCATCCTCTTCTTCTTCAGCTGCCGCGTCTCCACTGCCATAGTCACCTTCCATGCCCGGCATTCCCATGCCCATGCCCATGCCCATGCCCCCAAAGCCGCCAGCAGCAGCGTTGGCGTCAGGACCGAATTCTTCTGTCAGCAGGTCTGCACTTAGCGAGCCGTCGTAGGCCGACCATGCTCCAGATGCAGCCCCCATGCCTCCACCGGGTGAGCCAAAGCCTCCGCCCATCATGCCCCCGCCACCGTCGCCGTAATCTCCGCCGCTTTCCGGGCCGCCCATGCCGCCCATTCCTCCGGCAGCACCGCCATCACCGGGTTTGGTTTCTCGGTCGCCGCCGCGAAGCCACAACAGTGAGATTGCTCGTAATGGAGCTTTGTCGATACGGTCTGCACTGCCGTTAACAGAAGCGATTGAGTCCAGGATTGAGCGGATTAACCAGATGTCTTCCTGAGCGTGCCAGATCTCGGTCGATCGAGGTCGTTGCGTTCTCCAGCGAGAGTAGTCTTCCTGCGTGATCTTCAAGTTGGAGATGTCGACCAGGCCTTCACCATTTTCGAAAGGCCTAATCACCTTCAACTGTTCTCGAAAATACGATGGATACAGCTGAGCAAAGCGTTCTCGCAACGCTTTCTTCTTGATTTCGCTGTTGAACTTCAGCGTATTAAGTTCGTCACGAATTGAACGCGGATAAACACGAGCCTTCAGTTGATCTTCGTACAACGAGGTGGCTGACGTGTTGAAATCCGCTTTATGTTTTTCGTTCTTCTTGGCCGCACCTTCTGTCCAGCGGGCGTTTGGCACGGCGCCGACGTTTTCTTTGGCGTCTGAAAAGGCCTTGTCAACAGCCGATCTGCGGGTATCAATCTGTGTTGTCAAATCGCCCTTGGCGCTCCACCAGCCAATCAGCAGGAACAGCAAAGCGAAGCCGAAACAGATCCAGAATATTTGTTTAAGAACAGGTTGAAGCTTTTCCATGACGACCACTCACTAAACGCAGGAACAAAGAAATGAAGAAACGGTTCAACCAAAACTATTCTGCTGCTGGCTGCTCGCCACTAGCGGGAGGTGAGTCCAGTCGATCTTGCGCGGCCACTGGAATCCAGGCAAACTGCACGACAAATGTCGTCACCGTGACCTCTTTGCGTTCATCCTTCTCTTCCGTCTTACCTTCAACGGGGGCAAGGTTGGGAGCCTTTACGCCACCACCGACACCGTAGCCGCCACTGGGGTCGTATCCGTCGCCCATTCCCGCTTCCATTCCATATCCGCCGCCGCCCGGAGTTCCCATGCCAGAGCCCATTCCCGGCCCCATCATTCCAGAGCCGCTTAGACCAGCTTCGCCGCCGTAGCCGCCGTCCATTCCATAGCCGCCGCCTTCGCCGCCTTCGCCGCCGTAGCCACCGCCACCGCCTCCGCCGTAGCCACCCATGCCACCGGCTGCTGCTCCAGCACCGCCGACTCGAGCATTGGGATCATAGATCTGAGTATTGTTAACAGCGTGCACGACAATGGGATGTGAAATTCCCAGCTTGCCAACAGGCGTGATGCGACCGTTGCCGTCGTCCAGCGTCCACTGTGCCAGCGAAGCAATCAATGTGTCTTCGACAAAGTTCACGCCAAGTTTCGTGTAGTCTTTGACTTCTTCACTGTTGTAATAGTGATGGCCTTTGACGGTCACGATGTAGCCGACACCAGTTGGTGCAACGGTACTGTCCTCGGTGCTGAAAAAGTCTTCAGCCTTTCCACCTTCCACCAACGCTGTATGCCACTCAGCAACGTCCGCCACCTTTTTTGTGGCGAAGCTGGTGATGCGCAGTCGTTTTTGCAACGTAATATCGACTTCATCAAGAGCCTTGCCGGTTTCCCGAGGCAGGCAATCGTTGACTGTCTTAATCAGCTCCATCCACAGTTCCCGCTTTCGCAGTGGATTCGTCAGCTGTTCAATCGCTTCTTGATTCTCCGCATGAGCCGCTTTTTGAGCTTCATACGACTGCTTGTTGGAAGAAATGATTCCCTGCAAGCTGGTGACTGCATCATGCCCGGTTTTGAACTTGGCTTCGCTTAGCGAACTCAACACGCGAGCACTGGCTGCGGTTGAAATCCCCATAGCCAGCAGAAGACTGGCTGCCAGCCCCACGGCCCATGGCTTCTTACGTTTGATTGTGCGTGCCACAACAATTTCAGGTGGCAGCAACGAAGTGTGAATGCGAGTTTGTTTTAGTGCCTGCAGTGCCAAACCATAAGGCACGGCAAACGTCATCATGTTGTCGATGAACAGTGGATCACTTAACACACCGTCACCGGTAACGCCGTTTAGTTCGTCCAGTCGTTCAACTTCGTATTGCAGGTTTTGCTGCAGAAATTTCTGCAGTCCGGCCATCTTGAATCCGTTACCAACGCCAATGACTTTCTTGATCTTCGCCGTCCGATTGACGCTGCCGAAATAGCCAATCGATCGCTGAATTTCTGTCACGTAGTCGTTAAAGACCGGACGCATCGCCTGAAAAACGGCCTTCGGATCGGGTGCTTTGGTGGCGTTGCACTTGAGGTGTTCTGCCTTGGCGAAGGTTAACTTCATTTCACGAGTCAAAGCTCTGGTGAAATGGTTACCGCCAATTGGCACGTTGCGAATCCAGATATTTCGGCCATTGGAAACTATCAACGTGGTATTGTCGCAGCCCATGTCCAACAGAATATAGTTGTCTTCCGAATTTGGCGGTTCGTTTGTGCCATCACCGGTGCGGAAGTTCAAAACGTCGTAAGACAGATAATTGTACAGTGCCAGCGGTGCGATCTGGACAAGATCGATTTCAGTCTTCCGGTCGGTCAGCGGTTGCATCGCCTGATAAACCAGGTCGCGTTTCATCGCAAACAAGCCGACTTCGGCTTCCAGCATAAAGCCGCTTTCTTCAGCTCCCCCGCCAATGGGCTGGTAGTCCCAGATTACTTCTTCCAAAGCAAACGGAATCTGCTGCTTGGCTTCGTACTTAACAATCTCCGCAACTCGACTGGGTTCAACGGGCGGCAGCTTAATAAACTTCGCCAGTGATGTTTGCCCAGGCACACTGATCGAAACCAGATCGTTACCCACCTTGTTGCGAGACAAAAAGGTTTCAACAGCCTGCTTGATCAGTTCCTGAGGAATAGCGTCCGGCTGACTCAGAATCTTTGGATGAGGAATATAGTCAAACGCAATCGCTCGAACGCTTTCACCATCCTCGCCAGCGCGAATTTTGATGGCCTTCAGTCCAGCCTGGCCAATGTCTATTCCCCAAGCACTGCGAGTTTCTGCCATGATGGCTCCTCAATCCAACAACGCCACGTCGCCTGCGTAAACCGGTCAGGCACTGTGGACCATGAAAGAACTGTAATATTTTGATTTGTATCGCCGGAAAACGGCGTATCGAAAGGCAACTTGTTAACTGTCGGTCAGCCAGCACTGTCCGCAAATCCGGCATTTTCAACACTGGACACATTCGAAACTGCCACCAGCAACCAACTGTCAGAACAACAGCCGATTCTGAATTAGACACAATCCCGCATGAAACCTACCAGAAGAATCGTCGTATCGTCAACGAAATCAGTACTTTATGCAAGTTTCGATCGCTCTTGATACCGCCATGATGGGAACAAAACGGTAGTAGAGTTTTATCAGCAACAATACAGCAAGTGTTCGCTTGTTTTCTAAGCAACCACGAAACAGTCACCCGCATCTGCTAAAGTGAACCGGCCGCCTGCAGCGTAATAATGAAGGTTTTGCAGAACATTTCCCGAGGTCCAGTTGTAGTGATTAGATCGGACATGAACCGTTCATCTGGTCATCTTTCGAGTACCAATGACTGCCATTTGTTCCCGCAAAGTTTCAGCTTTTACAAAAATTGGTCAACTTCGCAGGTTTCTGGCGTATTTCCGCAGAAAATCCAGCCAACGCTGAAAGAATGACGGCCACGCAGATTCTCACAACGCTGCGGAACGCGGGCAGATCATGTGGTCGCAACGCGATTCCAATTCATTTCCTACCTAAACGGCAGTAAAAACGGGCAAAATGGCCGATCCCCGACAATTTCAGAAAATCGACATTCTTATCCCAGGTTACTCCATTGAGGACATTCCTACGGATTTGAACGAATCCAAAGCCGCTTCCCTGCTGAACGCCTTTTCTGTGGCATGGCATCCATGGCTGCTGTCCGCTGCCAACTGTGTGCCCGCCTTCAAACAGGCGGAATCCACGGAACTGCCGACAGGCCAGCATATTGTACTTGTGCCTTCCTGCAGCGAAGACTGGCTCGGCCACGATTGGAAGGAACACTTCGCCGACACTCTTAGCGTGGTGCTGCACAACTGCAGTGACCGAACCGAGTGGCTGGCTGCAATTTCTGAGCACTTCGCTGACGAATGGCCAGCCGTTGACTCGGAACTTCTGTCTCACTTTTTTGCTTTGGGAACCGTTCATCTGCAGGTGTCGCTGCTAAGTCGCAGAATGCACCACTATGTCGATCCCGATAGCTATTTGCTGGAATCGGAAACTCTGGCCGCTGCCAAGGCGGCTTTGGAAGGCGATCATGCTGCCGCTCACGAGCATCTGCGGCGTTGTTTCGAATGTCTGCAGGAATGTCGCGAACAGTTTCAGCCGGTCAATTGCTTTCTTGTCGATGTGTGCCTGCCGTCTGAACAAACGTCTGCTGAAGAGCTCAGCCAGCTGGTGACAGGCTCTAAAGCACTGAGTCTGATTTGCAGTGGCAAAGAGCTTGAGGACTACGCGGCACAATTTCCCGAGTTTCAAGCCTCAGTCAGCACTGCGGTTAACGAAGGTCGCCTGAGTTTGCTGACTGGGCATCAAAACGAACTTCGCACTTCATTGGGATCCGTAAGCAGCCTGTATTCAGATCTGGCGGAAATGCCGGAATGGGTGCAAGCGCTGGCGAAAGATCGTCCACTGCATTGGGCTCGCCGTCGCTTCGGAATGACCAGCGGACTGCCGTCGATTTTGAACCACTTCCAGTTCGCTTCCGCGCTGCACGTGGTGTTAGACGACGGCTTGTATCCTGATCGGGAATACGGGCAGTTATCGTGGCGAGCTGCAGATGGTTCGGTCATTCCGGCGGTTTCCCGAATTCCCGTCGCCATTGATGGAGCAGCCTCGTTTCTGCGTTTTGCAGATCGCTATACAGAAAGCATGCAGGAAGATTCTTCCGCAGTCATGATGCTGGCTCGCTTGCCGAAAGTTCAAACGCCGTGGCTCGGTGACCTGCAACTTGCCGCCAGCCATGCTCCCGTGTTGGGGGCGTTTGTGACGATGGCCGAATTCGTGGATCAAACGGGCGACCATTCCTTCGGCACAAAGTTCGACGAAGGCGAATATCTTAGCCCTTACCTGATTCAATCATCAGTATTGAAAACGGAAGCTCCGATTTCGTCTCCCGCAGAACTGCACCACCAGCGTGCATTACTGGAATCCTGCTGCCAACTGGATGCGCTGTGCTGCGTTTTGAAGCCAAAGCTTGTGCAGCCAACAGACGCCTCAACTTTAGAACGGCAGCTGAACGAAGAAGAGTCACTGCGAATTGAACTGGCCAACGATCGTGCTGACAACGCTGCAGAACAGCAGCAACGGCTTGCGAAACTCGGCACCAAAATCTCCGCCGCAGTGTCTCAATCTGCCGCCAACCTGGCGGAGATGCTGCCATACCAGGATGCCAATACAAACGGGCTGCTGGTGACAAATCCGCTGCCATGGAAACGCAGCGAAACCATTGCATGGCCCCACGAATTGAAGCCTGCTGCAACGTCGGCAGGAGTGACGGAAGCGTGGCAGCAAAACAAGCAAACGTATCTGGATGTGGAAATCCCGGCTGGTGGCTTTCTGTGGCTGAACGAAGCGACCGCGAATGGTTCCGCGTTGGTACCGAACCCATCGAAGGGCAAGCCTTTGGCGGAACACTTACTGCTTCGCAACAAATTTTTCGAAGTCGAAGTCAGCCAGTCAACCGGCGGTTTGACGGCGGTACGATTTCACAACCAACGAGCGAACCGGATTAGCCAGCAGGTCAGCTTTCGCTACGCGAATTCGAAAACGATTAAGCTTGATGACGAAGAAGAAGTTCAGACTTCGTACGCGCTGACAAGATTGGTCTCTTCTCGCGTTATCGAAGCGGGATCAGCCGTTGGGATCGTAGAAACAACGTGCGAAATCGTTGACGCTGTCGACGAAAGTGTTTTGGCACGATTTCGTCAAACATTTCGCGTCACCAGAAACTCGACCAGGTTGCAGCTGACCATTGAATTCGACAAGGTCGCTGTGCCACCCACTGGCAACCCGTGGATGACCTACTTTGCCAGCCGCTTTGCGTGGGACAACGAATCTGCCGCGATTACTCGCAGCATGCTTGGCCAGGCGGCTGGGTTTCGTATGGAACGTTTTGAGGCTCCCGATTACATCGAAGTGGCCGACAGCGATCAGCGAGTATTGATTATTCCTCACGGACGCCCGTATCACCGCCGCAGCGGTCCGCGCATGCTTGACAGCCTGCTGCTGGTCGAGGGCGAATCTGCCAACCGTTTTGAATTTTGTCTGGATTTCGACCAACCTCTGCCCATGAGAACTGCCGCAGAGATCGCTCAACCGTGCACGATGACCGCGACAAAGGGACGACGTCCGAAGTCAGCAGATTCCACATGGTTGCTGGGGCTTTCTGCGAAGAACATTGTCGCTGCCAGAACCAGGCTGTTTCCCGCTGTACCGGCTGGCAGTTCGGGCGATGTGTCTACGGCACGTTCAGCTTCACCACGGCTAAGGCTGCTGTTGCAGGAATCTGAAGGACGGCCCGCAAAATGCTTCGTCAAGACGGCTAGACCACCCGTTTCTGCGCGGCTGGTGAAAGCCAACGGAGATCCCGTCGCAGAATTGAAAGTTGCCGCCGAAGGAATTCTGATCGACTTTCTGCCGTTTCAAATGAAGGAAGTCGAACTGACTTTTTGACATTACGGCGGGCCGCTAAAACTTCCACATTCTGCGGACAACGCATGGGCCACCTTACGGAATGCTGACCAACTTCGAACCGTGTCAGCTGACGTTTCGACCATTCAGTTCTGAATCCATCTTCACATGATTATTACCATAGACGGTCCAGCGGGGTCGGGGAAAAGTACAGTCGCCAGGTTGCTGGCGGAACGTCTGGGAGTCCGGTTTCTTGACACCGGAGCGATGTACCGCACCATTGCACTGGCGGTGTTGCAAGCAAAGATCTCTGAATGCGATCCGGCGGCCGTGGCTGCGGTTGCCGCAGATGCTAAGCTGGAATTGCGTGACGGCGTGATGCACCTGGACGGCCTGAATGTTGCTGCCAAAATCCGTTCGCCGGAAGTGACCGCCATTTCGTCAATCGTTGCGGCGAATCCGGCTGTGCGAGAACGTCTGGTAGAACTGCAGCGCGAAGTTGGAACAATGGGAAGCCTTGTCACAGAAGGACGCGATCAGGGCACGGTGGTATTTCCCGCAGCAAAGTTCAAGTTCTTTGTGACGGCGACGGTTGATGCGCGTGCTCGCCGACGGCATCGTGAGCTTGTGGCGAAAGGGTCTACTCTAACGCTGGACACCGTAAAGACACAGTTGCGGCAACGCGACGAACGCGACGAAAATCGTGAGCATGCGCCCATGAAACCCGCAGACGACGCCACAATAGTGGACACGTCCGCAATGTCGATCGCGCAGGTCGTTGAAGCTCTGGTTGCCACCGTCACTCACGAAGCGAACTAGCAGGCACAGTCAAATGCTGCTTGCGGCACGAATCGACTCAATAACGCTCGAAAACGATTCTGCCGGCGGGCATGCGATCACGGTGAGTGTATCGGTAACGGGATGCACGAATTCAATTTTCACGGCGACCAGCATTAATCGAGTCACATTGGTGTGCTGCTGAAACACTCTGTTCAGCTTGGTGTCGCCGTGTTCAGCATCGCCGATAATCGGGTGAGACGTGCCTGCTAAATGTCGGCGAATCTGATGATAGCGTCCGGTGACTGGGCGAGCCTCCACAAGTGAACAACGCGTGGTCGCATGTTGGCCCGACGCAAACGGCAGCTCAAATTTTTCCAACAATTCAAAATGAGTTTCCGCGTCCTGTGGAATTGTTTGAGGGTGACCGGCCGGTTTGCCTCGCCCCTTAGACGACACCAGCGGTCTGTTGACTGTGAAACTGTCGTCGCAATATCCTCGAGCCAAAGCGTGATACGTTTTGTGGATTTTTCGTTCGGCAAACATTTCAGAAAACAACGCCGCCGCTTCGCTGGACTTTGCCAGCAACAGAACTCCCGAAGTCGCTCGGTCAAGGCGATGAACGGGATAGACGAAACTTCCAATCTGATCTCGCACGTTCTGCACGACAAATTCCGTGGCTGACCGATCCGCTTCGCTGCGGTGTACGAACATTCCAGACGGCTTCGACACGGCAACCACAACGTCGTCTTCGTAAAGAATCGGAACGTGAGTCCACTGCGGGTTACAGGTTGGTTGCTGAGTTGGATCGTCATTTGAGTCGACGTTGCTCATATGATCATTCGTGCGGTCAGATTTGAATTCCAGAATCCACCGTTTTTGCGATCGCCATGGTTTCGGCGGTGCCATACCGGTCTCCCGACGAGTCGGGACAAGCGAATCAGGTTTGACAGCCTGGGGAGTATATCAATCCCAGACAGTAACTTGTTATCAGTGAAGATCTGTGTTTCATCTGTGGCCCTGAAGTTCATCAATGCATGGCCGCTGAAAAGAACTGCAGATCGCTCAATAGCAGCAAAGTAAGTCGCGGTGGTTTTGGCCACAGATGAAACACGGATTTGCACAGATGCCTTGCCCCCGCCGAAACAGACCTCCCGTGGTAAAATGTCACGTGAATTTAGAGTTTAGCCCGATTCAGGCGCAACAGCGTGGAAATGATTAGCATTCACAATCTTTTCTGGCCGCAGGTTGCGACGTACAGAAATTATCGCCCAACCAGCATGCCCAGATACTCTTTGCTGATTCGGGTAACTGCCGTAAAGTTGTCCGCTTGAGGAATGAATGTCATCAGCCATTCACCTGCTGTCCAGGCGACGTTGGGGCCACTCATGAAGTCTGCGGGAAGTGGCTGCGGGCTAAGTCCGTTATTTTCCGCCAGCCGCATGGCTCGCTGCATGTGCCATGCTGATGTCACCAGGCCGATTCGCTGTCCGGATTTGGCGAATCGTTGGCCAAGTGTCTTCATTTCTTCAGACGTGGTACGACCGTCAACCGTTTCAATTACTGCGGCAGGCACGCCCAGTTTCGTAAGAATGGTTGAAGACAAATCACCTGGATCATTGTTGGTTGTGGTGAGCTCACGAATGCGTGTTCCGGTGCAGATAATGCGTTTGGCGATTCCCGCGTGGTACAGTTCAGCCGCCAGAATCAAACGGTCTCCGGACGCGTTTCCCTGAAAACGTTGGTTCACCCCCTGAGACGCTCCGCCGCCCAGTACGATGACATAATCACAGGTGGCTTCGTCCAGCGGACTGACAGCTTGAAACGGACCTTCAATTGAGTTTGCCAGCAAGGTTGCCAGCAGCCCACTTCCCAGAATGGAATACAACAGCCAGGTACCAGTCAGCACACGCGACAGCTTTCGTTGTTCAGACGCGATTGCCAACATGATTCCGCACAGCATCAGGTACCAGATGATTCCGCAGGGCATCGCCAAAATGGTGGCCACTTTTTCAAACACGCTGCGTCCCAAAACGCCCCAGACGATTGCCAGCAGCAACGACGTCACAAAGCCAAATCGAAACAGCGTGCGGATGACTCGCAATTCGTGAGAGTTGTTGGCCGTGGTGAGCATTAAAATTCAACTATTGAAGCTAAAAGCGTGAACAAAATCGCAGCCCCAAATCGCGGCCACTACTGCACAGCTGGCGTTGCCGAGCACGATTGTCACGCTACGGTAACTCATGCTTCACCAAAGTAAAGGTTGCCGCACGCAGTCACGTTTTAAGCCGTTCAGGAGAGGGCTGGCGGAAAAAAAATAGTCGTGGAATAACTTCCGACAGGAACCTGCCCCACTTTGAACGCGAATCGGGGTGACTATCCAGGAGCGTTTCAAAAGGGAAGAGTGAGCACGTATCTCGCGCGCCCCAATCTTCCGTGCTGGTCTTTTGAAGGCGTTGTCATGAGCTTAGTGGATCTTGCTCAAAGATCCCGAGCCCGGAGGACCTTTAGCAAGATTCACTACTTGAGCTTGAAGAAAAAATTTCCTGCCGTTCGGCGCCAGCCCTGTGGCAAGTCGCAAAACTGGCGTCTCAATGCCTCAGACCATGGGACGACGCAGCGATGTCGCTAAACACGCGAAGCCTCCGCCTGAAATGAATCAAACGGAGGCTTCTTCGATACTGCACTGAAAGCTATCGCCCGGACGTTTCCCCTGGGATCAGACGATCTCGGGCATTTCCACTCAAGCGACGCTTACAAAGTAAGACGTGTTAAAAAGTTGTTTCCAACCAGACGCAATCATATTCGTATGCGTGCGGGAAGTCTCCGTGGGTACTACCCCTCGCTTCCGGGGTGATTCATCGTAATTTGGATGTAACACCCTCATAGTAAATCATCTGATTTCTTTCAAAAGTAGTACAATCACCCATATCGGTTCGGTCGATGTAACTATCCATGGCCATCGCTGCGGATTCCTGATCCCGCAATTTTGAGATCTGCAGCAGTGAAAGGTCGGTCTTCTCTTAGCGAAGACGACCAAATTTGCTACACCATAGCATCGTATACGTTTCTCAACCATTAAATCAGTCATTGAAGAAAGGCGGACGGATGCCCATCCTTCAGGACAATTCGTTGTCTATCGGCCGAACTCCACTTGTTAGAATCAATCGCCTTACGTCCGGCCTGAAGGCCACCGTGCTGGCCAAGATCGAAGGCCGCAACCCGGCGTACAGCGTAAAATGCCGTATCGGAGCGTCCATGATCTGGGACGCAGAAGAACGCGGAGTTCTGAAACCCGGGATGGAGGTTGTCGAACCAACCAGCGGCAACACCGGAATTGCTTTGGCATTTGTCTGCGCTGCTCGCGGCTACAAGCTGACATTGACCATGCCGGACACCATGTCCATCGAACGCCGCATGATGTTGCGAGCGTTTGGGGCGAACCTGATTTTGACTCCCGGTGCCGACGGCATGAAGGGTGCGATCAATAAGGCGACGGAATTGTCTCAGCAAGACAACTTCTTCATGCCGCAGCAGTTTTCAAACCCCGCGAACCCGGCGATTCACGAGAAGACCACCGGCCCGGAAATTTTTGAAGACACCGAAGGCAAAGTGGATATTCTAGTGGCGGGAGTCGGTACGGGTGGCACCATTACCGGAATCAGCCGCTATCTGAAAAACACCAAAGGACTGCCGTTGCAAACGATTGCGGTAGAACCCACAACCAGTCCGGTGCTTTCCGGCGGTGCTCCTGGCAAGCATCCGATTCAGGGAATCGGGGCGGGCTTTATTCCTGAAAACTGCGACACCAGTCTGATTGACGAAGTGGTGCAGGTGACCGGCGAAGAAGCCATGGAAATGGCTCCCAGAGTTGCTCGCGAAGAAGGTATCATTTGCGGAATCAGTTGCGGTGCTGCCATGGCGGCAGCTCTGAAAGTTGCCGCCCGAGAAGAAAACGCCGGAAAGACGATCGTCGTCATACTGCCTGACTCAGGCGAACGCTATCTATCCACACCAATGTTCGAATACGCTCGGGAAGTTTAAATAGATCCTGGTCGATATGCGGCCGCGATGGGTGGCCCGTGTTGCAGCGAGGTACAAGCGAAGCCCCGGGGTTCCTTTGCAAGCTCTGTCCAGCCACCCACATAGCAGCAGTGCTCTCATTTTGGTGCGGAGTTATTTCGTTCACTGTTGATTAAGGAGCTGCTGGGGAACGTGCGTTCTGAAGCAGAGCTGAAGATACAATTAGTCGGACTCTAATCCGCGGTTGCGTCTTCGATGGCAGATCTCGACATAACAAAACAGCCCGGCATGATACATGCCGGGCTGTTTTATTGGATGATCTGCAAGTCTTGCGGACAGGCCGCAGTTGCGAATTATGATGCGTTATCGCATATAGCTTTGGTTGTGGACCGTTTGGGCTTGTCGGAACCAGCCCACAAAGTGCGGTATGCGCATTCCGCAGTCAAAAGACAGCGAATTCGCAGTAAGCACTACGTGTTGGTTTCAGCGGTCTTTCCGGCAACTGGTTCCAGAGCCGCTTTCCAGTCAATACGAGTCGCGTTCGCTTTCAGGTTCTCCAGATCATACAGCTGTCGACCTTCAGAAGTGAACACGTGCAGTACGACGTCTCCGAAGTCCATTAGAATCCAGTTGGCTTCTGTGCGATAGCCTTCGATTCCAAGTCGAGTGTTTCCGCCTTCGCCTTTTAGCTTTCGATTGACTTCGTCTGCGATGGCATGCATCTGGCGTCGGCTGGTTCCGGTACAGATGACGAAGAAGTCGACAATGGACGCGATTTTGGTCATGTCCAATACGACAATATCCGTGGCACGCATTTCATCTGCGCATTGAGCCGTCACGATGGCATTCTGCAGGCTGCGAGCGTATTGGCTTTCTTCGCGAGGAGCCGTGACAACCTTGGTGTCGAAGGTTGGATCGATTTCTGCCAGCTTGTCGGCTTCCGCAAGTCGCATCGCGGCAATTTCAGAATTCGCAGGCGATTCGGATTCAGTTTTTTTTGATAACACTTTGTCGTCAGCAGACATTTCAGCAACCACCGGGAACAGCAAACAGGATACAGCGCAGCACGTCAATTAACGTTCGGCGACACGGTATATGTTACGCGGGTTCAGGGGCGATTATCCTGCGGTCTTCCAATTTCCCGAAAACTGAGCGAAAATACCGCTGTTTTGCGTGGGGAGCAGGCTCAATTGTCTCCAAATTGCCATTCTTCAGCCCTTGAGTCTGTGCATCGGCAACCAGCATGCCTGTCAGATTGTGCGGCCAAACACAAGTGAATAAGTACAGCATGTCGTGTGCTGATGTAGCATTAGAGTTTTACTCAAAATGATGAGCGCACCGTGCGCGCATGTTGTCCGTAGCGACAACGGAGCGGTTTGGCGATTCCAGCGTTCCATGTCTTGCCGCATTCCACGCCACCAGGTCAAGGGCGAAGCCCTTGTTGGGAACCGGGCCGCACACAGACATTGACGCGGCCATGCTTGACGAAGCCCCGATTGAACGTTTATCGTCACCCTGGGTGGAGTTAGTCTTTTTTTCAGTTTGACCGAAGGGTATATCCATGCGTCCGATGTTTTTACTATCAGGTCTTGTTCTTGCAGGCACTTTGCTTGCGGTGGCACCGGTCGCAGCAAACGCAGCGTCCTTGAGGCAGTCAGCGTTGATTTCGGCCTCTGTTCAGCTGCCATCCATTGTCAGCGCAGTTCCTGTCAACGCACTTCCAACGCTGGCTCAGGCATCTGACGATAGTTCGTCCGGTGGTTCAACTCGAGTCCGAACTCGCGGCATTGGCAAGCTCATTGGGCTGGTTGTGGTAGGCCTACTGGCCGCCGGGAAGTTCATTATCGGAATGTTCACGGGCAAAGGCGGCGACGAATAGCCGCCGCCAGTAACGTTCGCCTGAATATGAATCTGAACAACGCAGCCGGAATTGTCCGCTGCGTTGTTTTTTAATGGGTCGCATTCTGGAAGAAAATCATGGAACGCCGTTTGAAGCAGGCAAGCAGAATCTTTGCAGCAAAGCCGATTGCCGCGTCTATCATCAGGCTGTTATAACATTCACGCTGAATTCTGATCACCGATCTTTGAACGGACTGCAAGCAATCGTTCTGGAACAACACTTCTGCTATAAGCTCAAAAATCTACATCAAAAGTGTTGCGGCTTCATCAACATAGTTCATTAGCCGTAAGGATTTGTGGAGTGTCGGCGTCACTGGGGCTGCCGGGAATTGGCGGCGAGTTTGTTCAATTTGGCCCTGCTTCGTTAGCCAAAAAACACGATCGTCCGCTGAAAGTTTAAGCGTTGGATTGCCGTCAAAAGGATTTAACAATGAAATCGATTTCCTACCTTGCCATTGCAATGTTTGCGAGTCTGTCTGCCTGGGGTTGCACGGCAATTGAATCGGACGAAGCAGACATTCCAGTCAAAACAGCCGCGTCCGTTGTCGAACAGCAGACCGGCCAGGACGCCACTCAGCCCACCATTGAGCCTGAATCAACCACAGAATCAGAACAAACAACAGCATCTAATACAGAAACGAAAGCAATGACTGAACGAGCAGTACTGGCCGGCGGATGTTTTTGGGGCATGCAGGACCTGTTTCGCAAGCTGCCGGGGGTTATTGAAACGCGAGTCGGCTACACCGGTGGAGAAGTAAAATTCGCGACCTACCGCAACCACGGCAATCACGCAGAAGCTATTGAAGTGATCTTTGATCCAGCCAAAACCAACTTTCGCAACATGCTGGAATTCTTCTTTCAGGTACACGACCCAACGACCAAAAATCGACAGGGAAATGATATCGGAGCTTCTTATCGGTCGGCGATTTACTACACCAGTGACGAACAAAAACTGGTCGCTCTGGATACCATCGAAGATGTCAATGCGTCTGGCTTGTGGCCCGGCAAGGTTGTGACGGAAGTTGAACCCGCCAGCGATTTCTGGGAAGCAGAACCAGAGCATCAGGACTATCTGGAACGAATCCCCAACGGCTACACGTGCCACTTTGCTCGTCCAGACTGGGTGCTTCCGAAACGCGACAAGTCTGCAAACGAAAAGTCCGCAGAGTAGTCGCTGTCGATTCAGATCAAACGCCGCCAAGGCAACGGTTTACCTTGGCGGCGTTCACGTTATGGAAACATTCTCGGTTGCTATCGTGCGGTCCAGCCGCCGTCGACGGTCAGAATGCTGCCGGTCATATAGCTGGCAGCCGGACTGGCAAGGAAGATTGCCGCACCTTGAATTTCATTCAGCTCGCCCCACCGTTCAAGAGCCGTCGCGCCGACGATGAACTTCTTCGCTTCTTCGCTTTCAGCAATTGGCACGTTCATCGGTGTCAGGAAGGGGCCTGGGCAAATGGCGTTCACCGTAATTTTTTCGCAAGCAAGTTCCAGCCCTAACGCTCGAGTCATCTGCACCACCGCGCCTTTGCTGGTTGCATAGGGTGTGCGATTGGCCAGGCCAACCAATCCCAATGTGCTGGCCATATTGATGATCCGCCCGTAGTGGCGTTCTTTCATTAATGGCGTCACATGTTTGCAGCATAGCCACATCGCATCAACGTTGATGCTTTGCACCTTGCGAAATTCTTCAAGCGACAGTTCTTCGATCGGTCCACGAATATTGATGCCCGCATTGTTGATGAGAATGTCGACGCGACCGAATTCGTGGATGCAACAAGCAACCATTGCTGCAACTTGTTCTTCGCACGATACGTCAGCAGCCATGCCAATCGCTTTGACGGGATATTCTTCAGCGATTGCTTTTGCGGCTGCGGTTGCTTCGTCTTTATTGCGACTGACAAGCAGCAGGTTCGCGCCAGCGGACGCCAATCCGGCAGCCATTGCTTCGCCCAGCCCCTTTGATCCGCCAGTGACGATCGCCACATTATCGCTAAGCTGAAACTGTGAAATACCGGGCCATCGAGTCATCGTGGATTCGTTCCTTCAGAATATTTGGAGATTGCGGCGTGAACATTCATTCGGACGCAGAAGCTGCTTGAGGAAGTAAGAATAGAAAGCGTGCCGCAGCCTTACCACTTAGGAATTGCCCCGAAATAGAATCCTGAATTAGATTTCCCGCGAAGGATGTTTTGAAAGATCATAGCCTTCAAGAGTTTCGCTCGGATAGTGGATAGCGGAGTGTGTTTTCGGACCGCCGACGTGTCATTGCCCGCCAAATATTTGACCAGTGAAATCGGGCCAAAGGCCCAGCAGCTTACCTAGCAGCGTGTCCGGATACCGGTTTCGGCCTGGATATGATTACTGAAATGATGT
>CALFSX010000216.1 GCA_937916515.1 uncultured Planctomycetaceae bacterium | reverse complement strand
TCAGCGAACGCCTTGAACTGCTAAGCGAATATCTTGATTCGCTTGAATAGCGGCTATCTGACGGCGACTATCGAATGACGGCGAATTGGATCTGTCGAGTGATCTCCGCTTCCAAAGCCGGGTCGTTGCCGCGAGGCAGCCAGCGAGATGGGCCGGATTGTCCGATCACCTGATTCAGGTCACGTTGCAGCGGTTGAGCGTCGGAAAACGTAGCTCCGCCTTCGTAGTTAGCGGCAAGGCCCGGTACGTCTTCAATTTCCTTGTCAACTCGCACACTCACGGTGACCAGACCTACATCCGAATTCTGAAAGTTGATCGTCACTTTCCGGCGAATCGACTGCACAGTGGATTCAAGCCGGTTGGCATATCCCACAGAATCCGGGTTCCACGGTTCCAGCAGATTCGAGCCCGCTCGATATTGAGTTTCAATGACGCCTTCCAGCTTGCTTTCACGAGCAACCATGAAGTGGAAGTTGTTCAGCACTGCGACAGCACGTTCCCAAACCATGTCTCGCTGATTTTCCGGCACCTGAATCGCAGACGCACCGTATCGCTGAGTGCCAGGCTGAGGACCGGACAGGCAGCCGCACACGCTTGCCAGCACAACCAGAATTGCGGCGTGGGCGACTGTTGATTGACGTGTTTTTGAGGCAGATTTCAGCAAGGAATTACGCTCATCCATGAGCCCGGAAACTTTCCCGATAGTCTGACAATATCGTCAATCGGCGGCAACCCGAGTCTGCTGGAGCTGTTCACACGTCTGAATTTGCCGCAAATTAGCGCCGGTTTCCACCGGCCGGTTGTTTTCGTGGCCAGCTGCTGTTTATGGCCAACTGCTTTCGATGGCCGGTAGGAACCGGCCCGACGCAAAAGACGCAGTGCTGCAGATTTACAACCGTTTGTCCTGTCTGCCACCCCCGATACTTACACGCCTGTCATCGACTCAATGCCCAGTTTGCCCTGGACGGTTCGGCTAAGAGTTTCTCGAACCACTTCGATCGGAATGCGGTCGTAAACTTTCTGGAAGAAGCCTTCCACAATCATGTGCATCGCTTCGTTTTCACTGATGCCTCGGCTTTGAGCGTAGAAGATTTGCTCTTCGTCAACTCGACCGGTTGTGGCACCGTGAGTACACCGAACGTCGTCTGCTTCGATTTCCAGACCGGGAATGCTGTCACAGCGAGCTTCGCTGCTAAGCATCAATGCATCGCTGCGTTGGTATCCGTCTGTTTGCTGAGCGGCTTCGTCAACTTTAATCATGCCACGCCAGATAACTCGTGATTCGTCTCGCAGCACTTCTTTGTACAACAGGTCGCTGTGAGTTCCCTGAGCTTTGTGGTGTTGCTGAGTGTAGTAGCTGATTTTCTGACGATCGCTGGCGAAGGTAACGCCGTTGACTTCCGCCGTGGCGGCTCGACCGTTCAGGTTAATGTCCTGGTGGATATGGCTTAAGCGACTGCCAAGTCCCACAACCGTCCATTGCAATGAACCCTGGCTGCCAACATTGCCGGCCTGGTGAGCAAAGTGCCACGACTTTTGATTCCAGTTCTGCAACTGAACGTATCTTAGATTGGCATACTTGCCGACGATCAATTCGACACAGCCGACATGCAGTCCGCTAAGTTCTTCGTTGGCAGAAGTTGTTTCTTCCAGCAAAGTGGCTTTCGCTTCGTCTTCAACGATGATCAGCGTGTGGCCGAAATCTGCGATGCCGTCTTTGGTATGAGCAATCAGGCTGTGCAGCGGAGTATCCAGATCCACACCCTTTGGGACGTACAGCAATGTTCCGCTTGTCCAGAAGGCAGCGTGCCATGCACTGAAGCGGTCGGCATCCGGCTTGACGGCCTGCTTCATGAAGTAAGGCTCCAGCAGCTCGCGATTTTCGGTCAGCAATGTTTGCAGATCGCCAAACAAAACTCCCTTGTCGGTGATCGCTTCGCTGATGTTGGAATGTGACGTCTGCCCGTCGATGTGGCCGATCGTACCACCGTATTCGGTTTCGTTGGCCAGCAGAGTGCTGACGGACGAAGCGTCGGAAACACCTGTTGACGGACGGAATTTGGCCGCGTTGAAGATTCGCAGGTCAACGCGTTTGAATTCTTCCGGATCAAGATCGATCGCCAGCATTTCTTCATACTTAGCAAACGCAGCTCGACGAGCGTCCGTAATCCACGAAGGTTCGTTGCGAGTTGCCAGGAACTCTTCAAAAACTTCGCTGCTGAATCCAATGCGGGAAATGTTTAGTGTTGCAGTCATGATCGTGAACTTACGTTGAATCTGTAAAATGTTTGCGGTGGTGGTTTGGCGGATGCTGCCCCGCGTTATCAAATATCAGCGGTGTTTGCTTGGTCCTGCTCACCGCTGAACAGTCTGACCACGACAACACGTTGAGGTTCAATTTTTTTTGCCGTGTAGCTAGGTGTAAGTAAATTGCGTGGCAGACGTGGTCCACCATGATGGAGCTCGTCGCACCGCTTAAAAACGTGACGAGAAGTCCGACTAAAGCCGGCTATCAATTTGGGTGGCTCTTGCTTCCACCGGCTGAAGCCGGTGGCTGTTTTCAATTCTACCGGCTGAGGCCGGTTTCCTGAGTTTTGCAGCCCGGCTCCACCGGCCTGTGCCCGTGGACGAGTATCTGTCCTGTTTTTCAGCCACCAGCTTTAGCTGGTGGTCTGTGCTGTGGGTTGAATTCCATAGCCGGCTTTAGCCGGACTTCCCGTCATGTCTTTAGACCTTGCCGAGCTCTTAGCTTGATTGTTCATCCATTGTGGTTGCTTCCAGTCGTTTGTGAATCCGGTTGGCTGCATGATGTTGCTTCTGCTTCTCAATATAATCCAGCACCCACGGTAAATTGTTCGCTCCAAAACTTACAACGCCGTAGCCTCGTTGCCATTCCAGTAAGCGGTCCCTGGTGGGGCTGTTAACATCGTGAGCACTACCACCCTTCAAGTCTTTGACGAGGTCACTGATCGTGATGGACGGTTCTATGTTGATGGCAAGATGGACGTGAGTTGCCGTACCATTGATACCGTGCAGCCAAACACCTTTCGTTTTCGAGATTCGATCTGTTATCGCCTTGAACGTTAGGTGTTCAAGTTTGGGTTGAAGAAGTGGCTGGCTGTGTTTCGTATGCCAAGTCAGATGTAAATAGATTGCGTGGCAGACGTGGTCCACCATGATGGAGCTCGTCGCACCGCTTAAAAACGTGACGAGTAGTCCGGCTAAAGCCGGCTATGGATTTGGGTGGCCCTTGTTTCCACCGGCTAAAGCCGGTGGCTGAGATTTTGCTGGTTGGGTTCCATCGACAAGCGCCGGTGGCCTGGTTTCCTGATTGTTTCCACCGGCTGAAGCCGGTGGTGTGTCATGTTCAATCAAACCCGACACCCCGTCTGGCAGGGGCATGTCGGCCCCGCTGCGGCATCGGGTTAAACGGAACAATTAACCGACGCTGCCTTCCATCTGCAGTTCGATCAGGCGGTTCATTTCTACGGCGTATTCCATCGGCAGCTCTTTCACAAGCGGTTCGATGAATCCGGTGACAATCATGGCACTGGCTTCCGCTTCGCTTAGACCGCGGCTCATCAGATAAAACAGCTGCTCTTCAGCGATCTTGCTGACGCTGGCTTCGTGTTCGATGGCGACGTCTTTTTCTTCGACTTCGATGTACGGGTACGTGTCGCTCTTGCTTTCCGGATCCAGAATCAAAGCGTCACAAACCACGTTGCTTTTGCAGTGGTGAGCTCCCTTTTCGATTTTCACCAAACCACGATAGCTGCCTCGACCGCCGTCTTTCGTGATGCTCTTGCTGATAATGCGGCTGCTGGTATGAGGAGCACAGTGAACCATTTTGGCTCCCGCATCCTGATGCTGATCTTTACCGGCAAATGCAATGGACAGAGTTTCACCGCGAGCACCAGGCTCCATCAGATAGATGGCCGGATACTTCATGGTCAGTCGACTGCCCAGATTTCCGTCGACCCATTCCATCAGCGAATCGCCATAAGCCATCGCTCGCTTGGTGACAAGGTTGTAGACGTTGTTTGACCAGTTTTGAATGGTTGTATAACGGAAGCGACCTTTGCGTTTTACAACGATTTCGACAACCGCACTGTGCAGGCTGTCGCTGCTGTAGGTTGGAGCCGTGCAGCCTTCGACATAGTGAGCCGAAGCACCTTCATCGACGATGATCAACGTTCGTTCAAACTGCCCCATGTTCTCGCTGTTGATACGGAAGTAAGCCTGTAGAGGGAACTCGATGTGAACTCCTGGCGGCACATAGATGAACGATCCACCCGACCAAACAGCGCTGTTTAACGCGGCGAATTTGTTGTCTTCCGGTGGAATGATTGTCGCGAAGTATTCGCGGAAGATTTCCGGATGGTCTCTGAGCGCTGAATCTGTGTCTGTGAACAGCACACCCTGCTTGGCAAGATCTTCCTGCAGGCTGCCGTAGACAACTTCGGATTCGTACTGAGCCTTCACACCGGAAAGATACTTCTTTTCCGCTTCTGGAATTCCCAGGCGGTCGTAAGTTTTGCGAATATCTTCCGGAACGTCGTCCCAGCTGCGTTCCTGGCCTTTTGAGGCCTTCATGTAATAGAAGATCTCATTGAAGTCGAGTTCCGACATGTCGCCGCCCCAGTTGGGCATCGGTCGCGATTCGAAGATTTCCAGCGACTTCAGGCGGAAGTCACGCATCCACGCAGGCTCGTTTTTCATTTCTGAAATCTGAGCCACCATTTCGCGGTCAAGGCCCTTGCGGCTTTTGAATTCGTAATTATCCGTGGAATCGTGGAAGCCGAATTGGTAGTCACCAATCGATACGTCTTCTTTTTCCGGTGCGTCTGTGCTCATGATTGATGAACTTTTCAAGTTGAAGTGTCTAGCGTTCAAGTCAGCTGTCGCCAATCAGGAACACTGTGATTTCATAAAAGCCAGAATGAACCAACGCGGCTTAGCCGAGGCTCACCACGTTCACGCGAACCCATTCTGTAAGTTCTTCGCGTGACAATTGCCCTGCGGCAAGATTCAAAATCGTTGTTTCCGCCTCTGAGGCCTCCGCAGCAAGCACGAAGCCATTGATTGCAAGAAACGTTTCCATGGCACCGTGGCCAATTCGTTTATTTCCGTCAACAAAAGGATGATTGCTGACCGGTGAATAACAAAGTGCTGCCGCCTTTTCTATCAGTGACGGATACAGGTCCTGCCCACCGAAAGCAGCCAATGGCTGAGCTAATGCAGATTCCGCAAGACCTTTATCTCGAATCCCGGCGCCGCCTCCGGATTCTTCGACAATCCTTTGGTGCAGCCGGATCAGGTGTTCCCACTGCAGATATTGCATCAGGCTAACCGTTTGTATAATTCTTTGTTCTTACGCACGACAAATTCAATTGCGGCATCCACGTCCATTCCGCTGGTCGGTTGATCGGGCGTTTCCTGAAGCAGATTGCGAACAGCAGAAGAAGCTAATTGCTCGACGGTTGTTCCCAATCCTTTCGCCTTACGTTCCAGACTTCGCGTTTCTTCGTCAGATAGCTCAATGTGCAGTGTCATTGCTTCGACCTTGTGTCTGGGACAACGTCAACCTAAACCGCGGCGGCTTCTTCCGCCTTGGCGTTGTCTGCAGCGGCATCAGGATGGCGTTCTCGCACGGTGGCGTAGCCGTTGGCGTGCAGGTCGTGAGCCAGCGATGCGTCGCCGGTTTCCACGATGCGACCACCCAGCATCACGTGTGTGTATTGAGGAGTGTTGTATTCCAGCAGGCGTTCGTGGTGAGTGATAATCAGCACTCCCATTTGCGGACCGCTAAGCTTGGCCAGCCCTTCGCTGACGACTCGTACCGCGTCGCTGTCCAGGCCGCTGTCGGTTTCGTCCAGAATAGCGAACTTTGGCTGCAGCATCGCCATCTGCAGAATTTCCATACGCTTCTTTTCGCCACCGGAAAAGCCGTCGTTCAGGTATCGTCGAGCGAACTCAACGTCCATCCCCAGTTCTTCCATCTTGGCTTTGATTTCCTTGCGGAATTCTCGCATCGGAACCAGGCCTTCGCCTTCTTTGCGGTCCGGGTTGCGAATATTGCTGACGGCGTGGCGAATGAAGTCGGCCACTTTCACGCCAGGAATGACAACCGGATATTGGAAGGCCAGAAACATGCCCATACGAGCTCGTTCGTCAGCCGCCAGTTCGGTGATGTTAACGCCATCGACTTCAATCGACCCGCCGGTGACGGTGTAATTTGGGTGGCCCGCCAAAGCGTAGGCCAGCGTGCTTTTGCCGGATCCGTTGGGCCCCATCAGAGCGTGAACTTCGCCCTGACGAATTTCCATATTCACGCCTTTCAGGATCGGCGTGTCGGCAACAGAGACGTGAAGATCGGTGATCTTGAGCAGACTGCTCATAGCTATCGCAATTCCTTGATACTAAGTGAAAATCTCAGCCCGACAGCAGGCTGCCGGATTAAGCATGTTTTTGGATTCAGTCAAACGCGGTTTGCAAGTTTAAGCTTTAAGGTGGCGGCCTGAAGCTGTTGGTGGTTGTGATAACGATTCAGTGCTTACTGATCAAAAATCACAGATACGGTGAGCTACACATTCAATGCTGAGTAGCCTGTGTGGTGAGGAACCGGCAATGTTGATTCGCCTTTGGTTACTTTACGGTGTTTAATCTTGTCCTGAATTCTCATCAGGCCTTCCAGCAATGCTTCCGGTCGTGGGGGGCAGCCTGGGACGTAAACGTCTACAGGTACAACAAGGTCCACGCCCTTAACAACGTGGTATCCATGTTTGAAGTAAGGTCCACCGCCAACAGTGCAGGCCCCCATGGCGATAACGTATTTTGGATCGGCCATCTGTTCGTACAATCGACGAACTCGGCTGGCCATTTTGAAGGTCACTGTTCCAGCAACAATCATCAGGTCTGCCTGACGTGGGGTCGCTCGAAAAGCACCGGCGCCAAAGCGGTCGATGTCGTACTTGCTGGCACCGGTCGCCATCATTTCGATCGCACAACAAGCCAAGCCAAAGGTCATCGGCCAGATACTGGATTGCTGTCCCCAGTTCAGGGCGTCTTCCAAAGTTGTCGTGATTACGTTCTCTTCGAACCGTCCTTCAATCCATGTCATGTCGGTCGAGTCCCTCTATTAAACATCGTTAAGCCAGAATGTTTCGCGGTTTGACTGAATCCCGTAACGCCACATCACAGGAATTGCGAACCGCAAACTCTATCAGGCTAACCACTTGTTTCAATCCAGAGCGGCTGTTTCTGAGGTTTGAGAGACTCAGACGACAAACCACAAGTTGTTCAAAAACGCCAGCAAAATGGCTAAAAACAGACACAAGCCCTAATTCGCGGCAACCACGGCTTCCTGAATTTCGAACTCACAACAATGATGCCCGTCTCGACACCTGTTTTTGAACTCCACCTTCGTGCCTAAAACCTGTTCCAACACCTGCCGTTCGACCTGGCAAATTGTTTCGTCAACATCTGCCAGCATTGGAAACGGGCAATTTGTTTCGCGAAGAATCGGCAAACTAGCCGTATGATCGCTTTCCACATTAAAGCCGCTGGACTTCATTTCATCCGCCAGTTGATCCAGTCGTTCACCAGCAGAACCGGTTTCCGTCAGCTTGCGACGAAATCGGTCAGCCAACCGATCTCTGACCTGAGAAATCAACTGATCCTTAACTACCGAATCTTCCAAAGCAACGATGGCTTCCCAAAGCACCACAGCCAGCTCACGATAGTCTTCCCCCAACGAATGCAGGCCTTCCGTTGTAACGTGGTACACGTTTTTGGGACGCCCACGACTTTGAGACTGCAATTTACTGGCCATTAAACCGCAGGCTTCCAATCGAACAATCCGCTGCCGAATGGCGTTGCGAGTCACCCCCAGCAAGTCACACAATTCCTGCACAGTTGCCTCGCCGTGACGATGCAAATGTTCAAGAATGTCGCGATCTTTGCTGTCTACGGGAGACATGATATTCCTTAACAAGGGCTTCGCCCCTGACCCAGCGGCGCGGCATGCGACAAGACGTGGGACGTTCCAATCGCCGAGCCGCTCCGTTGTCGCCACAAAAAATGCCTCGCGCACCAAGCGCGAAGAGAGTTGTCTGTAAGTAAATAGTTGTGTTGTCGCGGAAATTACTTCGGAGTGTGCCTGAAACGAAACCTTCTGACCGCGACGCATGTGTGTCAGTTCGGAAGCATGATAGTGACAGAATACAATTTGGCAATTTTGCTTGCCAATAATGCCTGAAATGAGATGCAGTCTCAGGTTGTTTCGAATCCGCCCTCATAACCAACGGCTGTTGTAAAATGAGAAACCGATGAGCGGAAATTCACCTAAGTCGTTTCTTATGATGTGCTTGCGAAGAATTACATAACCTGCTTCAATCCCGTCTTGGACAAGTCGACTGCCGTATGGGCGAAGGAAAGGATTCCTCGCAATGAAACAGAGTTCACAAGCTGGAATCTTGCTGGCTGGCCTTTTTGCCGCTGCCTGCATCTATATATATCCGCTGTTTCTTCCAACTCCGTTACTGGAACCGGATGAAGGGCTGCACGCTGCCATTTCTCAGGAAATGCTGGAACACAACGAATGGCTGGTGCCCACGTTTCGAGGTGAACCGTTTCTGGACAAACCAATTCTGTTCTTCTGGGCTCAAATGGTGTCCATGAAAACGTTCGGCATGAACGAACTGGGAGTCCGGTTTCCAGGACTGATGTTCGGGCTGCTGGGGGCACTCACCACCGGCTTGCTGGCCGCCAGGCTGTTTGGGGCACGAACTGGAATGATCGCTGGGCTGATGGGGATGACCATGTTCATCCCTCTGGCATTGGCTCAGTTTGCAGCTCACGATGTCGCTTTGGTGCCCTGGACCAACCTGGCACTGCTAAGTTTGTGGGAAACGGAAAAAGCCACCAACAGCCAGCAGCGATTTCTGTGGATGTCTGCCGCTGCCGGCATGTTTGGCCTGGCGATTTTAACGAAGGCTCTTATCGGCGTAGCAATCGTGGCCGTCGGATATGGCTTGTTTTTGCTGCTGGGCCGACGATTGTCCGTCGGTGCCGTTGTCCGCTTTGCTGCCGTGTTATCAGTGGGCGCCGTAGTGGCCAGCCCGTGGTACATTGCGATGGAACTTCGCAGCAGCGGCTACCTTTATTACTACTTCATTGAACGACACTTAATGGGGTTTGCCACATCAAGTCAGCCGCATGGGCGCTCACCGTTCTGGTTGTACATTCCCATTATAACTCTGGGAGCCATGCCGTGGTTCTTGTACACCGTCCCACTGTTGCTGGATGAATGGCGCGGCAGAAACCAGCAAGGCGGTCGGCTGCCAACCACACTTCTGGTGCTGTGCTGGCTGATTGGCGGCGTACTGTTTCTAACGTTGGCCAAGTCGAAGTTGGTCACCTATGCGTTGCCGCTGTTTCCTGCCGTGGCAATTCTGACCGCCGTTTCGTGGCAACGTTTCACCAGCAAGACAATGTCGGAATCGTCGTCCACCTGGTTTTCGAACATCAGCCGAATGGCGGGAATCGCTGGAATTTTCGCTCCGTTTGGCGTGTTGATTTTGTGGCAGGTGTTGCTACATCGAACGTGGCCAGCTTACTGCTGGGCAGCGGCGTGTGGAATTGCAGCTGTATCTCTGAGATCCATGCTGGCCTTTGAAAAAGCCAGATACGATCGATCGCTTTGCCTGTGCTGCACGTGGGTCGGCTTGATGGCACTGATGATTATGACATGGCCCATTCAGGCAATTGCGGAAGAGCATTCTCAAAGAAGTCTGGCCCAATGGCTTAACCAGCAGGATGAACTGCCCGAACATTTGGTACTGGTCGACGAAACTCCCGCTTCGGTGATTTTCTATCTTCAACCTGTGTTACGTGAAAGCATACAAACCGACCAGTTCGAACGCATTGACCTGGTCAACATGGAATCCGGCGGAAGTCTTGATTCTCGCGTAGTGATGGCGGTTGCCGAAGAATACATCGAATTCGCAGACGAGCAGAATCAAAAGCTGCCAGGCGTCGCCAAAGTGACTGCCGGGCACTATCAGATTTTCGAATCGGAACTCGACCACAAGCCAATCATTCAGACCGCACATGGCACAGAAGAAACACCCGTGCAGTAGGTCCCAACGGTCAGCTTGTTCAGCCTGTTTTATCGTCCCGCGACTAAAAACCACGGCTGGCTCCGAACATTGTCTCATTTGCGTATTTTTCTGCACGAATCGTGGCTGATGCAGCAATGTGGCAAATCAGCCGTGTTGACCCATCGGAGCTGAATTGCCACAATGGCCGCTCGTTAAGCCGGGAATGAATCCTGAGCATCAGCGACTGCCCAATTGAACTTTGCATTGCGGACGGACCCGTATGAGAATCTTCTTTTCTGTTGGTGAGCCCAGCGGCGACCAACATGCCGCTCATCTGATTCACGAATTGAAGCAGCGCGATTCATCGGTCGTTGCCGAAGGCTTTGGTGGCCCGGCGATGCAGAAAGAAGGCTGTGAGCTGCTGTTCGAGCTGACAGAGCTGGCTGTGATGGGGTTTCTGCGAGTCATCCCGATGCTCGCGAAATTTCGGCGGCTGGTCATCAAAGCCGAAAAGTTCTTTGACGAAACTCCACCAGATGCGGTTGTGCTTGTGGATTTTCCGGGCTTCAACTGGTGGATTGCCAAAGCTGCCAAGGCTCGAGGAATTCCGGTTTACTACTATATCCCGCCTCAGTTGTGGGGCTGGGCTCCGTGGCGAATTCGGCGAGTTCGCAAGTGGGTGGACAGAGTCTTCTGTGCTCTGCCGTTCGAATTCGACTGGTACAAAAGTCGCGGCGTAAATGCCACCTGGGTTGGTCATCCTTTTTTCGATGAAGTCGCCGCAAAGCAGCTGGACACGTCCCTGCTGAACGAGCTGGCTCAACGAGAATCAAACCAGCGTTTGATTGCCGTCTTGCCCGGATCCAGAAACCACGAAGTTGATCGCAATTTCCCGGTGATGCTGGAAGTCATTCGCAACGTCAGCGAACAGGTTCCTGGCGTCCGCTGGATCATCGGTAACTACCGCCCCGAGCACACTCGCAAATGCCAACTATTACAGGCCGACGCAGAAGTGGAAGCGGACATCACTTACTACGTTGACAAGACATCAGAAGTGATTGAAGCCGCTGACTGCTGTCTGATGGTGAGCGGTTCGATCAGCCTGGAATTGCTGGCACGCAAAACGCCAGGCGTTGTGCTTTATCGAGTCGCCCGCATCGGTCGATTCGCGTCAAGATTTTTGATGACGTGTAAATATATTACTCTTACAAATCTTGTTGCCGAAAAAGAGCTGATGCCGGAATTCATTTCCTGCGGCAGCCCAAACACCGACATCAAGAACATGACCTCGCAATTGACGGAATGGGTCACAAAACCAGAAACGCTGCTGCAGACAGCACTGGCCATGGGCGAACTTGCCCGACAGGCGGCTGTGACCGGTGCCACGCAACGAACGGCTGAACTGCTGCTATCCGAAATCGGAAACACTTCACAGCAGGCATCCAGTCGAGCCGCGTGAAGCTTGCCCGGTCGCGACACACGGTGAGCCTCAACAGCTTGTTTCAATGAGTCCCGAAGAAGCTGTGAATCTATTTGAGGATATCGCAGGCGTGGTCAGGCGTGGAGCGAGGTACGAGCGAAACCCCGGGGTTCCGCTCGCTCCGCTCATTCCAACCAGGGCCACCGATCAATTTACACACAACGTGGAATGCACGACAACAGTTTGCCGGCGGTAAAAACTCCGGCTTGGCCATTCGCATGAAGAAAAGCCTCGGACGCGGCGATTGCAGGTTTCACCGGGGCAGGCTAAATCAGACGGCTAATTCCCGATCCACTCTGACAGCACACTACGGCTGCAGAATATGTTTGCCATCTTCAAATTGACGATGGCAGGCGTTGCAGTTATCCAGCATTGATTTGTAGGCGGCCGTGGATTTGGCGAAGTCTTTGGCCTTGGCAGCTTTGTAAAGTTCAGCACCGTTTACTCGAGATGCCGCGGCGTGCTTGTTCCATGCTGCGGCGTCTTCATCGGGTGTGCGTGCGAACAGCAGGTTGCAGCTTTCCGCCAGAATTAAGGCGTCTGACTTCATGGCTTTCCAGCCGGCATTGTCAGCAGGAGCGGCGGCCATCGTCACCTTCAGCCTTTTGTAGGTCGGCTGAAAAACGTATTCCATAAATTCGTGCATGCTGTCTTCGACAACTTCTGGCTGATCATCAGCAACCGCAACTGTCGTCGCCAGCACAACGTTTTCATATCCGGCATTTGCAGTTGGCCTCTGAATTAAAACTGCACACGCCAGAACCAAGCCAAAAGTCGCCAGGCAGAATACAAACTTTTTCATTTGAAAAATCCTATCGCGGCACAGCCGCATGTGTACTTAAGGCGACGCCTAACAAAAGCGTCGTCATGGAATGAGTGGCGTGGCGTGCGATAGTCCAAACGCCGAACCGCTCCGTTGTCGCTGCGAGCCGTAGGGTGGGCACCGCACACCAGACACAACAACACAAACGAATTGGTGGGCGATTCCCATCCTGCTTCAACTCAAAAACAGTTCGCCGCCAGTTAAAAAAAATGAAGACACAATGCTGAAATCTCACACGTTGATAACAGCAACGTAAATCGCTGACATAGTATAGCAAGAATTAATTTAGTGAGAATCCATCAAACAGGCAGCGTATTCAACCCAACAAGGAGCTCCCCCAACGCCGTGAAGGATTTTGAAAAGCAAAAACACTGATTGAACTGAAGAAGAGGCAATCATGCCGAATGGGATTCAGTCACGAAGTGACGTTAGGTAGTAGCCACGGGCGCGAGCCCGTGGTTTGCAAAAAGTCAGACGGAAAGTCCCGAAGGGACGATAGGCGTATCATTTCGCGTTGTTGCCTGTCGTCCCTTCAGGACTGAAAACGACTG
>CALFSX010000215.1 GCA_937916515.1 uncultured Planctomycetaceae bacterium | reverse complement strand
AAGCAATTTTCCAAGAATCTTCCTGCCCACCAAACTACACCATCGCCCGGCCGGGGCTTCCCGGCCGGGCACTCGGCGGTGCCGCGTCCCAACTCAAACCCAATCCTCCACGCCATCGCCCGCCGGGGCGTCCCGGCCGGCCTGACAAATCTCTTACAATCTTCTTACAGGTGGCTCACCATTGTTTGAGCGAAACTGCGTCTAATACGAAGTAGCAGTCGAGTACTTGTTGATCAAACAGGCAACTTTCGTTGAACGGGTTTCCGTTTGAGAAGGTATCGCCAGCAAAGTCAAAGCACCTGAAACAATGGAGACGTTAAGATGAAATCAATCGTATTGAAATCGCTGTGCGTGCTGACGCTGCTAAGCGTGGCAGGTGGATCTGCAACAGCGGCCTCGGAGCAGTTGAAGCTGGATGTTTCACCCAGCAGCAACCTGCTGAAAGCGGGTGAAAAACAAAACACATGGATTCGAGTGGGCTTGCAGGGATTTAAGCTGGAATCTGATAAGAAGCGTCCGGGAGTTAACCTCGCAATTGTGCTGGACAAGTCTGGTTCCATGCAGGGTGAAAAAATCAAGCGAGCTCGCGAAGCCGCCATTGATGCGATTGGCTTGCTTCAGGCCGACGACATTGTTTCGATCATCACTTACGATTCGACGGTGAATGTACTGGTGCCAGCCACCAAACTTACCGACAAGGCGGACGTGATCGCAAAAATCAAAAGCATCAGCATCGGCGGTAATACGGCCTTGTTTGCAGGAGTCAGCAAAGGGGCGGCGGAAGTTCGCAAGTTTCTGGATAAGGAACGAGTCAACCGCGTGATTTTACTTTCTGATGGTCTGGCAAATGTTGGGCCTTCTTCGCCCGGTGAACTTGGAAATCTTGGTAAGTCACTGGTGAAGGAGAACATCACGGTTTCGACATTGGGCTTGGGCCTGGGCTACAACGAAGACTTGATGGTGCAACTGGCGAGCACAAGTGGAGGGAATCACTTATTCATTGAAGATGCGTCTGAATTGGCCGAAATCTTCCGTAAAGAATTTGATGACGTTCTGTCTGTGGTGGCTCAGGAAATTGATGTACACGTAACGCTGCCCGAAGGCATTCGCCCAATTCGAGTACTCGGAAACGATGCAGATATCACGGGGCAAAAAATCGTGACTCGCCTGGCTCAAATCTACAGCGAACAGGATCGCCACTTTGTAATTGAAGTGGAAGTGCCGGAATCGGAAGTCAAAGACAAGCTGGAAATGGCAAGCGTCTCAGTCACTTATGCCAACATGAAGACTCACGCCGAAGACAAACTGTCTGGTACGGCAAAGTGCGAATTCAGCGACGACGAAACGAAGGTTGCCGAAAGCGTCAACCGCCTTGTGATGGCAGACGTGGTGGCTTTAGTTTCCAGTGAGCAAAGTAAGCTGGCGACAATCTATCTGGATCAAGGCAACTTCGCCGCCTGCCGCAGTGTTCTGCGAAGCAACGTGGATTTCCTGAAAGTCGAAGCCTACAAATGTCCCGAAAACGAAGGCAAACTGAACGCTTTGGCCCTGCAGAATTCATGGCAACTGAAACAACTTGAAAACGTGACCAGCAAAGATGATGAAGCCGCCAATCGAGCTCGCAAAAGCTTTCGCGGGTATCAAAGTGAAGTTGATAATCAGCAGCGAGTCAAAAGCCAGAGCGACAAAGATTAGAACCTGACGCGTTAGACCGACGGAATTGCTGGCCCCGCATTGCCGATGCAGAACATTGCCAAAGCAGGTCAACTGCGTCAGCCCGTCATAGCAGAATGGAAGCTCGGCATTTTTTAAGTGCCGAGCTTCTTTCACGAATGGGCGAGCATGCGATAACATGCAGGCATCATGAAACGACGTTCTATCATTCTGATTGCCTTGATCATCATCGTGCCGTTGGTCGCACTTACCTGGGCCATGCTGCGCATCAGCGAAAACGAACACGTCGTGGTCGAAAAACGATTTGGCGAACTGCTTGAAGACCGGCTTCAGGACGTTAACGCCAACGTGACGATCTATTTCGAAGCGGCGGAACGCGATCTTGCGCGGGTGACGGCATTGGACAATTTCGACGTCAGCAATTTGCGACAGGTCATTCGCACCGAACCACGATTGCTGCAATTGTTCGTGCTTAGTTCACAAGGCCAATTGGTATACCCCGATCCAATGCAGTCCAGTGGCCCGCTTAACGGCAACGAACGTATGTTTCTGATAGAAGCCGCGAAAATGTTTACCGGACAGGATTTAAAAGAAGCCATCATCCGCAGCGAACAAGTCGCCGCAGATGCCAGTAGCAACGTTGCCGCGACCAATCAAAATCAGAATCAAAACTCCACGGCAACCCGCGGCGTTCCGCAACAGGCAGATTCATCTTTCAGACTATCACGCAGTCAAATCGACGAGCCCACTCAACAGGAAATCGTGCAGAATGCGTACCAGCAGGCTCCCATTCAGAACATCAAACAATTTCAGGAATCGTCCGGATGGTTTGTTTGGTATTGGGATCGAGGCGTCAATCTAATCTACTGGCAACGGCGGCCGTCGGGATACATTGTTGGCTGTGCATTGGAAAGAGCTCGCTGGATGGCCGATCTGATTGGCCAGTTGCCGGACACGGTTTCCGACGACAAATTCAGTTCGCGAACAGTGAATACCAGAATTCGCATGGTCAACGAATCGGGAGAATCAGTGTATCAATGGGGAAACTTCGAACCACTTAAAACAGATTCACCGTTCTGCGAAGTGCCCGTCGCTGCACCTTTAAAATCATGGCGGCTGCAGTGCTTTGTCCCGACCTCAGAACTTACCGCGGGCACCGGACTTAGCGCCTGGTTCAGCCTGGTTGCCGTTTTGTCAGCCGTAGCAACAACACTAAGCATCTGCGGGTTCTTCTTCCTTCGTGAGTATGCACGCGACATGCGCGAAGCAACCCAGCAGGTCAGCTTTGTGAACCAGGTTTCACACGAACTAAAAACGCCGCTCACCAATATCCGAATGTACGCCGAACTTCTGGAACGCGATCTGGACCAGGTTGATTCAGCAAACACAGAAAAACCTCGCGAACGGCTAAGCGTGATTCTTTCGGAAGGACAGCGACTTAGCCGGTTGATTGGCAACGTGCTGACGTTCGCCCGGCAAAAACGAAAGACGTTGCAGGTTCAGGCTCGACCGGAAGAACCCTGCAAGCTGATCCACCAAATCGTCGATCGATTTCGGCCCGCGTTTGCCGATCAACACATCGACATTCAGCTGGATTGTTCCGACGAAACGCCATTCTATCTTGACCCCGATTTTCTGGAACAGATTCTGGGCAACCTGATCAGCAATGTCGAAAAGTACGCCACCAGTGGAGGACTGTTGAACATCAAAAGTCGGGTTCAGAACAACCTGCTGATAATTGACGTCAGCGACGCTGGCCCGGGAATTGATCCAAAAAAACGAGACACAGTGTTCGAACCGTTTGCTCGCATTTCCAACGACGTAAGTTACGCGGCTGGCACTGGCATCGGGCTTTCCATCGCGCGCGAACTGGCTCAACTTCATGGTGGAAACCTGGTACTGCTGGAATCGGATCAAGGTTGTTTGTTTCGAGCAACACTGCAGAATCAACACAAGTGATGGGAATTGCGATGAAAGTTCTGATTGCTGAAGACGACCGATTCACTCGTGAAGGTCTTGTTGAAGTGCTGTCCGCCGAAGGATTCGACGTCATTTCAGCGTACGACGGCACTCAGGCCGTCGCGATGTTTCAGCTGCACAAACCGGATTTTGTATGCCTTGACATCATGATGCCCAGCCAAAGTGGATACGAAGCGTGCCGTACCATTCGCAGCGAGTCGCCTGATGTGCCGATTATTTTCATCAGCGCGAAGTCTGAAGAAATGGATCGTCTGGTGGGTTTTGATGTGGGAGCCGACGACTTCATCACTAAACCTTTCAGTGTACGCGAAGTGGTTGCTCGAGTTCGAGCGGTTGCCCGGCGATGTCATGCCGCAGCACCGAATCCTCCTGCCGAATTTCGAATGAAAGACCTAACCATCCTTCCTGCGGAACTTAGAGCAAAACGCGGTGAACAGATCATCGACCTCAGCCCACGTGACGTTGAAATTCTGAGGCTGTTGGCCGAAAATCCAGGCAAGGCACTCGACCGCAATACAATCTTCAACCACGCGTGGGGAGAAGATCATTTTCCAAACAGTCGCACTCTGGACCAGCACGTATCACAGCTTCGAAAACGCGTTGAGATTGACCCGCGAAACCCAGGTCTGATTTGCACCGTTCACGGAGTCGGTTATCGTTACGACCCGTAGACAGATGCCGCAAGTAGCAGGACCGTTCGGCGATGTGCATCCTTTGGAATAACCAGAATCCTCTGCGACCAAGACCCCATCAGTACCTGTTTCGAGTAAACAACAATGGATACACACGAAAACCCATATGTTGCAGGCAGCGTTGAAACATTAGCGCCAGACTCCCATCTGGATCTTGACTTCGGAACCATCATCCGTCGTTGGGAGCGTTTGCGGATCGTCTACAATTTGGTTTTGATCCCGTGGGTTTTGCTTATCCTATTCGTGTCACAAACAGCACCGCCGGGAGTCATCCTGATGGTCGTGCCAGCAGGAATTCTGGCAAACCTGCTGTACCTGCTGGGCCCCGCTGTGGAAGCTTACATGACGTGGTTCGGGTGCTGGCATGTTTCTCTGACCGCGCTGCTGTTCCTTGCCGGACTCGGATTTACAGCAGTGATAGCCCTGCTATCGATTACTCAGCCATGGCTGTAGCAGCAAACAAAGGGCTTAAATAAAAGCGTTGCATTTTGGTCTGACATCCGTCATGCCGTGTTGCTATACTTCAAGAAAACGCGGGCTGCAAAATGTTGAGACAAACGATGCAAGCTCCTGTATTTCAAATCGCGGTCGCTATCGCTTTAGTGGCTGGCCCTGTTAGCGCTGACGATAACTGGCCACAGTTTCGAGGACACCACGCGCTCGGACTTTCTTCCGGCAATCCCCCCCTTCAATGGAACGTTGAAACGGGTGAGAACGTTGAATGGAAGTCCGCTATTCCGGGTCTGGGACATGCGTCACCGATTGTTTGGGGTGATCGAATTTTCCTGGCGACGGCCACAACTTCGTCTGAAGAAAAACCATCACTGAAAACAGGTTGGCTGGGCGGAGCAGGCGAATCTGCATCAGACCCCGGCGACTGGACATGGCAGCTTATCTGCCTGGATCTAAGTACGGGAGCCATGTTGTGGGTTGGCGACGCCCATACAGGCCACCCGGCCATTAAACGCCACATCAAGGCGTCTCACGCCAATTGCACTCCCGCGACCGACGGCAAGCACGTTGTCGCATTCTTCGGATCAGAAGGCCTGTACTGCTTTGATTTTGGTGGAAAGCTGAAGTGGAAGCACGACTTCGGCCGCCTTCATTCCGGACCCTACGATGAAAAACTTCTGGAGTGGGGCTTTGCCAGTTCACCGATCATCCATGATGGCAAAGTGATTGTGCAATGCGACTGCCTGAATACGAACTTCATCGCTATTTTTGACATTGCAACCGGCCTTGAGATTCGTCGCATCGATCGAGAAGGTGAAGTCGCGACGTGGTCAACGCCTACTGTTATTGCAACAGACAAGGGAACACAGATTGTCTGCAATGGCTATCGTATGATGGCAGGCTATGACTTCGAATCCGGAGAACAACTGTGGCATCTTAGCAACGGCGGCGATATCCCGGTGCCGACTCCTCTATTTGCGAACGACCTGATCTACCTCACCAACGGACATAGCGCCTCACCAACCTTCGCCATCAAGCCCACAGCCACGGGAGACTTAACGCCAGAACGCAACAAACCATTGAAGGACGGTCTTGCATGGTGGGAATTCAAAGACGGCGCCTATATGCCGACCCCGTTGGTCAAAGATGGATTGATCTACACGTGCAACGATGACGGACGTCTGGCCGTTCGAGATGCGGTTAACGGCACGTTGATGTATCGTCAGCGAGTCGGTTCGGGCACTCGCACGTATTCCGCATCCGCAGTTGCGGCCACTGATCGTCTGTACTTTTGCAGCGAACGGGGCGAGGTGACGGTCGTGTCAGCAGGCAAGCAATTCAAAAAACTCGCCAGCAATGAACTGCACGAAACCATCATGGCAACTCCGGCCATCGCAGGCGACCGACTGCTGATTCGAACCGTCGAGCACCTGATCTGCCTGAAGAATGCGCCCGCTGCAACGGCCGAATAACAGAGGTTCACAACGTGTGTCGCTGCGAGGTTGTGAATTAAGGGGAAGATATTGCAGGGGGTGGGCCGTCGTTGGTGCGAGGAACGTGCGAATCCTCGGGGTTTCCTTCGCAAGCTCAGTCCAACCCCGGCCACCCGGATATTTATTCACAGCCTGTGCGTGCTTACTTCCAGGCGTCACGTAGTTCTGCAGCGCGTTCTCGGATTGCTTCAACTTCGCCCGGTTTGGCTCGCATCTTTTCAAGGTTCTTAATCGGAAACTTCATGCGAGCATTCGTCTTTAGCTGGTCGTAGTGACGATCCATGAATTCCCAATACAGCGTTGTAAAGGGACACGCATCGTCGCCGACTCGCTTCTTATAGTTGAATTCGCAACCGCTGCAGAAGTTGCTCATGTTGTTGATGTAGTTGCCGCTGCTGCAATAAGGCTTTGTGCCAACGATGCCTCCGTCACCGTATTGACTCATGCCCAACGTGTTTGGCAACGACACCCAATCGATGGCATCGACATACATCGCCATGTGCCATTCGTGAAACTGATAGGGATGCACGCCCCATAATTGAGCAAAGTTGCCCAGCACCATCAGTCGCTGAATGTGATGAGAATATCCGTGTTCCAGGACGTTCTTCATGGATTGCCTGACGCAATTCATCGAAGCATTGCCGTCCCAAAAGAACGAAGGCATAGTTTGCTGGTGCTGAAAATAATTCAGCTCGGCGTACTCAGGCATCTTCAGCCAATACAGTCCTCGAACGAATTCTCGCCAGCCGAGAATCTGTCTGACGAATCCTTCCACGCTGTTTAGCGGAGCCGATCCTGATTCGTACGCATCAACGGCCGCTTCAACACATTCGCGAGGTGAAAGCAGTTTCAGGTTTAGCGGAGCAGACAAGCGCGAATGAAACAGGAAGGCTTCGTTGGTCCACATGGCGTCTTCCCACCGCCCGAAGTTTGGCAGAACGTTGTCCACAAAGTGTTTCAGAAACGCAACCGCCTGCTTTCTGGTAACGGGCAGTGAAAAATGTTCCAGTGTGCCCGGATGATCGGTGAAGCGTTCGGCCACAAGATCAAGCACACCCTTTGTGACTTCATCGATCCTGAATGATCGTTGCTTCGGAATATCTGTCGGTCCCTGTTTGCCAAAGCTTTCGCGATTGTCGTGATCGAAGTTCCATTGCCCGCCCACAGGATCGGTGCCATCCATGAGTACGCCATGCTTCTTTCGCTGGTCTCGGTAGAAAAATTCCAGCAGAAGACTCTTGCGTCCCGTGGCGTAAGTTGCGAAGTCAGCGGTGCTGCAATAGAAATGTCGGTCAGCCCGAATTTCCAGCGGAATATTCAGATCGCGGCTGGCTGATTTCAGCATTTCGCTAACTCGAAAGTCACCCGGTTCAACAATAACCAATCGTTCCGGTTTAAGAGTTGTCACGTCGTGGCAGAGAATCTCTGCGAAATCAGCACCACGATCATCTGCTGGCTGAATGTCCAGTTCATGGTATTGGACGTTGATTTTTCGAGTTCGCAACTCATCGCGAAAATGTCGCATACTCGACAGGAAGTACGCGATCCTCAGCTTGTGGCACCAAACGTGAGTCGTCTCTTTGGATGTTTCGGCCATCCAAACGGCATCCTGTTCTGCGTCGAAGTCGTCGAAGGCCGCTGAATCTGCGTTCAGCTGATCGCCCAGCACCAAAATCAGGTTTCGCACGTTAGCCCTTTGGCAGCAGGTCGGCTTTCTGAAGCAGTTGGACAAGCCACGGATCAATGGGTCGATCGTCGTCGCAGCGTCCTGCCATCAGTTCCTTATTAGAAAGCCATTGAGAATTCGGTAAAGCGGCAAACACTTCTCGTCCTTTTCGACCGTACGGATCCACTACGTAGAACTCGATTTCCAGCTTCGATTCGTCATTGCTGTTGAAATCTACTTCGCTCTCTTCAAAGTGAAGTCGAGCCATACTGGAGATCAGATAGTCTTTGCCCCGGCGCAGGTCAAGCTGCCACGCCAGCTCGCGATCAAGACATTCACGCCACGACTCCGATTCCAGTCGCTCCGCTGTAATAAACGAGAAATAGCTTTTTGCGTCATTCCAAAACGCCAGCCAGTGTTGTTCTGGTTCGTCGTGATGTCGAATTAGAGCGATCGAAGCCTGTCGATCCGGCACGGGAAAACTTTCGAGTCAGGTTGGCAACTGTTGGGAAAAGCGAACTTTTAATCTACAAATGATAGACGCTCGGCTGCGAGCGACCAATCCAACCGCAGGAACAGTCACACACGCTATGCCCGAAGGCCACACTATCCATCGAGTTGCCGAGGATCACAACAAGTGGTTCGCAGGCCAAATGCTGAAAGCTTCATCCCCACAGGGTCGCTTTGCTGACGGCGCGAAAAAGCTTAACGGCAAGCTGCTTTATCGAGTCCACGCACATGGCAAACACCTGTTCTACGAATGGGGCGATTCCACGCTACATATTCACCTTGGGCTGTACGGTAAGTTTCGACGTCACAAGACACCGCCGCCTGAGCCTCGTGGCGCCGTCCGTTTGCGAGTAATCGGCGAAGATCGCGCATTCGACCTGAACGGACCAACGGCGTGTGAACTTCTTAGTAAAGCTGAGTTTCAGAAACTGAGAAGCCGTCTGGGCGAAGATCCGTTGCGTGACGATGCCGACCCTGAAATCGCATGGCAGAAAATCAGCCGCAGTCGTTCGGCGATCGGCCAGTTGCTTTTGAATCAGTCAGTCATTGCAGGAGTCGGCAACGTCTATCGAGCCGAAATTCTGTTTCTGCTGGGTCTGCATCCTTCCGTCAAAGGCAACGAACTGAATCGCCGCGAGTTCGATGACATCTGGGAACTGACTGTGCGGTTACTAAAGATTGGTAAACGCTACAACAAGATCATCATTACCAACCCGATTGATGTTGGTAAACCACGCAGCAAAATGAACAGCAGCGAGCGGTTACTCATCTACAAGAAGCCACACTGCACCGTGTGCGAAACTGCTGTTCATGTTTGGCAATTGGCGTCACGAAAAATCTATTCCTGCCCCGTTTGTCAGCCTGAAAGGGCATAGAACAGCCGCACGGGCGGTAACGAAGAGAGCCACTCACGAACAGCCTGCCTCAACAGGACTGCTAAGTTAACGTGCTGCGAGACGCGATTGGTTAGAAAGCCGCAGACTTTCCCAACAAGGGCTTCGCCCTTGACCCAGTGGCGTGGCACGCAGTGAAGACGTGGAACGCTCGAATCGCCGAGATGCTCCGTTGTCGCTACGACCAACATGCGCGCACGCGCATCATTTTGAGTAAGACTCTAAAACGCTCACAGCGCATAAAAAAGCACGGTCCGAAGACCGTGCTTAATGCCCTGGAGAGGAGTCGAACCTCCACGTCCTTAACGGACACATGAACCTGAATCATGCGCGTCTGCCAGTTCCGCCACCAGGGCTGGTGGTGTTGGCTTTGGAAGGTTTAAAACCTTGCCAAAACCGCCGAGCCGGGGATATTACTGTTGATTGACTCGGCAAACAACCGCGAGTTCCCAAAAACTCGACCGAAAGTGCGACGCAAGTGCTCGCATTTGGGGGTTGATGGGCGGCTGCTTGCGATTTCCGGGTGGAAACCACATTCTGAACACCTATCGGTCGCTGGACACTCCAAAACCAGTGGCAATTCGGCGATTTGCTCCAGGATCAGCCCCGCCGCGACGAATCAGCCCGCACGATTTAACTTTCCTCACAGATTGCCAAGCATGTTTCGAAACTGCCTTCCTGCAGTCATTTTGTCTGCACTTTGCTGCTCTCAAATTCACGCAGACGACCGATCGCCTGTTTCGTTGTTTCCCGAAACAACCGTGCTTTACGTAGAAATCCCCCATCCGACGGACGTTATCTCCACCATCTTCGACAATCCGCTGCGACAGAAAGTCGAAGCATTGGAGCCGTACAAACAGGCTATCCGCACAGAAGGTTATCGCGGATTTCTGGCAGGACGGAAGTTCGTCGAAATCCAACTGGGGATGGAATGGCGCGAAGCGATCGAAACGTTAACCGCAAAGGGAATCTATTTTGGAGTGGACTCAGCCACCAACGGAGTTGCCCTTCTAATCAACGGCAAAGACGCAGAATCGCTGGAACTGTTTCGAGCCAAGCTGCTGGAGATCTCAAAGCTTGGCAAAAACCCTGATCAGATTAAATCCGGCGACTACCGAGGCATCACGGCTTACGAAATTAACAAAGCAAAGTTTGCCGTTGTTGACGACTGGCTGCTGATCACCAACAAACCGGAAACCGGAAAAGCTTTCTTGGATCGACTGATCGACGGCAAAGCCAAAAGTTCTCTGGCAGACAACGAAACCTTTCAAGCGGCCAGAAAGACACAAGCTGGCCAATCCACCGGCTGGGGTTTCGTGAACATCGAAGCACTTCGCGAAGCAGGTGTGGCAAAGAAACTTTATGGCGGCAAGTCAGACAATCCTGGAATCGAACTCATCGCCGGAGGCATCCTGAATACTCTACAGAAGACTCCCTTCGCAACGGTCGAACTAACGTTTAATAATTCGGACGTCGGCCTGCAGCTTGCGGTACCGCATTCAAACGACTGGGTTACAGAAGAACGCGAATTCTATTTTGGTGCTGACAGCCAGGGGCATGGCCCTGCTCTGCCGGAACTTAAGAACACATTATTCACGCTAAGTGCGTATCGAGACGTTTCGGAAATGTGGCTGCGAGCCGGTGATCTGTTTGACGAACGCATCAACGATAGCCTGGCAGAAGCCGACGCAAACTTAACCACATTCTTTTCGGGCAAGGATTTCGGAGAAGACATTCTGGGTTCACTGACGCCACAAATCGGCTTCATCGCGACAAAGCAGAATTTCGAAAACCTGCTGCCAATTCCAGCCATCAAGCTGCCTCAATTTGCACTGGTGCTGGAACTGAAAGATCCGGAAAAGATGACTCGCGAACTGCGCCGAACCTTTCAAAGCATGATTGGATTCTTCAACGTTATTGGAGCGATGGAAGGGCGTCCGCAGCTGGAAATGGATATCGATAAGCTTGCGAATGGAGCGGAACTGATTACGTCCACGTATATCCCTGAAGCGGGTGAGGAAGCCTCTGCAACGGCACCAATTCTGTTTAACTTTTCGCCTTCGGTTGGGTTTGCGAAAGAACGTTTTGTGGTGGCAAGTACCAAAGGGCTGGCTCGGGAACTTGTTGAAAACGCATCCAAACCTGCCGACACGCAATCGCTCAACACCGCCGTACGACTGGATGCCAACGTGCTGCAGGCTGTGCTGGGCGACAACCGTGAACAGCTGATTTCTCAAAACATGCTGGCTGAAGGGCACGATCGCGAAGAGGCAGAAAACGCCATCAACCTGCTGCTGGAATTTGTCGGATACTTTAAGGATGCCAGCCTAAAGCTGGATGTGCAGAAAGACGAGCTATTGCTGAAATTTGAAGTTAACGTGGAAGGCAAGTAAACCGTGATCAGCAACATTGATCCAGACTGGGCGTGGTCTGAGTTCGAAACAACCGCTGCGGCGCCGTGGAACATTCGGTCTGCTGCGCATCTGTTTCGGCGGGCGGGATTTGGGGCTACGAAGTCACAGTTGCTCGCCGCTGTAAACGTGGGACCCACGGCAGCCGTGGAGGCTATGCTAAGCGACTCGCAGGAACCAGCAGGCTATCTGGCAGAAATATCTTCACTGGCGAATGCGGGGCTGGCAACAGGCAATCCAAAGCAACTGTCAGCATGGTGGACCTACCGCATGCTGACGACAGACGCGCAGTTGCTGGAAAAGCTGACTCTGTTCTGGCACGGTCATTTCGCCACCGGCGCAGAAAAAGTCGAAGACGCCGAACTGGTGTTCGCTCAAAACAATCTGCTGCGCAAGTTTGCACTGGGAAACTTCGCCGAACTGCTGCTGGAAATTTCGCGAGATCCAGCGATGTTGATCTATCTGGATTCGGCCACTAATCGAAAAGCTCACCCCAACGAAAATTACGCTCGCGAAATTATGGAACTGTTCTGCCTTGGCGAAGGCAACTATTCAGAAGACGACATTCGCGAACTGGCCCGCTGCTTTACCGGATGGGAAGTCAAACGCGGTAAGTTTCGATTCAACAAGTATCAGCACGACAACACGTCGAAAACAATTCTCGGCAAGTCCGGAGACTTCGGTGGCGAAGACGGTGTGCAAATTGTGGTGCAACAAAATTCAGCCGCTGAGTTCATCGTTTCCAAGCTGGTCAACTTTCTTGTGATGGACGAACCATGGCCGACTGCACAACTGGTCGCCCCTCTGGCAAACCTGCTGCGAGACAACGATATGAACATCGAACCCGTTGTGCGCCGCATTCTGAACAGCAATTTATTTTATTCGTCTTACGCGTTGGGCCGAAAAGTGCGATCACCGGTTGAATTCGCGATCGGCTTTCTGCGAGTATTCGAAGGTTCGACCAATGCGTTCGAACTGGCAGAAACCATGCAAACGCTCGGACAGGGATTGTTTTATCCGCCAAGCGTGAAAGGCTGGGATGGTGGCCGAACGTGGATCAATTCGTCAACGCTTCTGGGGCGATCGAACTTGATTCTACACCTGTTGGAAAACGAAAAAACTCGCTTCGGCAAAACTTCGCTGGCAGAGTACCTGCGATCCATCAACGCAAAATCGATCGAGGATATTATTCAGCTGTTTGAAGATTGTCTGTTTGCCGTAAAACTTCCAACAGCTGCACGAGACCGCATCCGCCAACTTGCGGGCAGCCGCCAGGATCCACGTCAATTGAACGAAGCCGTCCACGCGTTGTGTACTTTACCGGAGTTTCAGCTGTGCTAAGTCATTCAACCACGCGTCGTCAATTCTTATCAAGCGCCGCCGCAACTTCTGTGATGACCTTTGGAGCCACGGCGCCCGCGTTTTTGCAACAGGCTGCGGCTGGCGGCAAAGATGATGGTCGCATTCTTGTTGTTGTTGAAATGGCAGGCGGCAACGATGGACTGAACACCGTTGTTCCGTTTAGCGATGACGAATACATGAAAGCACGGCCAAAGCTGGCGGTTTCAAAATCTGACGTGTTGTCGATTAACGACACACTTGGCTTCAACCCGGCCCTGAATGGATTCGCAGACCTGCTGGAAGATGGTCACCTGTCGATTGTTCAGGGAGTCGGCTATCCCGACCCCAACCGATCTCACTTTGAATCGATGGACATCTGGCACACGTGTCAGCGGAAAGACGAAACCCGAATTGACGGATGGCTGGGGCGGTATCTGGCCCAAACCATCGGTGCGAACGGCTCCGACCCGGCAGCGCTGCACATCGGTGAAGACAAACAGCCGTTTGCTTTGATGAGCCGTGATGTGCGAGTTCCCTCAATCCGTTCGCTGGATCAGTTCCGGCTGGATGGCACCGACAGTGGGCAATTCAAACAGGCGGTGAAAGAACTTTCGGACGCTCGGCGAGATTCCGGCAACGACCTGCTGGGGTTTGTACAGTCCAGTACAAGTTCAGCAATTGTCGCCAGCGAACGTATTGAAGCCGCAGGAATGAAGTATCAACCTTCGAAACCGTATCCTCAAAATGGCCTCGCGAAAAAACTGGAAACAGTCGCCAAGTTGATCAATTCGGGCCTTAAGACGCCGGTCTACTATGTGCAGATTAACGGTTTTGATACGCACGCTCAGCAGAACGCAGCTCATGCGTCGCTGCTAAGACAGGTTGGCGATTCCGTGAGTGCCTTTGTGTATGACATGATTGCTCATGGACACGGCGACCGCGTGCTGTGCCTTTGCTTCAGCGAATTTGGTCGACGCGTGCAGGAAAACGCCAGCGAGGGCACTGACCACGGAACTGCCGGTCCCATGTTTCTGTCAGGAACCAAGGTGAAGCCGGGACTAATCGGCAAGCACCCCAGCCTCAGCAATCTCAAAGATGGAGACCTGCAATACCACACAGACTTCCGACAGGTTTACTCAACCGTGTTAACGCAATGGCTGAATTGCGACGCCGAAGCAGCACTGAAGGGGAAGTTTAAAGCGGTGGATGCAATCAATCAACGACGCCGCGCCATACCGCAATCAGCCGCCGGGCGTTAGCCCCGGTTTCCGCAGAGCACCAAACGAAAACCGGGGCTAACGCCCGGCGGCTGATGTGGGTCGCGGAAAATCTGACTCAACGTGAACATGTTGCTGCGTGAAAAACTCTAACGAGGCGAAACCATGGATGGCCCTGATAGGGTTATGCCCTGGTCGGTGAACTCGTGGGAGCTCAACCGTTCTTCCAGTAGAATCCCGAAGTCTGGCGACTTCGGCTGCCCGGAATTCAAGCCCTGACAAAGCTTCAGGATTCCAGTCTTCGGTCTTGCTATCGTCCGGCGACTGCAATCTGGTTATCGACCGTGCGAACACCCGGACGCATCCGAACAAGATTCGCGGCAAGGCGTCGAGTTTCTGCGTCAGGCACAATTCCTGTTAACGTCGCAACGCCATTGGTTTCAACCGTCACACCGACCTGACGAAACTCCGGGCGAACGTTCGCAAGCACGATGATGGCCTCTCCCTGCGGTGGTGCCAGCAGGGATGTTCCGGAAGCACTGGGATAGGCAAAAGACACACGCAACGACGTTGGCACACGGCGAGGTGTTCCGCTTGTTTCGCGAGTTCCGCCCGTTGGAACATCCGTGTTCGTGATTTGCTGAAATTGACGATTGTTGTTTCGCTGAGTCGTCAGGCTGGACCCAACAAAGTTGTCCAGGTTGTTCCCACCTACGAAAATATCAGCCAGGTTGAATGTGGCCAAATCGCCAACCGCCCCGGCGCCGCCGATTCCCTGAGTTGTCGCGCCTGCTGCTGCGGTAGTGTCACCGGCCGCTGCGGCAGCTCCTCCTGCTCCGCCACCCGCACCACCGGCAGCCGCTCCTCCCCCCAGTTGCCCCACCTGGGCAAACGACGTTTCACAAACCGCCAAAATTGCTGCGGCGGCAGTAAATGCCAGAATTCGGGAAACAATCATGAGAGTCTGTCCTGGAAGATGGCCTGTGCTGAATCAAAATTGCAGGCAGTCAAAACCACTCCATCAGTTTACGTATGTTGAGGTTCGAACAACAGATTTATCGCAATCAAAAGGGTGCCAGGTCCTCCAAAAGCAGCATTCCGCCCGCCCGTTCGACGGAACAATTGGTCCTGGCCGGTGCAGTCCGCACAGCTTCCAGATGGCTTTTACGATTGCGGACGTTGGTGAAACTAGGCCCAATTCGGCGATAAACGGGGTCAACTAAGAGCTAGAGATTGAGAATCGCGGTCGCCCGTTGTTCTGTTTGATGCTCGTTCACCGGGAATCGAGCGGATTGAGCGGTTTCTGCACGACTTTGTGACTTCTGCTTATACAATGCTGGGCTTTGAACCAGTCGCACGCAGACTATAGACCGAAATCATGTCCACCCCCCGCCCATCTCGGAAAAACGTCCCCGCTCAAACGCCAGCTCCTCCACGACGAGGGACTGCGGCACGTTCGTCCGTGGCTCGCCCATTGTTTCTGTCTGCGGGAGACGAAGCCAGCCGCCTGCAGAAATACCTCGCATCCGCTGGCGTCGATTCGCGTCGTAACTGCGAAGAATTCATCCGCACTGGGCGAGTAACGGTCGACGGCGAAGTTGTTCGCGACCCCGCCTTTGCAGTACAGGCCGAAGTACACGACGTACGACTGGACGGCGAACGCCTGCGACTGCCGCGATTCAAGTACTTTCTGTTAAACAAACCCAAAGGCGTCGTTTGCACCAACAACGACCCCGCCGGTCGACCTCGAGCCATCGACCTGATCCCTGGTGGCGAAAAACGACTGTTTACCGTTGGCCGCCTTGACGAAAATACACAAGGTCTGCTGCTGGTCACCAACGATGGAGCACTTGCTGAACACCTGGCTCACCCACGTTACGAAGTCGCTCGACGTTATCGCGTGCAGGTAGCCGGTATTCCGACTTTGGAAACTCTGGGCGAACTAAAACAGGGTATGTACTTTTCAGACGGTTTCTTCCGTTTTCAAAACGTGAAGATGCTGAAGCGAAAAGGACGCAGCGTGTTTCTGGAACTGGAACTGCGTGAAGGCAAGAACCGTGAAATTCGCCGCCTGCTTGCGCGAGCCGGTCATAAGGTGATTCACCTGGAACGCATCGCCTTCGGACCTCTTCGAATCGGCGATCTGGAAATCGGACGCACGCGAGAACTGAAGCCGAACGAACTCAAAGATCTGTACGCCTTCATCGAACGCACCCCGCACGAACGACAGACTCTGGAAACAGGTCGGCGAAGACCAACCAAGCCTCGCAAGACCGGCACAAAAAAGCGAACCTTGCCTCGAACCAGCGAGCGAGATCCTTCAGACAGCGGACGTCGAGGAGCTGCCCGCAACGCTCCCGCAGCACGACCTGCCACGAGCGGCAAACGCCCCAGCCCAAAAGGACGTCCAACCAGTAAACCCAAAGCAGCCGGCCGCCCAAAAAGCGCTGGTAAGCCTAAAGGCACTGGCAAATCAAAGGGAGCTGGCAAGGGAACCGGGCGAGGTCGCCAGAAATAACACACTCAATTTGAACGCAAAATAACGTTCAAAGTCGCAGGCATGGTTCAAGTGCATTTAACGCCAGTGAATTGAAAACTATGATGTGCTGAAGTACGCCGCACACGGCGACGTTGCTGACTTCTACACAATCGCAATCGATTGAAACGCTGACGATGACCGAAACTGCTTCAACCTGTCTGCCCGGAATGGTGTTCACCGCCAGCCAACACATTGCCACTGTCGAGTCCGTTCGCAACATGGCCAAAGACACATGGGCGGTGAGATTGCGACAACCAGAACTCGCCAGGCAAATTACGCCCGGCCAGTTTTTCATGATTCGTCCGGCCCGTGGCAGCGATCCACTGCTGGGCCGCCCGTTCGCGTTGTACGACACATATCTTGATGGAAACGGTGAACCAGCCGGAGTCGAATTCGGATTTGTTGTGGTTGGCAAAATGACGTCGCTAATGAGCGGCTGGAAGACGGGCGACTCTGTCGAACTGTGGGGGCCGCTTGGCAACGGCTTTCCTGCGCCGACTGCCAAACATCTGATCTGCGTTGCTGGTGGAATTGGGCAGACGCCGTTTTTGGGCGTCGCTCGCGAAGCTCTTGGACTTCAGAAGTATGGATCTCCGGCGCGTCAGCTTCAGAGTCGTCCGGAAAGTGTCACATTGTGCTACGGAGTTCGTTCCGAAAACTACCTTGCTGGCATGGACGACTTTCAACAACCGGGCCTGACTGTGGAAGTCGCGACTGACGACGGCAGCGTTGGACACCACGGTTATGTGACAGAACTGCTGCAAAATCGACTCACGGCGAACAAGCAGGATACTCACGTTTACTGCTGCGGACCGGAACCGATGATGAAAGCCGTCGCCAAAATCTGCGCCGCTGAATCGGTCCCATGTTGGTTGTCTTTGGAAACTCCGATGGCCTGCGGTTTTGGAGCATGCTTTAGCTGCGTCACCAAAGTGCTGGAAGACGACGGCAGTTGGGACTATCGCAGAACGTGCGTTGAAGGCCCGGTGTTCAAGGCCGAACGCCTGCTGCTGGATTAATTGCTGAAACGCGAACAGGGGCAGAAGTCTCGCAAGGCAACACCCAGCATGTATACGACAACACCAACTGCGCCGGTTCGCAACAGGTTTGTGTTTGCTGGTTTGCTTTTGATTGTGCTGCTGCTGGGACTGGCGTCTCGATCGGCTGCCGCGAAAGTTCTGCCCGAAGTTGTTCGTGATTATTCCGGAGACATTCTGTGGGCACTGATGGTGTATTTGATGTTCGCCGTTCTGCTGCCAAAAGCGACTGCGAATCGCGTGGCGTTGCTGGCGATGATGTTTGCCACCAGTATTGAAATCTCACAGTTGTTTCATCCCGACTGGCTTGAGTACATTCGCAACCTGCCAGGCATGCGGCTTGTCTTCGGTTACAGTTTTCTGTTCAGCGACTTGCTGTGCTATGCCACAGGAATTGCGATTGGCTGGCTAAGTGAGATCAGTTGGCGAAAGATCCGGAGTCGAAAATGATCGTTCCTGAGTTCTGGGCAGAAGGTCGTATTCAACGGAAGACAGCCGAACGTCAGATTACCGTTCGACGTTATGGCTGGTCCGATATCAGCCTGGAAGACGCTCAGCATCAGGCCGATCAACGGGTGCGTGAAGCATTTGGTCGCATTGTTTCGGGCGAAAAGCTTCCTCGTCGTGAAAAGAAACTTGGATACAGCGGAGCTGACGGTCATCCCATACGAGAAGAAATCGTTGATCGTTTGGGCGACAACGTGGTCACTCGAAATTCCTATGGAGCCCAGTGCCTTAACACTCCCAACGTTCTGTTTGCAGACATCGATTATCCAGGATCGATAGCGGGGAATTGTTCCATCATTTTGCTGGGAATTGTACTGGGAATTTCAACAAGCGTCGCTGTCATGAGTCTCGTCAGCAACTGGAACATTGCGCGGCTGCTGGGGCTCATTTCGCTTCTGGTGATCCCTGTCGCGTTTCCATTTCTGATCGACGCCATTTGCCAGTTGTCGATCAATCTTCGTGGCGGAGCCGATCAGGTCATCAAAACGCGAATCGAAAAATTCGTCAACCTCCATCCACAATGGCACCTTCGACAATATCAATCGCCGAATGGTTGTCGACTGCTGGCGATGCACCAGACGTTTGATCCTCGTGCCGAGGATGTTCAGCGTGCTTTTCGGGTGTTGGGTGTCGATTCAACGTATGCCATCATGTGTCAGAAGCAGAATTGCTTTCGAGCTCGCTTAACCGGAAAGCCGTGGCGAATGGGATACAACCCCGACATCTACCTTGGTCGAGGCGTGTGGCCTGTCGCGGAGCCTCAACTATCAAAACGCAAACGATGGATTACTGAATACGAAGCAGTTTCTGCCGACTTCGCATCGTGCCAATATCTGGCGTCCTACGGAGCGACTCATAGCGTTTGCGAGGAAGCACGTGCGGTCTGCGACATTCACGACGCTGCCTGCAAAGCACTCGAAGATCTGCAGTTGGCATAGCCGTGCAAGATCGTTAGCCAACGGTCTGGCACAGATGTAATCAAACACTTTCTTGCTGCGCGCGGACATTGAGGGCGATGGGCCGACGATTTACTCTTTTGGTTTCGATGGTTGCACTTCAGAGATCACGGGAGTTGTGTAGTCTTCAGGAGCCAGTGATATGTTTGAGAATTCAACCTGCAGGTCATATTCCGTGAGCATGATTTCCGCAGTGAAGTCAGTGGCGGTGCGAGGCTGAAATCTTACAACGTGTCGCCGCCCTGGGTCCGCATGGCTCTGAGTACCAGAACCTGCGCTGTAGAGAACCGATTTTCCGCTCGAACTGTCTGTAATGAGTGCCGACAAACGAATCGTATCTGGAAACGAATTTCCAAATTCCAACATAAGGCGGCGAACTTCAGTCGGATCTTCTGATTCATCGATGGAAACATAGACAGGCTGACCAGCAATCAGGACCACCTTCTCATCGTCGACCGAAGAAATTGTTTCAATCACACGAGCTCCCTTGCTGGCAATCAAAACATCAAATGCTGCGGTGCTCCAGAAGCCCGACTTGGGCGAGTAGGTGAGTAGGTGAGTTCAATCTCTTGTATGAAGTTGTCAACGTCTCCCTGAAATGCCGTCCGGCCACTCCACCCAGATCCGGAATTAGACTTTGACCGTAACTTAACGGACATTTGATCAGCATTCTCAAACTTTGACTGCTGAAGCGTCAAATAGAAAGCGTGACTTTCCAACCAGTTGCCGCCACTTGAGACAAACGTATCGGCGGGAAAAGCTTCACCGTTGGCACGCCAGCAACTACGTCCCGGCGATCCCTGTGACGCAAAAGCAACGCCTTTCAGTTCCAGAGTCGCATCGCGAGTAACCTGAACAACAAAACGCTGATTCGGTTCTGGCACCGCCCGCAAAAGGTAGTACAGCCCAATTCCACCAACCGGAAAAAGAATCAGCAGCAACATGCCTACCGCAAACAGGAATTCACGTTTATTGAAGCGTTGGTTCACTTACTGTTTTCCGATATTAAATCGTGCTGGTCCATCGGCTCAGAAGTAGAGTATCCGAGTGAAAAATTCAGGCTCAGCGATCCATGCAATCGGTTTCATCAAACCGACTATTGCAAGTCTGTGACTGTCATGGACGTCTTCTGTGTTCTTCAAGCAACCGGTACTCAGGTGAACATTCATGGATTCGAGTTTATCAACCTGCAGCAAAAGTCTGGCGTTTATTGCATTATCGGCTAATAATTGAGACATCATTTCCTGATAAGGTTTCAGAGTACCCATGCCAGCATCGTCCAATATTCGACAACAGCAATTTGCTTCGACAGACTGGAGCGTCATCAACCGATTGGACGGCCCCAATGCGGACCAGGCACTCGCAACTTTGTGCGAACTGTATTGGAAGCCTCTTTATGCCTATGCTCGCGGCAAAACTCGCGATGTTCATAAAGCTCAGGATCTGACTCAGGGATTCTTTGCTCATGTCCTTGCAAAAAACTCGTTACGTCAGGCCGCACCTGATCGAGGACGGTTTCGCTCATTTTTGTTGACGGCTTTGAAGAACTTCATGGCCAGCGAGTATGTTCGAGATAACGCTGTGCAACGTGGCGGAGGGCGGTTAGCAATCTCGTTGGATTTTGAAGACGGCGAACGCCACTTCGGACATGCGATGCTGGATAACATGACGGCCGATCGTATTTTCGATCGATCGTGGACACTCACTGTTTTGGATCAGGTGATGAATCGGCTAAGGGCAGAATTTGAACTGTCGGATTCAGCAGATCGATTCGATGCCCTGCAACCCGCGCTGAATTCGGCGACTGGTGATCTGCAATACGCAGCGATCGCCGAACGATTGAAGATTTCAGAAACGGCCGCACGGCAAGCCGCATCTCGACTTCGCAAACGCTATCGAGAACTTCTGAAGGCTGAAGTCAGCCGCACTCTTGTCGATCCCGCTGATGTCGACGACGAAATCAACCGCATGTTTCAATCATTAGCACCCAACAAATAGGCTCTGCGACCGACGTCACCGCTAAGACGTCACCGCTAAATAGATCCTTGTCGAAATGGGAGCGAGATGCGTGGCCGTGGTTGCAGCGAGGTACGAGCGAACCCATGGGGTTTCCTTCTCAAGCTCAGTTCAACCCCGGCCACTCCGAACAGGCTGCGTTCTCATTTTGGTGCGGATCTGCCGACCTTTTTTAAAAATCAAAAATTTTGAGGTCACAATTCGGCAAGCGTTCGGTAGTACCCTTTGAGCCGACACTATTTACAGGCGAGACATTCAATCTGAACGCCAGCTTTTAAGAAAACTACCATGAACAAAGCCAACACCTGTCCACAATGTGGAGCAGCAGCTTCTGGTGATGAATCCGCAAATCTCTGCCCCGGATGCCTGTTGAAATCCGCGAGCAACGATTCTTCCGCCAGTGCAGCATTTGAACAAACTTATGTTACACCGGCGGCGGGTAAGCAGGGATTCGTGGCGCCATCGGCTGCCGAATTGGATGCTTTGTTTCCAGGCCTGCAGATTCAGGAACTGATCGGCCGCGGCGGAATGGGGGCTGTTTATAAAGCTCGTCAGCCAGATCTGGACCGGATTGTGGCGGTAAAAATACTGCCTCGCGAAATTCAGGGTGATCCTGCGTTTGGCGAACGATTTCTTCGAGAAGCTCGAACGCTGGCGAAGCTGAATCATCCCAATATCGTGGCCGTGTACGACTTTGGGCAGGTTGAAGATTTGTTCTATTTTGTGATGGAATTCGCAGACGGCGTGACTCTGCGAGACACGATTGCCGCCGGAAATGTCAAACAGGAAGAAGCGCTGCGGATTGTGCCAGCACTCTGCGACGCGCTGCAGTTTGCTCATGAAGAAGGCGTCGTTCATCGCGATATTAAGCCGGAAAATATTCTGTTGGACAAACGCGGTCGAGTAAAAATAGCAGACTTCGGACTCGCCAAAATGGTGAAGGGCGATGAAGCGGACGACAACAATCTGACCGGCACACATCAGGTGATGGGCACTGTGAAATACATGGCGCCCGAACAAATGTCGACCACAAAAAACGTCGATCATCGAGCCGACATTTATTCGCTGGGAGTTGTCTTCTACGAGCTGCTGACAGGCGAGCTTCCAATGGGCTGGTTTGCTCCGCCGTCGAAAACTCTTGGCGTTGACGTTCGAATTGATGAAGTGGTGTTGCGAGCTCTGGAAGCCGAACCTTCCCGACGGTATCAAAACGCCAGTGAAGTGAAGTCTGCGGTTGAAGCATTTTCGTCGGCTAGTCACGTAGCGCCTGTGGCCCCGGGCACGCCTGTGGCATCTTCAACAGCTGAAGCCGCCACGACTGGCTCTGCCGTGCGATTGCACAAGTTATTGGACGTGACGGAAACTCGATATCGCACACTGCATCATGTCACGTTTATTGCCGCCAATCTGCTTGTGCTGGTGGCGATTGTGGTTGCGTTGGTTTCGGGCAGAGCGTTCGCAGCAATTCCAGCAGGGCTCTTACTGGCCGCAATTGTAACGATGATTGTGTCGGTTCAACTGAAGAAGCAACTGGTCTGGGAAGTCACCTACAAAGGGCACCTGATCCGTTTTGACAATGGCGGGATGCTGGCAGAAAAACTGTACCTTGACGACGGCCTTGTGCAGAAAGGCGGCTTCGGTACGAAGATGGAAATCCGCACAAAGATCAAGGCTGGTGAGGGCCTCGGCGATGAAATCATCGTCTGGTTTACTGCTGCGTTCCGCTATTGCCGCTGCCGGATTGATGTTGAGGAACGTGTCCAGGTCACTCCTCGTAAGTTTGGCAACGCCAACCGAACTTAAGTATTAGCTTCGGATTTGTCGGCGTTTCCCTGGCAATGCTCCAGGCAGAAGGTCCTTCAAATTCCAACGTTGTAAGAACTTTGTAATCACCCAACAGTTCGACTGTTGCCGCACATCAAAACTTCGTATCACTTTCGTTAGCTGACAGTTCAGATTGCACGCGTGACGGGCAATTCGAGGTTAGCAAAGTCTTCGAGCAATTTACTATAAGGCTTGGTCGCCTTTCGTGGGGCGAAGGGCTGCCAACTTTGTCCACACCATACGGTAAATTGTTGTCGTCGTTGCGAAAGGAAAATATTCGATGTCAAAGTTGTTGATCGCTGGGGCACTGGTTTTTGGCAGTGCCTGGTGCGGACCTCCGGCGTTTTCGCAAACTTCGGTGAATTCTCCATCGCCAAAGCAACATGCCTATATCGATGATGACGACCAGCGACCTCTGGCCGATCTGCATTTTAATGTTGAACCAAAGCAGCAGCAAAACCTGAAGATCACCGTCTCTGCGCTGGGGCCGAACGTTGAGCCGATCGCTGGCTTTCGAGGCATCCAGGGGGCCAACCGCTACACGGCCGAGGAACTGGAACTGATTTTTGCTGGCCACCATATTGCCGAAGTGGTCACGGAATTCGACGACGGGCAATCGGTTGCGGGGCGTATCCTGAGCGGCCGTTACGGCACACTTCCAGAACGACGATTGCTGCCCAGTGGTCGCATTGATTTTCTTGCTCAAACTCTTCGAGACTATCCACTGGAGCTGGTGGTTGATCCTCAAACACAGACATCAGGCCGACGCCGGACGGTCGTGATTGTCAACGGACGTCCTCGACTGCGCTGCGTTTACAACATCATCAATGGACGTGTTGAAGGATTAGAAGTTCAGAGTCTTGGCGGTCATTCGTTTCTCGCTGGCATGTTCGATGAGGGCAATCACCAGAAGGGATCTCGCATCATTTTGACGGCCGTCCAGGAAACAAAGCCCCCTGTTTCAGAGGCAGAATGGACTGCTCCAGATCTGGAAGGTAAGTGGGTATTGCTGTCAGCTGAGATTGCCAGCGAGCCAACAAAGATTCCAGCATGGGTTGAGTTTCTGAAGCAGAAGAAGGAATTTCAGCTGCTGGAATGGATGGCGATCTACGTACCGGACGCCTTCAAAACTCATGGAGTTGCAGAAGCATTAAAAACCTCAGACGCGCCGCACTGGATTCGCGTGGTTGCCTGGCACACCGCTGGCCCGTTCTACCTGGGTCACGGCGAACAGCAGGCTCAATCGCTGCTGACTTCAGCCCCGGGCCTTGCCGAGCATTGGCTGGAGACTCACAAAGACAAGATCGAACCCTGGGAAGGCATGATCGAGCGGTTGTACGGTGGATTTAAGACGGACAAGTTTGACGCGGTTGATTCCAGCGACTATCTGCCACCGCTGCAGGTCGCCAATGTATTCAATCACTTGTCCAACGCCAAAGATGCGGTTGAGTATTCACAGCGTGAACAGGCTGACCCCGGTGTTGTCTACACTCATCAGATTGTCCGCGAAATAAGTGGCATTGTCGTCAGCGGACGCAGAGACCCTGAATTGCTGAAGACAGTTCGAGCACTCACCAATCATTCCAACAACGAAATCCGTCAGGCCGCGTTTTTAGCGCATACCTACATCCTGCCTCAGACTGCCGCCACGGAACGCTTCGACGACTTCGTCAAGGTGATCGATGATTCTGAGGAATCAGGCATAATTCGCGAATCGGCGCTGATGGGCTTTTCGTATCACACTCACCCAAGCGTGCTGTTGAAGCTTCATCAGGTGACCGCAAATCCGCACCACGCTGCCTGGGGTGCCGCAGTAAGTCGCATCGGTGATATTGGCAAAGGCTTTTCGGTCTCGCTGCTGAAGCAACTGCAGAACGCAAAACTGACAACAGAACAAACAACCTTGCTTGGCGATTCATTGAAGCGACTCACCGATCGAGAATCACAAGCTCGCAACGTGGACGCCTGGGATATGGCTCGCCGCATTACCCTGGCCGTTTACGCAGAACAAACCAACGACCCCAATGCTGCGATCATTAAAGCATGGGTCATGGAAAGCAAGAAACACATGGTTGACAAGGAACGGCAAAACCTGAAAGCCAAATGGAATTTCGCAGCCGTCAACGACTTCTGGCTACCAACACCCGTCAGTGAATTCTCCAAAGGTTACGACAAATTAAAAGCTGAAGTTGTGAAGTAGATGAACTCTACATGAGTTGCCAGAAGTCAGGGAGCTGAATTCTCTGGAATCCGGCTCTGCGGCACAGCCCAAAGGCCGGCGACGTTGGTTTCTATCACAGGCACAATGCTTCAACATGGCAACTGGGGGCGAATGAACTGCCTTCGAACAGCGATACCGTTGATGACTTTCATATTAGTTCCCGCATGACCTTGCCGCCATCGGCGACTAGATATTGCGGGCGGCCATTATTGTCGGCGATTGTGGTCTGATCTACGCCGATTCCCAGGTGATGAAAAAGCGTTGCATAGACTTCACCAAATGTTACGGGCCTGGAGATCGCTTCTCCTGCGATACGATCCGTGGCTCCGATCACCTGACCATGCCTCATTCCTCCGCCAGCCATCAACGCGCAGTTCACTTGCGGCCAATGATCGCGACCGACAATGTTGCTGATCTTTGGAGTCCGTCCAAATTCTCCCCAGACAATCACTGCACAGTCATCGGCCAGACCTCGTTGATGCAGATCTTCCACCAGCGCGCTGACACATTGGTCGAAGACGGGAAAGTCCTCCCGCTCGCGCACAAAGATGGAATTGTTGGCTCGCCCCTCGGCATTCGTCCCGCCGTGCCAGTCCCACTTGCTGTAGTTCAAGGTAACCACGCGGACGCCCGCTTCGACCAGTCGGCGAGCCACCAGCAGACTTTGAGGCACACGAGGTGCTCCGTTGCCATCCATAAATTTGGTTGGATCTCCCGTGCCATAACGTTCGACAACTTTGGGATCTTCCTTCGAAAGATCCAGAGCTTCTGCAAGTCGGGACGAAGTGAGAAGTCCCATCGCCTGTTCCGTAAACGTGTCCATACCTGTCATCGTCATTGTCGCGTCAATGTCTCGCCTTAATTGGTCAACACTCTTTAAGAGCGACTTTCGATCAGCCAGCCGTTCCAGCGATACGCCGTTAAGTACCATGTCGTGCCTCGTTGGCCCCATTGGGCGAAACGGGGCATGTGATGTGCCGAGAAACCCCGGGCCAGGTTCGTTGTAAGGACCGTGGGAACACTGATAACACAGACTAACGAATGGAGGCGCTGTGGGAGTGGCGGTGCCAAGGACACGGGAGACCATCGAACCAAACTGCGGCCATCCACCAGACGGCTTTGGATTCTTCGGATCACGTCCGTTGAAGACCTGCACGGCATCATGCTCTGCCTGATTTCCGACCAGCGATCGAATAATGGTCAGCTTGTCACCTAATTTGGCGAGTTGCGGAAAAGCCTCGCAAATATCCATGCCCGGAACATTGGTTGCGATCGGCTTCCAGGGACCTGCAAACTCTCTTGGGGCTTCCGGTTTCAGATCGAACATGTCCTGATGCGGTGGACCTCCGACCAGGTAAATCATAATGACAGATTTTGGGTTGTTCTTCCGACCTGCTGCTTCATCGGCCTTTAGCAGAGACGGCAAGGTCCAGCCACCTGCCGTACCCATCGCTGCCAACGTGCCGATATTGATCAAACTGCGCCTTGAAAAACCGTTATTGAAGAGTCGGTGTTGCTGTTGTTGCCCGGTGAGTCTCAGCATTTGACAAGCTCCGGCAGGAACTGAGTGGGGATCGTGGGCGGCCTAAGTCAGGTCGCCGGGGAGGACGTAGACCACCAGTGGTATCACGAACCTGAGAAACAATCCATCCAGGAATGCCAGATTCGTGCTGATTATGCCACAATCAAAGTCTTCGATTTAAAGATTACTCGCAGCATTGAAACAACATTCCATACCAGCACGCAGCCCACGCAAGTGAATCGCGTACGTTTATTCACTTGCTGGCATGTCTGAGTGTTGGCCACTACAAGTTTTTCGAACTGTAGTTTATAGAGCGTTTCTTGTTTCGCGATTTTAGCAGGAGGCTACAGATGTTTTGGGCGAGTCGCGTCGTGCAGTGTTGGCTGTTCTGAACCTCAGTTGGTGCATTGCGTGATAGCTGTGTGCGGCGAGAAGTCCTGTGTAGTCGAGCTCGCTTTGCGTTGAAGCTTTGGCTGGACCAGACGGAGCTCAGTTTCGCGACGCATATATCAAGCAACGATAGACAAAAGGGTCATTGCCCGAGCTTCGTTGGTTCTCTGCTGGATCGGGCCTGAGTGGACCCGCTATGTCCTGACTCGGTTTTTGCTGTCCACATGGATCAGGTCGGGAACGTGTTTGGCTCGTTCTTTTTCCGTGTAGTCTGCGTAGCTGCAGATGATGACGAGGTCGCCTTTTTTGATCAGTTTGGCAGCGGCGCCGTTCAGGCAAATGATTCCGGAACCAGCTTCTCCCGTGATGGCGTACGTGGCCAGGCGATTGCCGTTGGTGATGTCGTAGACTTCCACTCGCTCAAATTCAACGATGTCGGCGGCCTTCATCAGGTCGGCGTCGATCGTGACGCTGCCTTCGTAGTTCAGGTCGGCTTCAGTCACCGTGGCTCGGTGAATTTTCGATTTCAGCAGCGTGCGTTTCATGGGGCCGTATTATCAACAGGAACAGGCTCTGCCGTGTTCCATAGATCCGTGAGTTTGTTCTTTAAGGACTCAACCAGAGAAGCTTAGATCACGAAAAGAGTCGACCCTTTTCGCATCGGCATTTTGCGTCAGCGAAGATTCGCATCAAGCTGTTCTTTACAGGCTGACAAAATCTTCTGAACAGACGCTTCAACTTCTTCAGCGGTCAAAGTTCGATCAGCCGCCAGAAATCGGCACGACACCAGATAAGACTTCTTATCTGCGTCAATTCCCTTGCCGCGATACTGCCCACCAAAGGAAACGTCCTGCAGCAATTCGCCGCCCGATTCCGCAACGACGGCTGCCAGATCGGCCCACTTCAAAGATTCCGCAACCACAAAGTTCAGGTCGCGAGAAACCACAGGAAACTTCGGCAATGGAGAATACGCGCGAGTCGGCTCGAACAGTTCTTCCAGCAGATTGACGTTCAGCTCCGCGACGGATGCGGCATCGTGCAGGTCCAGCTTATCCGTGACCGCTCGATCCAATTCTCCAATCCAGCCAAACATCCGGCCATTCAGATACAGTTCCGCACCCCGACCCGCTCCAAATTCAGGCAACGAAGAAGGTTCTGCGGTCAACTTTGCACTGGGCACAATCCGTGACACCAAAGCTTCCACAATGCCTTTCAGCTGCAGAAATTCGCGACCGGTCACCATCGAAACCATCATCGGTTCCGCTTCAACTTCCGATCTGCCTTCACCCGCCGACAGGTAAACTTTCGCGATTTCGAACAGCTCGGCATTCTGAGTCCCATAGCGTTCGTTCTGCCGGCGACACTGCAGCAGGCTGGGCACCAGGCTTTGGCGCATCTGGTTTTCAAGACTTCGCGACGAATGATTCACGGCAACCGCCGCAAGTTCTCCGCGAGGTTTGAACAATTGACGTTGGTCTTCGCTAATGAACGACAGCGTCAGCGCTTCGAAGAAGCCACACGAAGGCAGCAGTGCTCGAATAGCGTCTCCCACCTGTTCGCGTCGGCTTCTTGCAGTGGCCACAACTGGCAATGCAACGTTGTCGGGAATCTGGTCGTAACCGTGAATTCTTGCGATCTCTTCAATCAGGTCGCATTCTCGAGTCAAATCCAAACGCCAGCTGGGAACTTCAAACGTGACAGTTTCTTCGGACTTAGCCGTACACTTCAGCCCCAATTTCTGCAGAATATCAACGCAGAAAGTTGAGGGAATTTCAATACCCAAAACGCGAGCCACCTGGCTGAAGCGAAGAGTAACGGGTTCGCTGCTTGCGGCACCCTGGCCGGCAACCACAGAGCCATCCAACAGTTCGCCACCCGCAACCTGCAGGATTAATTCGCAACAACGGCGAGACGCCCAATCCATGTTGCTTCTGTCAACTTTACGTTCGAAGCGAAACGAAGAAGGACTCTGCAACTTCAAAGATCGAGCGGTCGCACGCACAGAAATGGGATCAAACGATGCCGTTTCTATCAGCACATTTACCGTGCCATCAGAAATTTCCGAATCAAAACCGCCCATCACGCCAGCAATGGCGACCGCTCGCTGAGCGTCAGCAATGACGCACATGTCTTCCGACAGAACGTAATCTCTTTGATCAATGGCCGTAATTTTTTCGCCCTTTGTTGCGCGACGCACAACAATGCGGCCTTCTTTCAATTTATCAAAGTCGAATGCGTGCAACGGCTGACCGCATTCCAGCATGACATAGTTGGTAACATCAACCACGTTGTTAACAGAATTGATGCCAGCGACCTTCAAGCGATCTTTCAGCCAATCGGGGCTTGGCCCAATCTTCACGCCTTTAATGATGCGGGCGTGATATTCATGGCACAGGTCGCCACATTCCAAAACGACCGAAGTAACAGCGGCTGTTTTTTCGGCACCAGCGACAGGTTGAGCGGCTGGAATCGCCAGCGGCGAACCAAATAGCACGGACACTTCACGAGCCACACCGATATGTCCCAGACAATCCGGTCGATTACTGGTGACTTCCAGATCGATGGCGACATCGCTGCCAATGGCTTCGAATTCTTCCAGATTCAGGCCGGACATCGTGAGCCGATCTGTCAGTTGTTCAACCGACATATCGACGGGGACGTATTCGCTAAGCCAATTCCTGCTGACAATCATGATTCAATACTGATTACGTGTGAGAACTAATTTAAGCCAAATGTTCGAGCGGTCGGACGCACCGGCAGCTCAGCAGTGTAGCGTAAACAGGCTTCACCGAAAATCGCGCATAAAGAAGCCCGACTTTTGGAAAAAGTCGGGCTTGAAACCGTTTCAAGGCGAAACTTCGGCACGCAGGGGGCCTGCGATGGTCCAGAATTTCAACCAATCAGTGACTGGAAGCCAACATCACAAGGGAACGAAAATCGGCTTTCAACCCCACATGCAGCTTACTTTTGCAGCAGAACGTTCACACCCTTTTTGTTAGACAGCACAATATCGGGCTGGCCGTCTTTATTCATGTCGTGAATTTCAAACTGAGTGCCCACGCCAGTGCCCTTGCCCGCCAGAATCTGATGAGGCTTAAAAGTTGGCGGCTGGCCTTTGGTTCGCTGCACTTCGTACCAATACATCACAACCTCGTCGTTGCCACCTGGATCATTTCCGTTGTGAGCAAAGAAGCGTTTTCCGGTGACATAGTCCAACTGACCATCGCCGTTGACGTCCACCTGTTCAACAGCGTGAGTCTGCGAAAACGACTTGTCGATTTCGTGCAGTTCCCAGCCAGCGTCCCCTTTGTTTTCTGCCCACCAAACACCGTATTCGTGAGCTGACGAAAGAAACAAATCCGCGTCACCATCCAGATCCAGATCGTCGGCATAAATATTGGCCGCCTTCGGCAAGGTTGTCTCATTGCCACCGACAGTGATGCGAATGGGATGAAACTTCCACAACGTTTCAGATGCCAGATTGCCACTGGATTCCCACCAGCCATGACCGATGATCACATCGCGATGGCCGTCACCATTCATATCACCAGCGCCAAGTCCGTGGTAATACTTGAACGTTCCATTATCCAGACCTCGATTTTTGTTAGTCGCCGGTTCTGCACTTGGTTCGCTGATCGCATGGAAGTCAAACTTATCGTTCACCTTGCTGCCGTCAGGAATCTGAACAAAACCCATTTGAGATTCCGGTTGAGAACCAAACAGAAACTCGGGAGTACCATCGGCGTTAAGGTCTTCGAACTCCGGCGATTCATTGCAGATGCTGGTCCAGATCAGGTGCTCGTTCCACACCCCGCCATCCTTACCCGGGTTTTGATACCAATGAAAGGGATCACCCGGAAAGCCGATAACTACAAGGTCCATCCACCCATCTTTATTCATATCCCATGCAGCATTCGCAAAGCTATTGCTGTAACCTTTACCAGCTACGAAATCACCCGGCATGCGAACTTCGTGCAGCTTCCATTTTGAAGCATCTGCATGATCGGCTGAGCCCATTGCCGGAGCTTCGTACCAAACGTCTCCTGCAGCCACATCGGGAGTACCGTCGTTGTTGAAGTCAGCCGCAGCGACTCCTTCTGATCGAAATCGTTCGTCAAGTTTGATGCGAACCCAGTTAGGATCGTCCTGTGCCTGAACGTTAAAGGTGGGAAGTGCGCAAATTGTCATGGACAACGCAAAGATGCAGCGTTTCATAGAGGGACCTCGTGATGGCGGGATAAACAAACGTAGCGGATAGCATAGCGAACACTGCCGACAGTAGAAACGAAACAGCCTGAACCTGTGTTTGCCCGGATTTATGGCGGACAACACTCAGAAAGCAAAAAACATTCCCTCGCTGCAACTCAGCATTCCTCCACCCACATTACGATTAAACACATAAAACAGCCCATAATCGCTTCACCGCAACAACCTGGCAGCGGCCCTGGACAACACCTAATGCCAGCGACACAATATGCAGATTCTTCAACTTTCTTCGGGGCGTTAAATGTCGTGTTCGCAAATTCCCGCGCTGTTGCTGCTGTGTTGTCTAAGCATTCGACCGTTGACGGCACAGGAACAGGCACCCATTCCCAAGCTGGGAGTCAGTATCAAAACCGAGCTGGTTTCACCCGGCTACACATTGATTTCGCCGATTAGTTCCAATCAGGTTTTCCTGCTGGATAATGACGGCATGGTGGCACACTATTGGGATACCGACCGGCCTCCCGGCCAGATGGCCTACCTGCTTGAAGACGGAACCTTGCTGCGAGCTGCGAAGACGGATGAGTTCTTTCAGTTTCCTCCCACAACCGGCAGCGGCGGGCGAATTCAAAAATACGACTGGGACGGAAACCTGCTGTGGGACTATAAAAGCAGCTCTGCTTATCGCATGAGCCACCACGATATTGAACCTCTGCCAAACGGCAATGTACTGTGCATCGTTTGGGAATCCTACCTGCGTGAAGTGGCCGAAACGGCTGGTCGCAATCCCAATCAACTTGTCGGCGATGTGTTGTGGTTCGAAGCGATTTTTGAACTAAAACCCAAAGGCCTGAGTGGTGCCGAAGTGGTTTGGAAATGGAGCCTGCTGGATCACGTTGTCCAGGACTGGGACAAGTCTAAAAATAACTATGCGGATCCCGCCGAACATCCGGAACTGGTTGATATCAACTTTATGTTGCGCCCAACAGCAGATTGGGTCCACATGAATTCGATTGACTACAACCCGGAACTCGACCAGATCATGGTGTGTTCACGATCACTTAACGAATTCTGGATTCTGGATCACAGCACAACAACCGCTGAAGCCAGAGGTCATGCCGGTGGAAAGTACGGTCGTGGCGGCGATTTGCTGTACCGCTGGGGCAACCCGATGGCCTATCGTCGCGGCCAGCCGGAAGACCGAATGCTGTACAGTCCTCACGATGCTCACTGGATTCCCAAGGGCCTGCCCGGCGCTGGGAATATTTTAATTTTCAACAATGGAGTCGCAGACACCGATCAGAATTTCTCATCCATCGATGAAATCTCACTACCCCTTAAAGCGGATGGAACCTATCACCTGACCGACGGAAAAGCGTATGGACCAACAGAATTGGAATGGACGTTTGACGATCGTGGCAATTTCTTTTCGCCACGAATTTCTGGATCACAGCGATTGGCGAATGGCAACACGCTGATTTGTTCGGGAACTCAGCACACCATTCTGGAAGTGACGACCACCGGCGAATTTACGTGGATGTACCATAACCCACCTCGATTTCGAGAACCCAATACAGACTCAACTCGGCCAGCCAAACCCAGCATTGCCGACCTGCCGGAAGACATTCTGGATTCGTTAAGAATCGATGGAACCGTGCAGTTGGAAAACGGCGGCACCATGTTCAGAGCAACAAAATACCCGCCCGACTTCCCCGGATTTCAAGGGAAAAAGTTCAATGTCCGCGACCGCAATAAGTAACGGCTGATTCATACACAAGGAGCCGTTGGACCACGTTTCCCGTGAATTCAAGGCCCAGGCTCAAAACAAACTTCCAGTGGAAGCCATGCCCTCAAAGCATCAGTCTGTTCTATCTGAACTTTCGGTTCGCACACCTGGATTTTTTTCAGCAGGTTTAGAATCAGTTGGCTTTGGGTGATCGCCCCTTTAAGCATGTGCCGGAGCACAAACACGAACACAGACTGATCTTTCATTGACGAAGAACACCAGTCATTTTCGGATCCACGCCTCATCCAATGCGGGCATAAAGTTGTGCAAGCCCACTCCCCCGGGACTGCGATCAAGTTCCTCCTGGCACTGCTTGCATTTCTGAAGAAGCTTTGAATAATCGCTCCTCCTCCAAAAACATTTTCTGGCATCTGCCTCTCACAAGACAACTTTCGAATTATGCCAAATCACGAGAATCCGTTTGCGTTCAATGCTGAAGCAGACAAGACAGTGACTGTTTCGGGAAGAGGACCAACAAACCTGAACGCGTTCGTTTCTCCCGTCAATCTGCAAAAAACGGTTTCTGTGTTGCTGGGCTTGTTTGGTTTGTTGTGCATTCTGACCTTGATTTCATCAGGCATGCAACTCAGTCTGCTGGATGAGGCACTGCAGGGAGTGGGCCCGAACTTTGACCAACGCGCAGAAGAGAATGACAATCGCGAACTCGCTGTCAACATGTTGGTTCTTGTATCCATGTTGGTCGTGGGAATCGTCTCACTTAAGTTGCTGCACAGATTAAGATCAAATGTCGATCACCTGGGAGCCATCGGCTTGTCGAATACACCGGGCTGGAGCGTTGGTTGGTTCTTTGTGCCTTTGGCAAACCTGATAAAACCACTGGGGGCCACCAGAGAAACCTGGCAGGCGTCGATCGCTCCTGACGCATGGCAAACCGAGACGGCACCTCCGGTTCTGGGAACCTGGTGGTTTTTCTGGATCACAGCTTCAATAGTCGGACGTGTGGCTTCACGACTTCCTTCGATTGCAGGTAACTCAATTGAGTCATTAATTACAGCCACATGGGTCGACATGGGACACACAACACTGACAATGATGGCCGCTTTCATGTATTGGAAAGTGCTATCGGGCATCACGACTGCTCAAACGGAGACATATCAAAGCATGGCCGCTGAGTCGCCACCCGATCAATGGAAATACTAAAACCGCTCACATCTGCTGAACAGCGCCCCCGGTCCGCATACAGCAGAGCAGCCCGAACCAAGCGGAACGCAGTTCCAGCGCTCTTGCAATGTGATAGCCACGAGTCTCCAGAACCACAGCGCGGCGGTTCTGGAGCCAGCCGCTTGAGTTGCAAGCCATCGTCATTCCCTTGCTACGGAGCCAGCATGCGGACTCGATGGTTGTTGCTGTCGCCGACGTAGATGCGGCCTGCTTTATCAACGAAAATCCCGTGAGGACGGTCCATGCGGCATTTGTGAGGGTCGCCATCAGGGCCATCCGCTTTTTTTCCGTCACCAATAACGGTTTCAATCGTGCCTGTTTTTGCTGACACAACTCGAATGGTGTGGCTTTCGGTATCGGCGAAATAGATATCGCCATCAGGCCCCAAAGCCACGCCTTTTGGCCCGGATAGCTTCGCAAGTCTGGCCGGGCCACCGTCGCCCGTGTAGCCGTTCTTCCCAGTGCCAGCCACGTGGTGCAGCTTGCTTGAAGCCAGATCCAGCTTGTAAATGGCATTGCCCTCTCGCAAAGCCAGAATCAAAGTGTGGTCGCCATCGAAATCCAGCGCGCGAGGCCCATTCAGTGGGTTGCCGACAATTGACGCTCCGTCTGTTGTCGGCTTGCGTTCACCAGTACCCGCAAATGTCGAAACAATCCCAGACGCCAGATCAACCTTGCGAACTCGATGATTGCCGATGTCGCAAACGTAGAGGTTACCGCTGTTGTCCAGTGCGATGGAATGAGGACGACTGAACTTCGCGTTAATCGCAGGTCCGTCGTCACCACCAAAGCCGATGGTTCCATCGCCGGCAATCAGTTCAATGCGACCGGTTTTTGCATCAACTTTGCGGACAATGTGATTCTGCATTTCAACGAAGTACATATCGCCGTTTGCAGAAAATCGAACTTCGTACGGTTCGTTCAATTTGGCTTCTGTTGCCAGCCCGCCATTGCCGGAATAGCCTTTCTGGCCATTGCCAGCCACCGTTGTAATGACGTGAGTTTCCGGGTCAACACGGCGAATTGCGTGTGAGCCGACTTCGCAGATATACAGCGCGTTGTCCGGACCGACAACAATGCCGAACGGTTGAGCCACAGCGGCCTGCGTTGCCAGCCCGCCATCGCCGGAATAATCGTTTTGCCCATTTCCAGCCACCGTCACAACGTCTGCGGCGTGAAGGCCAGAACCGATACAGATCGCAATCAAAAAGATGCTGACGCAGCGAATACGATGATCATGCATAAATTCAGCTTTAAAAGTCTTACTTACAAATGATATGCACGGTGCGCGCATGTTGGCCGTAGCGACAACGGAGCGGCTCGGCGATTCGGGCAGCCTACGTCTTCCAGCCAACCACGCCAACTGGGTCAAGAACGCAGCCCTTTTTAGGTATCGCGGTTTGCTGCTGCCAATTCAGATCTGACACCAGTTGTCGCAGCGTCCGTTTCTGAGGGAGCGGCCAACATATTCCAAGCGCTAAAGAAAACTGGCACGGCAATCAGGTTGCCAAGCACGGTGCCTTTGGCAAAGGGAATCGCCATAATGAAGCAATCAATCAAACCTGCAGTCGTGCGAGGATACATGCCAGACATGGCCCATACGCCAAAGTTACTAAGAACAAAGTACGTTGCAACGGCAACAATTGATCCACCGGCCACGGCGAGGTACCGATTGGGACGAACGCAATACACGGCAAACAGAGCAATCAGCAGATAGGCGAAATAGTCGAAAGGCCAGCTGAAAAAGAATCCATAACCCGTCTGAATGTGGATCAGCACATCAGTGATCGCTCGCATCGCCAGCGGCAGCAACACGGCGGCAGGGTGACGAATGACGGCACCACTGAACAAAGCCAATGCGGCCATTGCAGAAAAATTAGACAACGGCGAATCAACCAACCGCAAAGCAACGGCCACACAGCAGACACCAACAATGACTGCCACCTGCATCGAATTCCATTGACGTGCTGCGACAGGCGAATTGCTGTTCAGATCAGATGGTGGTGCACAGGGATTGGTTGCTGGTTGGTCAGACATTTATCTACCGTTCGGATCAAAGTTATCGACAGGCGGCTCGTTGCAGTCGGTCGTTGAGAGCAATTCCCAACCCGGTCTCAGGGAACCGTCGGGCGATGATAACGTCCAGACCTGCTGCGTCGAGACTTCTGAGGGCCGCAAAAAAGTTTGCCGCACAGGTTTTCAGGTCAGAGAATTCCGACAGTTGCTGGACTTTACTGAAGTTTCCATTGTCGTGAATGGGGCCGTAAGTCATCAAGCCACATTTCTGACCTTCCATCGCGATTGCAAAGGAATCGGGCTCAATCAGCCTTAGAAGCGTCGTGGGAGAATAATGTCGGCTAAGCATTCCAGGGGCCAATTGAGCGGCATCGTCCAGTGCAGAATTCGCGGATGCTCGCAAAACCGGACCGATCACGGCTTCAATATCTTCAATGGGCAAGCCGCCGGGACGCAGAACCGTGGGCTGTTCGGTCATCAGCGACAGCACGGTTGATTCGACTCCCACACCGCACGCGCCGCCATCCAGAACGCCGTCAATTCGGCCATTCAGCCCGTCCAGCACGTGCTGAGCCGTTGTGGGGCTGATGCGTCCGAACAGATTGGCGCTGGGTGCCGCGATGGGACAATCGGCAAGACGCAGAAGTTCCAGCGCCACCGGATGATTGGGAACTCGCACCCCCACGCCGGGCAGACCGGAAGTTACTAAATCAGATATTTCGGGTCGTTTTGGAAGAACCAGAGTCAAAGGCCCCGGCCAAAATGCTGCGGCCAGCCGTTCGGCAAGCGGCGAAAATTCGGTCACCAGTCGTCGGGCAGCCGATTCGTTGGCCACGTGTACAATCAGCGGGTCAAACGTGGGACGTTGTTTGGATTCGAAGATTCCGGCGACAGAATCGGAATTTCTTGCATCCGCACCCAGCCCGTACACCGTTTCCGTTGGGAAGGCCACCAAACGGCCATTTTTCAGCAAATCCGCAGCTTCGGCGGCAGAATTGCAAACAATGGTTGATCGGTATTCGGACATGCAGATTGCTGGATCACGCCGGACCAAATAAAGGAAGATATCGTCGAAAGCCGTCAAGTTAGCGTAGAGGCTCGCGAATAACAGCAGGCCATGCGTAGAATCGCTAAGACAAAAGAAACCCATCCGTTTGGAAGACAATTTACGGTCGCAAACAGAAACAGACATTTAAAAAGAGAAGACAATCGCCGAAAGCAGCGAAGTGCCAACTTCCGGGCTTCAACGGGTCGCCAACAATCGACCGGATATTCAAACACGCTTTCGTACTTTGTAAGGTGAGTATCATGCCTGACGCAGGTGTTCTGGCAACAATTTTACTAATCGTCGGCCTGTTCCTTCTGGCTTTGGAACTGATGATTCCCAGCTTCGGAATGATCGGTATCCTGTCCGCCATTTCGTTGCTGATTTCTGCCTGGAGCGCCTGGCAGGCGTGGTGGGGCACAAGTCCGGGATTTTTCTGGACATACGCAGCCTTCTGGTTGCTGGGCATTCCTTCCGTTTTGGGTGGGGTGCTGTTTTTGCTGCAAAACACCGCACTTGGCGACCACATCGTGTTGCGAGGCCCGGCGGCTGATCCTCCCGTTGGCAATCCGCAAAACCGTAATCCCCTGCAATCGCTGGTGGGGAAGGTGGGAACAACCGCTTCTTTGCTGACGCCCGGAGGTATGGTGATGATCAACAACGAACGTTTTCACGCAGAATCGCTGGGAATGATCATTGAATCGGGAAGCCCCGTTCAGGTCGTAGATGTCAGGGGAAATCGGTTGGTTGTCAAAAAATGCACCACAACAGCAAACGGATCAGCAACTTCTGTGGCCCCAAGCGGTAGCCAAACGGATCCGGATGCTGATACATTACTGGTGGCAGAGTTCGAAGATGTAACTCGGTCTGCATCAGAAACAGACGACATCGTCGGTTTTGAAATCCCGGAAGATAGTTAGTTACTGAAAAAACATTGCCAAAACAAATTTTGCATATTCAGGGTCAGCAACTGAGGTTGGAAAACATCAGCCATGACTTCATTACTTAGTTGGAAATCGCCAGGCTAAATGAAACATCAGTATTTCTGTGACCCACATCAGCCGCAGGGCGTTAGCCCCGGTTTGTGCGGGTCACCGAAAGAAAACCGGGCTAACGCCCTGCGGCTGATTGAGACTTGGCGTTGTCCATTTAAAGTCTTACCCAAAATGATGAGCCCATTATTTTGAAGCAACAACGGAGCGACTCGGCGATTCGAACGTCCTAAGTTTTTGGGCGCTCCACGCCACCGGGTCAAGGGCGAAGCCCTTGTTAGAATAACTTCCTGAACAGGAACAAGCATATGATTTCCAACGTTTTGACATTAGCCGATTTGAGTCCGGGTGCATGGGTGGGCATTGTTGTCATCCTGCTGGTCTTCATCATTTTTCTGGCGATCTTCGCTCAGTTTGCCAGTTTGTGGCTGCAGTGCAAAATGACGCGAGCTGGAATTAGCATTGTTGACCTGATCACGATGCGATTTCGAAAGGTGAACCCCACTGTCATCGTGCGCAGCATGATTATGGCCGTGCAGGCGGGACTGACTCAAAGCTACCCAATCACTCCCAAAAACCTGGAAGCTCACTACCTGGCGGGCGGCAACGTTCCGAATGTCATTCGAGCACTGATTGCGGCTCAGCGAGCTCAAATCGACCTCGACTGGGAAACGGCTCAAGCCATTGACCTTGCCGGACGAGACATTCTGGACGCCGTTCGAACGAGCGTTTATCCCAAAGTGATTGACTGCCCTGACCCCAAACGTTCGGCTGGCACTTTGGACGCTGTCGCCGGAGATGGAATTCAGCTGTGTGCGCGAGCACGCGTGACTGTTCGCACAAACATCAGCCAGCTGATCGGTGGAGCCACAGAAGAAACCGTGATTGCTCGAGTTGGCCAGGGAATTGTCCAGGCCATTGGTTCTACCCACTCGTACAAAAAAGTTCTTGAGAACCCAGACAGCATTTCAAAAATCGTGCTTGGTCAGGGGCTGGAAGGCAACACCGCGTACGAAATCGTTTCCATCGACATCGCAGATATTGACGTAGGAGAAAACATCGGCGCCCGACTGTCTGCCGATCAGGCAGAAGCTGACATGCGAGTTGCTCAAGCGAAGGCCGAACAGTTGCGAGCTGACCAGACGGCTCGCGAACAGGAAATGGTCGCACGCATTCAGGAAAACCGAGCAAAGGTCGTGCTTGCAGAAGCTCAGGTGCCAAAAGCAATCGCCGAAGCATTTTCTTCAGGCAAACTGGGACTGCTGGATTTTTACGATCTCAAAAACCTGCAGGCCGACACCAACATGCGTGATTCAATTGCCGGCACAAGTGGAAAAGACTAACCAAAAAAACGGTAGATCGTTGCGGGCAAACCACTCACCATGAGTTTGCCATTCAACACAACAGCGGTTTACAGGATGATAGAAGACAAGTCTGAAATGTGGCTTTCTGGTACCGAAGTGCGACGCACGGACTTCTTTAGCCATGAGTCAGCGGTCCACGCTGTAGAGGTTTTCCAATGAACGTTAAGCTAATCTTCTTTCTGATCGTAATCGCGTTCAGCGTGGTGCAGTCCATCATCAAGGCCGCAACAGAAAAGGTAGAAGCCAGGAAGAAACAGGAACGCGTAGGCAGGCCAGCAGGCAACGACCGCGTTCAAAGTGAAATCGATTCGTTTCTTCAGGAAGTGACCGGTAGACAGCCAGCCAATCGTCAGGGAAATCGAGCAGCGGCCAACGACGACATCCAGGCTCAGCGTGACCAGGAACGTGCCGACAATCGACGTGAAGAAGCGAACGTCCGAAGGCGTGCGGCTCAGGCAACCAGCCAACTGGCAGCCGCCAAGCAAAAAAAGAAGCGTGCGAACGCGGCTCCGCAAACAGGACAGTCTCGCTCTCGTAAACCTAACGAACGACGAATTGGCTCCAGCGTTAGTGAACACGTGGACTCCTACATCGGAAAACACGTGGACACTTATCTGGATCACGACGTGGATGAGTACGTCGAAAACACAATCACAAAAAGTGTTCAAAGCCACCTTGGAGGAGCCGGCGATGCTTCTCGGCCATCCATTGCGGCACGTCGAAAAACAAAAACGGCCACCAACGTGGCGGCATTGATGAAAGATCCTCAAGGCGTACGCAACGCAATTTTGATCAACGAAATTCTGTCACGTCCAAGATCGACACGAAACTAGTATTTCGGTGGCCTTGTCTGGTGAGAGCCGTTGCCTCTGCTCGCGTTTGTGTCACGCCAGGACACTAATTGTTCCAGCGACATACATTCCATCAATTTCATTGTGACACGGCACCAGCCGGACGGCTTTGATTCATGTCAGATTCTGTTGAACGAGTCCTGCTGCTGACCGGCGAATTGTCTTTTCGCGGTTCCTCGATTCTTACCATGAGACTCGCGAGCGGCCTGGAATCTCGTGGCATTGAAGCCATTGTGTTGTGCACGCGCGCTCAACCACTGGACCCGAATCTGACACGCGGTGTTAAAATCATTCGAGTTCCCGGTTATACCGTTCCGGTCTGGGGTCGAGTTGTCCGCAGAACCGTGCTTAATCAACTGGAAGAACAACCTCCGGATGTGATTCATGTTCAAGGGCCCAAAATGCTGCCTCAGGCATTATGGCTGGGAAGAACACTGGACCGCCCGGTAGTGCTGTCTCTGACGGATCAGGGCGAAGCCACGCGAGTTCTGCTATCGACGCCGAACTCTTTGTGTCGCGCGATCATCTGCGTCAGCGAAAGCGTGCGAGCTGCCCTGCCCAGTCGACTGGACCAAATTGAACAGCGAGTCATTTTGCCGGGGGTTCCGCTGGACCTGGATCGAAAGGTGCCACCCATTTTCCAGGAAGACCGAGTCCCCGTCATCGGCATGGCAGGACCGCTGGAAGTTATCAAAGGTGGTTCGTTTTTCTTAAGAGCGTGTCACCGTGTTCTGGATTCCGGCGTGAAGATCCGGATTGTCGTAACGGGCTCCGGCCCGGAAGAACGAAACTTAAGGCGTCTGGCAACATCGCTGGAACTGGACAAGCAGGTCACGTTTGTCGATGACAGCACGGCCATGTCAGCGTACCTGACAGCCATTGACATCTTCTGCCTGCCATCTTTGCAACAGGGTTTTGGAGTCATCATGCTGGAAGCAATGGCGTTGGGGCGCCCGGCGATCGCTTCTGGTGTGGGCGGAATCCTGAGCATTCTGGAAGACAACGTCAACGGCCTTGTTGTGCCTCCGTCAGATAGCCGAGCACTTGCCGATCGCATGCTGGAGCTTCTCAACGACCACAGCCTTGCACATCGAATTGCCGTCGCCGGTCAAAAACTTGTGGAAGAAAAATTCACCGCTGATCGCATGGTTGAAGAAACACTTGCCCTGTATCAGGACATTCACCAAAAGGGGAGTTCTGCAAAGACAATTCCCATGGAATCGCGAACGAGCACGAAACAATCATGAAGGCAGAGATCATTGCCATCGGCTCCGAACTTACCTGTGGAGCACGACTGGACACAAACAGCCAATGGCTAAGTATCGAACTGGAAGGACGCGGCTGGACAATCCAACGCCATACAACGGTTGCCGACGATCGTGCCGCCATGATTCGCATTTATCAGGAAGCCGCCAAGCGGTCTCGCCTGGTGCTGATCACAGGCGGACTTGGGCCAACCCTTGACGACATCACTCGCGACACGCTGGCGGAAGCCTTCAACCAACCGCTGATCGAAGATGCAGATTCTCTACATCACATCGAATCGTTGTTCCAAAGTCGTGGGCGAGAAATGCCCGAACGCAACAAAGTGCAGGCGCTGCGACCCGAAAATTCCGTTAGTATTCATAACGCTCACGGGACGGCTCCCGGCATCCTCATGAACCTGTCAGACCCCGAATGCACCATCGCTGTACTTCCGGGAGTTCCCACAGAAATGAAACGAATGTTTCTGGAGCAGCTGACCGATCACCTGCCCACCAGCACGGTGTTCGTCAAACGCTCAACGGTTCGAACGTTTGGCTATGGAGAATCAGACGCAGAACGACTGCTGGGCGACCTGACTGCTCGCGGGCGCAACCCCGAAGTTGGTATTACCGCCAGTCAGGCAGTCATCACGCTGTCAGTTACGGCTCGAGCCGGAAGCTATGACGAGTGCGATATGCTGGCAGACGGCGTTAAAGAAGATATTCGAACGCGTCTGGGAGATGCCGTATTTGGCGAAGGTGAAATCGAACTTCACGAAGTTGTTGGGCAACAATTATTGGATAAAGGGCTGAGCATAGCACTTCTGGAAGGCCCCACAACCGGCGGCTTGATCGGACAATGGCTGACCGAAACCGAAGAGATTGCCAGTCGAGTTTCTTACAGCCGACTTTTCCCGACAGCCATGTCATTATCGAACACAGCAACTCCGGATGATAAGGAAGCATGGGAACCGGCGTTGAGAATGCAGGCGGAAAAACTTTTAGATGATGGAACCGCCGACTATGTAATCATGTCTTCACCGACGTATCTTGTACACGAATCCGGCGTTCGGCAGCAAAAAGGAAGCGTGATTGTTGCTGGCAAAAACCTGAACGTTATTCAGGATGTCAGCATGACGGGCAACTTGGCCATTTTTCGAAATCGAGCCGCTCGCAGCGCGCTGAATCAACTTCGACTTCACCTGAAATCCCTTTAACCCATTGCTTTGCAGGCTTCCGCAAATTCCAACGCCAGCCTGAAACACTAACGATCGAAAACACTCTGCATTAATGACTGAACCCGTCCCAGCTCCACACGTCTATGTTCGCCCGGCAACTCGTGATGACGTTCCGGAACTGACTCAACTTATTGAAACATTCGTGAAAGCCAATCGGCTGCTGCCAAGAACTCAGGACGAGCTGAACGACCTGATTGCATTTGGCTTTGTCGCGTGCGCTGACGACACGCTGGTTGGTTTCGCCGCTTTGGAAATCTATTCTTCCAAACTGGCAGAAGTCCGCAGCCTTGCCGTGCTGCCCGAAATGCAGGGACGAGGGCTTGGACGGCAACTGGTGGAAAACTGCGTCGAACTGGCTCGCAGCCGCAACGTGCTGGAAGTCATGGCCATCACATCAGCCGACGGCTTCTTCCAATCATGCGGCTTCGACTTTACATTGCCGGGCGAAAAGAAAGCTCTGTTCATGCAAACGCGCGACGAGATCTAAATAGACGTTGCGCGGTGGGAAATGATGCGTTTTCCGTTTAACCCGACTCGTAGAGGAGGCCCACTGCAACCTGCCGAAGTCCTCCTCTACGAGTCGGGTTAAACGATGCTATTAGTTTTGCAAAAACACTTCCAGCGTGCATGTCTGCGGCAAAAGCTTCGGAGAAGCTTTGGCCTCGCCGTGGGTGACAACCCACAAAGCCCCGGCCAAAGCCCCCGGGCCATCCACCCTAAAAAGTCCCGCACCGACGGGAGCAAAACCTGTGTCGTATCATCCGCCCCCGCGCGTCATTCCCGCGAATGCGGGAATCCAACCAGCGTACCGCTCTGGGTTCTCGCCTGCGCGGGAATGGCGACGGTGAGTTGGTTTCCCGCTACAAACCTGATTCGAAACGTGCGAAAATAAATTCCGTGGCGGAGCAGCGCGCAACAAAAAAGCTCCGCCGCAAACAGCAACGGAGCTCATTCAACGATCGTCTACTTCAACAGCTTGATTGACTTGATGTAGTCCAAATTCGGAAACGACTCCTTCAGGTATTCGTTACCCTTTGACTGAATCCGTCCCTGATCCGGACGCTCTTTGTATTCCGCGTTAATCTTGTCAACCACATCCATTCCCTCAGTCACCCGACCGAAAGGAGCAAACCCCTGACTATCCAGAAACGAATTGTCGCCGAAGTTGATGAACAACTGAGTCGATCGTGAATCCGGTGCTCCCGTTTTGGCATAGGTGATATAGCCACGTTGATTTGAGGCCGTGACCGGATCATCCTTGAATGTGGCTTCTCGCCACGACTTCTGAACGGATGGATCGCCGTTAATTCCCCACTGCACCATGAAGCCCGGAACAACGCGGAAGAAACGCGTATCTTTATAGAAGTCCTTCTTGACGAGTTCGTAAAACCGATCAGCACCATTGGGAGCCCACTTGCGAGTGACTTCGATGGTGAAATTCCCTTTGCTGGTTTCAACCTGTACCTTGAACGTGTCCGGTGCCTGTTCAGCGGCAGCAATAGAATTCGCCGGCGAACTGCAGGCAGCCAAAATCAGCACAGACATTAAAGCGAACGGTCGCAACGACATGAAATACTCCTGTTTCTTCATCCTTGTGTTTCCAACGGTGCAGCAACTGAAAGCTGCAGCAATATAGTGAGCGGAATTCTACAACTCCCGGGAAGCATTACCACACATCAATGACCAGCTTCGATCTCAGCCGCATTACTCAGGAAACCAGCGTTAATCACGTTGAGTACCATGAAACGTTGGATTCCACGAACAAACTGGCGGCAGAACTTCTGCCAGACCTGCTGCCACTTCGCCCCGCTTTAGTGCTGACGGCCAGCCAGACAGCTGGTCGAGGACGCGGGACAAATGCATGGTGGGCCAAATCCGGCGCGTTGACGTTTTCTTTAGTTGTCAACGCAAACGACCTGGAACTGCCGCCGGAGCGATTGCCGTTAATTTCTTTGGCAGTCGGCCTGGCAGTCAAAAACACGATCGCCGAAATGTTGCCCCAGCGGCAGGTTTCCATCAAATGGCCGAACGACGTTTTGATTAACGAACGCAAGGTGTGCGGCATTCTGGTCGAACAGCGAATTAGCGCCAACCAGGCCGCTTTGATTATCGGCATTGGAGTCAACGTCAACAACTCTATGACGTCCGCTCCGGAAGACATGAGCCGCAGGGCCACATCGATCTTTGATGTCAGCGGCGACACTCATGACATGACAACGGTGTTAATCAGCCTGTTGTCCCAACTGGACAAAGCGGTTTCAGACCTTCGGCACCGCCCGATGATGCTGCTTGCTCAACTAAATGCATGCAATATTTTGAATGGCCGCACAATCACCATCAGCCTTTCCGGTTCAGAACAAACGGGCGAATGCAAAGGTGTGGACGAAGACGGTGCCATTGTGCTGGCCACGGATCATGGCATTCAGCGAGTATTGGCTGGCACTGTTTCGAAGTGGTAGACCAAGGGCTTCGCCCTTGACCCGGTGGCGTGGCGGGCGGGAAGGCGTGGGGACGTTTAATCGCCAAGCCGCTCCGTTGTCGCTACGTGAGTTTAGCGGCAGGGGTGGCCGCTCCGACCAACATGCGCGCACGATGCGGACCTAACCCATTACTATTTCTTTCATTTCCCGAACAGCTCGTTCCAGCCCCACCATCACAGCGTGGCTGATAATGCTGTGTCCGATATTCAATTCATGAACACCGTTAATAGCGGCAATCGGCTGCACGTTGCGATACGTCAATCCGTGGCCCATGTTTAAGATCAACCCACGGTTTAAAGCAAATTGGCTGGCTTCCAGAATTCGGTCGAACTCCGCATCGGCTTCAGCCTGCGTGCGAGCATCCGCATACGCGCCGGTGTGAATTTCAATCGCTTCAACGCCCATTTCGGCAGACGCTTCCACTTGAGCGACATCGGGATCGATAAACAGACTCACCGGAATATCACGGCTCATCAACTGATCAACGCAGCGTTGAACTCGGCTGCGCTGGCCAACCACATCAAGACCGCCTTCCGTTGTGACTTCTTCTCGCTTTTCCGGAACAAGCGTTGCCTGGTCGGGCATGACATCCAGAGCAAAGTCAACAATTGATTGATCCACCGCCATTTCAAGATTCAGCTTCACGCGAATCGTCTGACGCAGAATTCGCACATCGCGATCCTGAATATGACGGCGGTCTTCTCGTAAATGCACGGTAATACCGTCGGCTCCGCCCAATTCCGCCAACACGGCTGCATGCACGGGATCCGGCTCGTAAGTTCGGCGAGCCTGACGGACAGTGGCAACGTGATCGATGTTTACTCCAAGCAGTGGCATAACTTCAGAATTCCGTATCAAGAATATTCAACAACAATAGCCGCGAATCTTAAGCTCATCCCCTCAAATTAAAAATCAAACCGCCCAGAAAGAGCGGTGTCGTTGTAGCCGGAGTCGCCAGCGACCGAAATCCGGAGCTGCCTGCGTGTTAGTCGTAGCGACAACGGAGCGGTTCGGCGATTCCAACGCCCCACGTCTTCCCACCTTCCACGCCACAGGGTCAAGGGCGCAGCCCTTGTTGGGACTACTTGCTGAATTCTGCAGTTTTTGAAATTTCCAGCTCGGAACCAATCTGCTGCGGCAACACAAATCGTTGCAGAATTCAGATCCAATGCAGGCAAGCGATTGGAATGAAGTTTGCTGGCTGGGTAGAGTAGGAGATATTCTGCCGAATCGGCAGTCAGTGCTGTTACCGCATTCTGCCGTGACAGACCACCCCTACATTGGGACATTGTGCTTGTAATACATGTTTCGGTGTCCCGCCTTTTGAGCCAAACCGGCCACCAACAACTGGTGCATTCTGTTTGACACAATAACCCCCAAATAGTTCGAGATTTACGCCATGAGTTCCACCTCAGAAGTTTCTGAGCCGAGCGCCGGTGCTGCTTCAAAGTCCGCCACCGACGCGATGATTGAAGCTCGCGGGCTAAGCAAATTCTACGGCGAATTTGCGGCCACTCAGGACGTTTCGTTCACTGTTCCGCGAGGTCAGGTTTGTGCCTTTCTGGGTCCGAACGGAGCCGGCAAAAGCACAACCATGAAAATGCTGACAGGCTTTCTGTCACCAAGTCGTGGGGACGCATTTTTGGCAGGCTACAACGTGGCCGACAACCGCCTGCTGGCCAGCGAAAAACTTGGCTATCTGCCGGAAAACGGACCGCTGTACACAGAAATGACTCCCGAAGGCATGCTGAAATACATCGGCGAAGTTCGAGGAGTTAAAGGCAGCGTTCTATCGGATCGTCTTGCCTGGGTTGCCGACAAGTGTTCACTGAATGAAGTCTGGCGAAAGCCGATTTCAAAGTTGTCTCGCGGTTTTCGTCAGCGAGTCGGCATGGCACACGCCATGTTGCACGATCCGGAAGTTCTGATTCTGGACGAACCCACCAGTGGGCTGGACCCCAATCAGGTGCATGGAGTTCGCGAACTGATTACCGAACTTGCCATGACAAAAACGATCCTGCTGTCGACTCATATTCTGCAGGAAGTGCGAGCGATCTGCCCGCGGGTCGTGATGATCAACAATGGCAGAATCGTGTTCGACGGAGCGACCAGCGAGCTGGGAGCGAACGAAGTTGAGATGGAAGAAAAGTTTCGATCTCTTACCGCCGCCAAATAAGCAAACGTCGGCAGCATTGGTTGAATCCGGAAACAGTTTTCCTGAGATTCATTAACGACATTTCCTACACCAAAATATAACAGGCGTCGCCACACCATGATTCGCGCAAACGTGATTCTGGCTGTTACCAAACGCAATTTCCGCAGCTATTTCTCCAGTATTCTGGGCTATCTGTTTATCATCGTCTTCTGCGTAGCTGCGTCCGTCATGGCGTTTGATGCTCAGTTCTTTGCCTCAAACCAGGCAAACCTTGATCAGCTTAGTCTGAAGTTCCCGGTACTGCTGCTGTTTCTGATTCCCGCCATCACCATGACTACGTGGTCTGACGAACGGAAATTGGGAACAGATGAATTGCTGTTCACACTGCCCGCCAATGACATCGAAATTCTGCTGGGCAAGTATCTGTCGGTACTTGGCGTTTACACCGTCGCCATTGTGTTCTCTTTGGTGAACGCCATGATTCTGTCCATGATGGGTGACCCCGATCCTGGCTTGCTGGTATCAAGCTATGTTGGGTACTGGCTGGCGGGAGCGGGCTTGTTGTCGGTGGGCATGCTGGCGTCAGCATTAACCAGCAGCTCAACAGTCGCTTTCGTTTTAGGCGTTGTATTTTGTTGCGTTCCGGTATTCATTGGCCACCTTCCAGTATTGATCGAATGGATTCTGGGGCTGTTCGGCGGCAACAGTCAATGGTACGAATTCCGCACAGCCGTTCAGGGCTTAAGCCTTCAGGAACAATTGCGTGACTTCAGTCTGGGAGTTCTTCCACTTTCCAGCGTCTGCTATTTCGTATTCCTAATCGTGCTGATGCTGTATCTGAACCTGGTGGTCATCTCCAAACGACGCTGGCACGCTTCCAAGGTTATGGGCATGGAACTGCAATATGGCGTTCGCACAATTTGCCTGGGAATCACGCTGGTCAGCTTGCTGGTACTGGCCAGCCTGTGGCCAGCAAGAGCCGACCTGACTTCTGAAAAGCTGTTCAGTCTGTCTGAGGCAACTTACAACACCATCAACGATATTCCCGATGGTCAACAAATCACCATCCAGGCATTTGTCAGCCCCGAAGTTCCTCGCGAGTACAGCGAAACTCGTCGGCGATTGCTGGGCCTGTTGCGAGAATTCGACCTTCGTGGCGGCAGCAAGCTGGAAGTTCGCCGAGTTGACGTAGAACCATTCAGCGAAGAAGCTGAAGAAGCTCGAGCACTGGGCGTGAATCCAATTCGCATTCAGTACGAACAGGATGGCAAGTATGAAGAAGCAGAAGTATTTTTAGGAGCCATCGTCCAAAGCCCAACCGACAACGTAGAAATCCCGTTCTTCGGCAAGGGACTTCCGATCGAATACGAACTAACACGATCTGTAAAAACGGTTTCAAAAGAAGACCGCCTAACGATCGGCGTGCTGCAAACTGACGCCGGTGTTATCGCAGACAGCGGCGGTCGCGATTGGGAAATTGTTCGCGAACTGCGCAAGCAATACAAAGTCATCGGCGTAAACCCGTCTCGCAAAATTCTTGCAGATGACGCCGAAACCGCTGATGGCGAAGCCCCCACGGAAGACTTCGACGTACTGCTGGCCATTATGCCATCGTCGTTGACTCAACCTGAAATGGACAACTTTCTGGACTATGTTCAAGCCGGAAAGCCGGTTTTAGTCTTCGATGACCCGTGCCCGATTTTCGCTCAGGGACAAATGGGTCTGTCGATGGCTCCCAAACTGCCAAAGCCAAGTCCCGGTGGTGCGATGGCCATGATGGGTCGACAACAACCACCCGAACAAAAAGCAGACAACGGCGAACTACGGTCGCTGATGAGCCTGCTGGATGCGAAGTGGGATAACGGTCAGGCGGTTTACGATAAGATCAATCCACATAGTCAGTTTGCATCTTTGCCACCTGAATACGTCTTCATTTCCCGATCAGGAAACCCAACCGAAGCGTTCAACGCGAAAAGCCCAATCACCAGCGAACTGCATGACATAGTGTGCCTGTATCCTGGATCAATTCAGGAACTGGATCGCAAAAAGGATCAGGAGTTTATCCCATTGCTGCAAACCAGCGGCGAGTCGGGACTGCTAGCCTGGGACGACTATATTTCTCAGTCGTTCAGCCCATTCACAATGTCACCGACCGCGCAGATCAACCCAAACCCAAAGCGATTTAATGATGCATACTCGCACGTAATCGCCGCTCAAATTAAGAGCACAGGCGACAAGCCGCTGAATGTCATCTTCTGTTCTGACATCGACATGGTCAGCGACTGGTTCTTTATGGAACGAAATCGCGGGAACCTGGATATCGCCTTCGACAACGTGACCTTCATTTTGAACTCAGTCGACGCTTTGGCGAATGACGAAACGTTTATCGATCTGCGTTCACGCCGAGCCAGCCTTCGTACTTTGGAATACGTCGAAAACCAAACACGCGAACTTCGCAAGAAGCTGAACGAAGAGGAAAAAGAAGCAGACAAAACGATGGAAGATCGCCTTAACGAAGCTCGCACAGAACTTCAGGCGGAAATTGACGAAGTACAGAAGCGAGACGACCTCGACCCTCGCAGCAAAAGTGCTTTATTGAAGCAAAAGGAAGAGCAGCTGAATCGCAAACTGGATCTGGACGAACAGGAACTGGAACGCGAAAAGAACAGTCGAATTCGCAAAGCGGGTCTCGAAATGAAACGCGAAATCCGCCGCATCGAAACGGCTGTCAAAATCAAGGCATACGTACTTCCAGCGATCCTTCCGATTTGCTTTGGACTGTTGTTCCTCGGTTTGCGACGCAATGCGGAACAACAATCGATCGCTCCATCTCGTCGCCGCAAATAGCAGCAACGGCTTGACGGCTAGTCGTCAGTGGCGGCCAAACCCCTGGCCACTTTTGATTTTTGAATACACGTGAACTTCATTGAGCGTCTTTAAGAACAGCTCATCAATGTTTGAATAAGCAGGTTGAGATATGAATCCATCATCTCGGACATTTGCCTTTGTCGCAGCCGCAGGATTGTCAGCTTTGGCTGCCTTTGGAGCATGGTATTCCACGCAACCATCCTCAGTCAGTGGTTTTGCGGACGTCGGCACAGAGTTCTTTACAGACTTCGACGACCCAACCAAAGCAACGTCACTTGCTGTCGTCGATTACGACAGCACAGAGAAAGACGTTCAGACGTTTTCCGTGAAGCAAAACGACGACGGACTGTGGGTCATCCCATCGCATCACAACTATCCAGCAGAAGCAGAAGATCGCCTGGCAAAAACTGCGACGTCTCTGCTGGGGCTAAAGAAGACGGCCGTTCAAAGTCGGAGTAAAGACGACTGGAAACTGTACGGAGTCGCCGCTCCCGACGCCGACGGAGCTGCAACTGGTGAAGAACGTGGCACTCGCCTGACTCTCAGCGATGGCAGCGGCAATCCGTTGGTAGACCTGATTATCGGCAAACCAGTCGAAGGTCGCAGTGGAAGTTTTTATGTTCGTGAACCAGAAAAGAACACAACGTATATCGCTCAACTGAACGTCGATCTGTCGGCAAAGTTCAGCGACTGGATCGAACCTGATCTGCTGAAAATTACTCAGACCGATCTGGTGAAAATTGTTCTGGACAATTACTCGATCGACGAACAACAAGAGACAGTCAATAAGAAGGAAGTCCTTGAATTTGAAAAGGAGAAGCTGGAAACCTCCGGCAAGTGGACTCTGGCCAACCTGAAGGACGAATCAGAAGAATTCGATGCCAGCCCGATTCAGTCGATCGCCACTAACCTTGATCAACTGAAAATCGTTGGTGTTCGCCCCAAGCCGCAAGGGCTTGACGACAACATGCGAATTAACCCAGCCGTTAAACAGATTCTGCAAATGCAGATGCAGGCACAAGGCTACTTTATCGGTGGAGACAAAGACGGCAAAGAACGACTTTACTCCAACGAAGGCGAATTGATTGCGGGCACCAACAATGGTGTGCAGTACACGCTGTACTTTGGGGAAATCGCTCGAGGCTCCGGCAAGGACATCGAAGTCGGACTAGCTGCCGACGAGAAGAAGGAAGACACCAAAGACGAATCCGACAAGACCGCCGATGAAGAGTCTGGGGAAGAAGACGGGCCACGTCGGTATCTGTTGGTCAAAGTTAACTTCAACGAAGCATTGCTGGGTGAGAAACCAGTGGCCCCGATTGAACCAACCAAACCAGAAATCCTGAATGAGGCTGCTCCGGAGAAATCTGCACCGGTTGAAGCCGCGCCTGGAGCTAACAAGAAAGACGAGTCGAAAGCAGAAACAACCGAAACGGAATCGCCTGTAGATTCGTGTGATCCACAGGACGAACCGACCACAGAGCCGACCGTGGAAACCCCTGCAACTGAATCGCCTGCACAACCTGCAACTCAGGAAGAAACATCACCGGCGAAACCTGAACCAGCAACTACACAGGAACCTGCTGCGACACCGCAGAAAACAGAAGAAGTCAAGTCGGGCGACACTGCAAAGGCCGAAGACGCCCCCCCGAAGAACACCGAACAACCTGCAACGAAGTCTGATGCTGAGGATGCTAAGCCGGAAGAGCCCAAAGAAGATCCAAAACAAATTGCTCAACAACAGTACGACGCTGCGATGGGCCTGTACGAAACCGAAAAGAAAGCCTACGAAGAGGATCTGAAGAAATTCGAAGACAAGGTGAAGGCTGGTCAGGAGAAAGTGAAAGAACTTTCAACTCGATTCGCAGGCTGGTACTACGTCATATCATCCGATAGTTTTGAAAAGTTCCGCATTGAACGCAAAGACGTCGTCAGCACGAAAGCCACGCTCGAAGATGCACTGAAGGAACAGGAAGCACCTGAACAAAACTAAAGGAAGTTGCCTGTTGCTGCAGACCACAGACTGACCTGACTTCAAGTCTGGTCTTCTGCCTGTTTGTTCGCGGGCTCAAATCTCAGACAACATCCGCAGACTGAACTTATCACAAAACGCTCGGCCAGATTCGCCGAGCGTTTTTTTTGCGCGCCAACCAACTTGAACATCCGTCGTCGCTGCATACTGAAATGATGCCCAAATGTTGCCGAACGGCAGCAAAATGTTTCCAGATGATGCCTGATATCAACATCGAATATCACTTGCCAATACACCGCGATTGCGAAATGGAACTACCCCCATCTCGCAACCTCCATACCAGCAACAAGTTAGCAACGCCCGGCAGACAGCGGCCAAAAACTTGCGGAGTTTGGCATCAACCATGCTTAACGTTTTGACAACAAGACGAAACGAACGACCGATCAAACACGGTTACTTACGACGACGAAAGTCCAGACCATGAACATCTTCACTGCACTTAAGAACGACGAAAACGGATTTATTGTCTCTGCAGAAATCGTGCTTGTTGGCACCATCCTTGTGCTTGGCGTAATCGTCGGCCTGACGGAAATGTCCTACGGCATCAACGAAGAACTGGAAGACCTTGGATCGGCGATTGGCGGTATCAACCAGACATACTATTACACGCTGGCCAGCGGAAAAAAGGGAACAGTGGTCGGCAGTACATTTCTGGACTTCGTTGATGAATGCGACAACAGCTGCAACATCACCTGCGATTCACCGGCTCGCACAGAAGAAGGTGCTTTAAACCAACTCTAATGTGGCCACGTCGCCAAGCGAATAGCTCTCGGGCAGATTGAGAAACCCCCGTTTTCACCTCCAAAAACGTCTCATCGCCCGGAAAACACCCTCGGTCAGCAATGACCGGAAAACAAATCGAAACCCACCCCCCAAAAACCTCGGCGCGACCCCGCTTTTGCCGAGGTTTTTTTATGCGCGCTGCGTTAAAGTCTGCTTCAAATCATGCAAGCACGGTGCTGGCATCCTTTCTCTTAGAAAAAACGAAACCGCTTGGCGATTAGAAATCCTCCCCTCTTCCGCACGCCACGCCACTGGGGCGAAGGGGCAGCCCTTGCTAAGATTGGGGCTCGCTGCAAACCGATAATCGCTGACTGGCGATTTTAACAGTTAAAACATCGAGGCGGTTGCCGTAGCTGGACTCGCCAGAGTTCAGGCCATTGACAGTCGAACTCCGACGTCTGGCGACACCGGCTACCCGAAAATCAAAATGTGACAGAACACTAATGACTGTCTTCACTCGCTAAATTCCTGTCGAACCCAACACTATGAAATCAAGAACTGTTCAAATTGGACTTCTACAGAAAAGCTGTTCAGAAGATCCGTCGGTCAACCTGGAACAAGCCATCCAGTCCATTCGAGACATTGCCAAAGACGGTGCTCAGGTAATCTGCCTGCAGGAAGTCTTTAACACGCAGTATCCGTGTCAGTCAGAAGACCACGCCAATTTTGAATTAGCCGAACCCATTCCCGGTCCGACCACCACCGCGATTTCGAAGATCGCAAAAGAACTGGGGGTTGTCGTTGTTGTACCTTTGTTTGAACGCCGTGCTCCCGGCTTGTATCACAACACAGCTGTCGTAATCGACGCTGACGGTTCCATTGCCGGAATGTATCGGAAGATGCACATTCCAGACGATCCGTTGTATTACGAGAAGTTCTATTTCACTCCCGGCGACCTGGGCTTTCTGGCCTTCCAAACCAAATTCGCCAAAGTCGGTGTGTGCATCTGCTGGGACCAGTGGTATCCCGAAGCAGCTCGTCTGACCGCCATGAAGGGCGCAGAGCTGTTGTTTTACCCAACGGCCATTGGCTGGATTCCAGGTGAAAAGGCAGAATACGGGGAGGCTCAGTATTCCGCATGGCAAACAATGATTCGCAGCCATGCCATCGCTAACGGACTGTTTGTGGGTGCCCCCAACCGAGTCGGGCCTGAAGGCGAAATTGAATTCTGGGGTGGTTCGTTTGTGGCTGATCCGTACGGCAAGGTTCTGGAAAAAGCATCACACGAAACCGAACAAAACATCATCGTCAGCTGCGATCTGGAACTCATCAATACGGCTCGAACGCACTGGCCTTTCTTCCGTGATCGTCGCATCGACGCATTTGCCGACCTGCAGAAACGCTGGAACGAAGACTAAGCAATCGTCCTCAACCAATCTTCCATTATGTAATCCGTTGCCGGTGCGTAATGCATCGGCAACGGATTACACAATGGAACACCTGACAGCAGCACCTTCTAAAATTTCATCACCTGGCAGCTTGAAGCGAATCGTGACCGAATTGAATTTAACCAATTACCGCTGGCCGGCAGAATGGGAACCTCACACCGCAACATGGGTTGGGTGGCCCGTCAGCCCCGAAACCTGGCCGGGAATTTTTGAACTAATCCCGCCGGCTTATGCAAAGTTCATTGCCGCGATGGCGAGATTTGAACAGGTCAACGTTCTGGCGACTGACGAAACGCAGAAACTGGCGAAACCTCTGGTGGATGCGGCCTGCGAAGAAGCCGGGGCTGCTTTTGAGGTTAAGTTTTTTGACATCCCCATTAATGATTCGTGGTGTCGCGACTATGGTCCGATTTTTCTGAACCGCCGATCAGACGTTGCTGCCGGACCAGAACAGGTCATTATCGATTGGGACTACAATTCGTGGGGCGGCAAATACCCACCATGGGATCATGATGCTGCCGTTGCCAAACAGATTTCGGACCGAATTCAAATTCAGGCCGTTAAGCCGGGAATCATTCTGGAAGGTGGAGCGATCGAAGGCAACGGCAATGGGGTTTTGTTGACAACCGAAAGCTGCCTGCTGAACCCCAATCGCAACCCGAATCTCAACAAAGAACAAATGGAGGAAGCTTTACGCAAATTCCTTCAAGTGGAATCATTTGCATGGTTGCCAGGTGAAGGCATCGTGGGTGACGACACAGATGGGCACATCGATCAGGTTGCAAGATTCGTCAGCGACACCAAAGTACTGGTCGCAGCCGCTTACGATGACGACGCTCCGGAAGCAGCAGACCTGCGAGCTAACCTTAAAGCTGTCGCCGACTTTCGTTCTGCCAGCGGATCTTTACAACCTGTTGAACTGCGAATGCCGAAGCCAAAGTTTCAGCAGGAACATCGATTGCCCGCGTGCTATTGCAATTTTTATATCGTTAACAATGGCGTTATCGTCCCCACATTTGAAGACGCCGCTGATGATGTTGCCTTGCAGTTACTGCAGGACGCATTTCCGGATCGCACAATCGTGGGTGTGAACGCCATTGAACTCATCTGGGGATTAGGAGCGTTCCACTGCATGACTCAGCAGCAGCCAGTGGTTTGAAGCGTGACTGATCATCGACCTGACGCTGATTGCCACAGTTCCACCATCACTTAGTAGGCCGCAGGCTTACAGCAAATACCGACACGCTTCCGTAGAACCTGGCGCACAAAAAACCTCAGCTGCTTATCAGCTGAGGTTTCTGTTTTACAATTCGTCGCGGTCTGCGATGAAGTTAGTTCTTTGGCTCTTCGGCAGGTGCTGCAGCGGCCGCTGGTTCTTCAACCGGCTTTTGTTCTTCGGCTTCCTTGTTCTTATTGGCCTCAGCTTCTTCAGCCTTCTTCTCGGCTGCAACAGCAGCCTTCTTCGATTCAATAGCTTCCTGCTTCATCTTGGCGATTTCCGCCTGAGCGGCGTTAATAGTTTCGTTCAACTTTGCGTTTGCTTCTTCTCTGGTTTTAACGTCCGCCTGCAACTTATCGTTGGCGGCCTTCAGAGCGTCTCGTTCAGAAGCCGTCTGTTGTAGATTCTTCTGAATCTCGGCGATCATCTTTTCTGACTTTTTACCGGCTTCGGTCAAGCTGGCAACTTTCTGCTCTGATGCCTTGCGAGCAGCTTCTGCAGTGTTGGCACGCTTCTTCTGGTTTTGAACTGCCTTGTTCTTTTCGTCAAGCTGACTTTTCAGTTCTGCCAGCTGTTGCTCCAACGCGGCAACCTGAGCAGCCGAAGTTTCCTTCAAAGCAGCTAGCTCCGATGTGGTCGCTTCAAGTTCTGACCGTGTCGCTCGTAGTTCAATTTCCATGTTGTCGGCATCAACTGCACGATGCAACGCTTCCCAATGTGTCATCACTTCGCGGATTGTGCCGTCTTTCGCCTTGAACCATTTTGTGGTTGGGCCGGAAGACGTTGTTCCACAGGCCGTTGTGCCGCCGCACTTCTTGCAGGCAGGCTGAGTACAACAGTTTGTTGGTTGACACTTCTGCCGACTACCACCGTGGGAGTAGTCTGCAAAAGCCATGGTTAGCCCCAAAACAAGGGTTGGGGCCAGCAAAATGTGATTCTTCATAGTGGCATCTAGGGTCAGAATGGAGTGAGTTACGGGCGGGCAGTCGCAAGCCAAAGCGCTTGCCAGACAACAAATTGTTGCCCATTGACATCATGATTGCAGTGTTTATGTGCCAGAAAATGGCCAAGATGGGAATTGTGAGCGGTTTATGATGGTTTTTCCATCACGTTTTCAATGCAGTCCGGTGAATAGGAAAAAACGAGGCATTCGCAGGACATAACACAGGTAACGACAGGACTTTCCGTCATAGCTGGCGGATTTGCCTGTTTCCAATCGATTTGATAATGCAAACCCGTATGTACCAACAGTCAGGATCGGATAGACTTCGCGGCTTCTCCAATACTGAACGCAGGCTGCAGTTTCGCGTTAGCGATTCTGGCTTGTGGCAGATCCGTATTGCTGCCAAAAACGAGTTCTTCGTTTCTGCCGGTCGGCGAGTTCACTGGCGATCACCAGGAACGGCAGCAGGTATTTGCAAAACACTCAACAAGGCCACCAACATAAAGTGGACGTCCCGGCTGACAACAACGAACAGCCTCAAACTGCAAACGACCTTCAGGAACGGCTTGCCGTTTTCCATTCGCTGTTAAAGCGTGGGACAGTTGGCTGGCGCACCGAACGCCCGTTTCTAAAAACTTTAGGAACCGGCGGCCAGGGGACCGTACTGCTTACAGAACGCAAAGGTGCGGGCAGCTTTCGGATGCCGGTCGCTCTGAAGTTCTTTTCGCCCAGCCAGTTCAAAACAGTGGCGGCGTACGAGCGTGAAATGCTGCGGCTGACAGAGGTTGCATCCATGGTCGCCCGAATTCAGGATGACCATCTGGTTGACGTGCATTCATTTATTGAAAACGACGGTATCTTCTATCTGGAGATGGAATGGATCGACGGATTCGACCTGCTGCACATTCTTCGCCGCGACACGCTGGAAATCGTTCAGGACGCTGTCACTCAACGGCGCTGGGAGAAACTTAATCAGGAAATCGTCACAACGGGTGAAGTCGACTGTCGGCTAAAACCTGGTATGGCGATTGCCATCATTCGCGAGTGCCTGGCAGGTGTGGCCGCGTTGCATCGTCAGGGAATTATTCACTGCGATCTGAAGCCATCCAACGTCATGGTCAAGCGAACCGGCCAGGTCAAACTGATCGATATCGGTTCGTCCTATTGGCAGGGACGACCACCAGAGGGCCAGCCCTGCACTTTGGAATATGCCGCCACGGAAGTGCTGGCCGGATACAGGGCAACTCAACAGTCTGACCTTGCCAGCCTGGGATATATGCTGCTGGAAATGCTGACAGGCTCCAAGCCGTTTGCCGGCATGAATTATGGCGAACTGGTGGAAGCGAAAAATACCATGCTGCAGCGGCTTCCCGCCATGCTGCCCACGGACACGTTTCCATACAGCGAATCGTTAATTCGGCTGCTGCGCAAACTGCTGCACCCGGACCCGATGGAACGATTTTCCACAGCTGAAGAAGCAGAACTTGCAGACGACGGCGCGGCTGGATTTTTGCGAGACCTGGTGCTTAGCGAACTGTCGCAGGAATACACCAGCGAACTGCGCAATTGGATTGCGGAAATGGAAACCGACACCATGCAGCGCAATATCAAACCAGATGCCAGCATTCCGGGCGGAACAACAAAAATTGTGCCCCCGCGATCTCCTCCCACACAGATTCTGGAATTGAAACAACAGGACGAAGGATCTGAAGACGTGACCCGAATTGTGGGTGAATCATCCACCGGCGGTTTCGAACTTTCCGGTTAGCTGTCTGCTTTTTCTTCCGTTGTTGGCAAGCTGGATCCCGCAGTTGGCTCGACCGCCGATTCAGAAGTCGGCTCGGCAGTCGTGTCTTCCTGCGTAGATGATTCCGAACTATCTGCGTCCTCTGTGACGGATGGTTTTGCGCTGCTGGTGTCCAGCAATTGATTTTGTTTCTGCTGTTCTAACCGCTTGTCCCAATACGCCAGATAGTGCTGATAGGCGGGCGAACTTTCGGCTTGTGCTTCCAGCATTTGTCGAGCATCCGCGACCAGTTCGTCTTCCTGTTCCAGTGTCAGCTTGCCGGTCAAAACGCGGCTGCGCAAAAAGACAAAGTACGTGTCCAAAACATCACAGCGGCAATAGTCGTTGATCTCTTCGGCATGTCCATCAAAATACAGGTTCTGAACCTGTGACCCATCAATGCCAGACTTGCCTGGCTTGTAAATCATATTCGCAAGCAGATTCAGCCCACCGTTCACTCGCATCGCACTGAAGTTAGAAAAGAAGTCCTGCAAATCGATGTGGCAATCGATGTTGTAACGATTTCGAGATTGATCATACGTTCGCGACTCTACGTTGAACCACGCGGGCAAACTGATGCCATGACGAAACGCGCCCAGTTCCAGAACCGGCAGGTCGTAGCCTCGCCCGTTAAACGTCACAAGTGTCGGTCGGTTATAGTGCATCCAGCCCTGCCAAAAACGCCGCACAATTTGTTCCGGGCGATAGTGGGGAGCGTCCAGCACGGTCAGGTCCATTAGGCGAAAGTCGGCCGATACTTTTGCAGCCGCAACAGACACGGGCACCACAAATGTTGGTGGCAAAACATCGCGCCCCGTTTGTTCAAGAAGGTCGGCTTGATACAGAGCGATGGCTTCCCGTGGCGTGAGCGTTTCGTCTGGGTAGCGCACTCGCTGAATCAGATCACCATCGCCCACGGCTTCTACGTCAAAGATCAGGTATCGCACATCGCTCATGCTGCAGTTCCACTATTTTGAGTCGTTTGCTGTGATGGAATTCCGTTCATCGTCAAACCGAGTTGCGTGTTCTGCTCGCAATTGCCTGACAAGTACGTTTCAATGATAACCCTGACCGATAACGATCACCAGTACCCTGAAGCCACATTGACCGCAATGAGTGACCATTCAGAACAGCGAAGCAAAACCAACGACCATGTCGCTCCAGACGAACTGGAAGAACAGGCAATCCGAGGACTCACGGTCGCCTACAGACGGATGCGTCAGGAAATTGGCAAAGTCATCATCGGGCAGGACGAAGTCGTCGACCAGCTGTTAATCGCCATGTTCTGCAAGGGGCACTGCCTGCTGGTGGGAGTCCCTGGTCTGGCGAAGACTCTGTTGTGCAGTACGATCGCTTCGATTCTGCAACTGGCCTTTCGAAGAATCCAGTTTACTCCCGACCTGATGCCGTCAGACATCACAGGCACGGACGTTCTGCAGGACGACATCGAAACCGGCCGCAAAGCGTTTCAGTTTATTCAGGGGCCATTGTTCACCAATGTTCTGCTGGCAGATGAAATCAACCGCACTCCACCCAAAACGCAGGCCGCACTTTTGGAAGCCATGCAGGAGCGAAACGTCACTGTCGGTTCCAACACATTCCGCCTGCCAGACCCGTTCTTTACGCTCGCCACGCAAAACCCAATTGAACAGGAAGGCACGTACCCGCTTCCGGAAGCGCAGCTGGACCGCTTTATGTTCAACGTCACGGTTCAATACCCCACGGCTGCCGAAGAACTTCGCATTCTGAAACAAACCACCGGCAGCGAAAAACCAGAACTGGTTCCCGTACTCACGGGCAAACAAATTCAGGCGTTGCAGGAAGTTGTTCGAAAAGTACCGTGTGCCGAATACATCTTCATCTACGCTCGAGATCTTGTGCGAGCAACCCGCCCCAACGAATCGGAAGCGCCTCCCTTTGTGAAAGAACTTGTCAGCTGGGGAGCAGGCCCCAGAGCTGGACAGTATCTGATTCTGGGAGCGCGAGCGCGAGCGTTGCTGGAAGGCCGTTTCCACGTTACGACAGACGACATCAAGTACGTGGCCAAGCCGGTACTGCGCCACCGAATTATGACTACGTTTCAAGCCGACAGCCAGGGCGTGAAACCTGACGATGTCATCGACCGACTGTTGAAGTTTGTACCCGTAGAACTTCACGAACAAGCTCGCAAACGCACCGGGCGCTAAGCGGCTGACAAAACACAAATAGCAGAACAGCCCGCAGCTCGAAACCAACCATTATTCTGCGCTTGTAACGGATTGCTGCCCTGCTCTTTTCAAGCCATTGCAGCCCAGCATCCAGGCCAGGCCAACCCATATCACGGCCACCGGCACCATGGCCCAGGAAACCACCGACATCGCGACTCCAGCAGTCTTCAACTGATCACGCAGTTGCCCCACAACAGCGTCACCACCGCGAGTCACCACAGTATCGATGACGTTCTTGGCTTTATACTTGTCTTCTCGACTAACAACCGTAAACAGCACGCCCTGAGCTGGCACCGTAATTCCATAAACCACGGCGCGAGTCACAACAACTGCCGGAACAATTGCCCAGAAGGTCGGATAGAAACCCAACGCAACAAAGCTTAATAGATACATCGTCGGCAACACGGCCAATGTCAGAGGCAGACTGAACTTCATCAGATAGCCTGCGACAATCAGCTGAAGTGCCACCGTCAGAGACTGAACGGAAAAGTCGATCCAGGCAAACACGGCTACGCGAGCATCGGGATCTGGATAGGTTTCGTTCAGAATATTTGCCTGAGTCAGATACAGCGACGTACCGCACAACGCGGTCAACAAAATGTAACCGCAAATGCTCAGCAGATAAGGCGACTTCAGCACATGCAAAAAACCAGCAAACGGATTGCCGCCCGTCGCCAACTGCTGAGCGGCCACCTGGGATTCCGTGCGACTGGCTTCCAAACGTCGATAGCACCATAGCCCGATCTCCATCAACAGCGCCGGAAACAGCAGCAGGTTGGCAATTCCAATTGGTTTGGCGACGTAACCTGCAAAGGCCGAACCCAGCAAGGCGCCCATAGTTCCACACCCGGCAATGATTCCAAACAGACGTTTGCCCTGATCGCTGCTGAAACTGTCCGCCATGACGCTCCAAAATAACGACATCGCAAACAGCACGTACACGCTGACCCACACGAAAAACACGCGAGCCACATACAGCTGCAAGCTGGCATCCAAAAACTTAAGAGCCAACGCGAACAGCAATAAATGAGACATCAGAAATCGATAGACGATCGGCACAAAAATCCGCCGACGAAATCGCGACACCAGTTGAGAATAAAGTGGCACCACAATCAGCATCGTGATGAAGACTGCAGAGAACAGCCAATTCAGTTCTTTGCCGCCCCCAACACTTCCCAAAGCGTCACGGACGGGGCGAACCATGTAATATCCGCCCAGCAGTGTCGCAAACCAGACACAGGCCCACGAAAACGGAACTCGCTCGTCCGGACGCACCTGCACGAACCGAAAAGCAGTCTGGATCCATCCGGCATCAGCCGCCTCGTTATCGCCGACTTCCAGGCTTTTGTTGGGGTCAGAATTCATCGAAACTCTTTAGTACACGTCAAGTAAACTTCTTTGATGGCTACTCTGGCCCGCAGCGATAAGAAGCATAATTTCAGGGATTGGAACCAATCTTCATTTGCGACGCTACCAGCCCCGCGATATCAACGCAACAGCAGCCGAATCGCAGCGGCCACAGTTGCGCACAGTTCGCAACAAAGCGTCCTAAAATGCCCCAGATTCGACGGAAACGCTGCCTCACAATTCCGGGCAGCAAAAGCAGCAAGCGACGACGACGCCTGAATTTCCTGATATCCTGTTGTTATCGTTCAGTATCATCGTTCAAACAAAATCGTTCATTTCGAAAAGAGATCTTTGCTCATGGTCGCCAAATATTCCGTTGGAATCGACCTCGGAACAACCAACAGTGTTCTGTCTTTCGTGTCGTTGGATGCCAAATCGCCTCAGGCTGAAGTGTTGCCGATCCCTCAACTGGTCGATCGAGGCACCGTGGAAGCTCGTAAAGCTCTGCCGTCATTCACTTACCTGGCAACCGATTCAGAAGCCCAAAACGGCGCCTGCGATCTGCCATGGAGTCCGAGTGCCAACTTTGTCGTCGGCGAATTTGCTCGCCGACAATCGGCCGACAACCCCGATCGCACCATTGGAGCCGCCAAAAGCTGGCTGTCGCATGCGGGAGTCGATCGACGTGCCAGAATTTTGCCATGGCAAGCCCCGGAAGAAATTCCAAAGATCTCACCCGTTGACGCATCGTTAAGATATCTGCAACATCTGGTGGAAGCCTGGAACGCTCACTTCCCGGAACATCCCATTGCCGAACAACAGGTTGTGTTGACGGTGCCAGCCAGTTTCGATCCCGTCGCCCGCGAATTAACTCGCGAAGCTGCGTTAAAAGCCGGCCTGCCGGAAAGCCTGGTTTTGCTCGAAGAACCTCAGGCTGCCGTTTATGCATGGCTGCAACAAATGGGCGACAACTGGCGAGAATCTCTGGCTGCCGGTGAAACTCTGCTGGTGTGCGATGTCGGTGGAGGAACAACGGACCTGACTCTGGTAGATGTCGTAGACGAAAGCGGCGACCTGGAACTGCGTCGTAAAGCCGTTGGCAATCACCTGCTGGTCGGCGGCGACAACATGGACCTTGCTCTGGCGTTTCAGGCGTCTCAGCTGTTCGAACAAAAGGGAACAAAACTGAATCCGTGGCAATCGGTTTCTTTATGGCACGCCTGTCGAGCCGCCAAGGAAGCACTGCTGGCCGACGAAGGTCCGGAAACACACACGGTGTCGGTACTTGGTCGAGGTAGCAAACTTATCGGCGGCACAGTCAGCGTTGAACTGGAACGCGACGCCGCTCAGAAGTTGCTGACGGAAGGCTTCTTCCCGAAAATTTCTGCCACAGACAAACCTCAACGCCAGATGATGTCGGGGTTTCAGGAGATCGGACTTCCGTACGAACAGGATACCGGTGTCACCCGCCACATCGCAGAATTTCTAAACCGACACGGCGAAGGCTCACTTGTCCGCCCAACTCACGTGTTGCTGAATGGTGGCGTGTTTCGAGCTGAAAAACTGCGAACACAGCTGATGGACGTATTGGGAAGCTGGTACGACGCAGCCGCCGCGCCGGCGTTGCTGGCTGGAACTCACGACCTTGATAATTCCGTCGCACTGGGAGCCGCCTTTTACGGTTGGACGCGAGCCAACGGAGCACTGCGCATTCGAGGTGGTTCGGCTCGCAGTTGGTATATTGGTATCGAAACCGCCGGCCTGGCCATTCCCGGTGCGCCACGGCCTCTGCGAGCACTCTGTGTTGTGCCACAAGGTATGGAAGAAGGCACCGAATGTGATGTTCCATCTGCAGAATTCGGTTTGGCAGTGGGCCAGCCAGCTCGCTTCCGCTTCTTCGGATCCACCGTGCGATCCAACGACAAACCTGGCGTGTTGCTACAATCGTGGACCGAAGACGAACTGGTAGAAACCGTTAACCTGGAAACCGAGCTGCCCAAAGAAGACGGCACCGACGATTCCTGGGTCCCCGTGAATTTTCAATCACGAGTCACAGAACTGGGCATCCTGGAACTATGGTGCGTCAACAAAGAATCCGGCCGTCGCTGGAAACTGGAACTCGACGTCCGCGAAAGTGATTAAGGCACTGCACTGGGCCAGGGTTTTCCTTGCATTGTTGGGCGTTTCAGTCACAGGAAACGCGTATCTGGGCAAACGGAAGACTCACCTTTTGCTATGACGAGAGTATAGCGCGAAACGCGTTTACAGTGTGCGTCCTTTGCTCTTGGACTTACCCGGAGTCACCCATGAACGGCACCCGAACGGTACCACGCACCTATCGGACAAAGAGCACGATAGGTACCATGCACCTCACAAGCAAGGCGAATTGAATTCGTGGTTGGGCAGGGTGTCAAATTTGCGGTTTCGGAGCGGCGAAGACTCTTGAGGTGCGGGTTTGACTCGCGAGTCGGGCTGATTTTCCCGATTCAGCGCAGCAACGAACGTGGAGTTTGAGCCTGTCAGTGACGATGAATGCAATTGGAGACTACGCCAAAGACCTTTGCGGCCTGGCGTTGGCCGCAATGATGATGGCGGCCCTGTTGTTCCGCGTGAGATTTCATGTTCTCAGAACGCAGGGATGCGTGCTGCGGCCGAAGAAGCGACGCCAGTTACAAACCTTCGTCACCAAAACACTACTGAGTTCCATTCAAGATTACGCCGTTCATAGTTCGCACAGCGTCAACTGTTGCCATCATCACGTGAAGAGTGATGCCTACTTTCCTGGTTCAACACGCAACAACTGCACGGCATCAAGAATCACATAGCCGTCGGTGCCTGCGTTGGACACGGTGATGGTAGCGTTGCCAGCAGACAGTCGCACCGTGCCGATGGGTTCGAACGTGTCTTTGCTCGACCGGATTTGCTGATTCACGGTAAACGACTTCTTCAGGTCACCCTGCGTCAACGTCACCGGAACATTTGTGGCTCGATTGCCATTGGTGGAATAGACCATGCCAACCTGGTAATCACCGGCAACTGGAATCGATATCTTGAAGGTTGCCGATTGATTACCTTTTCCTGCATTGGAATCATGCCGATATCCAATACCAACAAACGGGCTGATCTGAGCACTCGAACTATCGAAACCCACAAGCTCAGCGGACTCTTCGTCGACAACAATCCCGGGCAGTGACTTCACATCAATGCCGGATGCTGACACGCGTTTCGGACCCGTCCATTCCAGAACCTGGCCGTCCGCCAGCAGTCGCGCCTGCAGAGCTGGCATGTCCACATCCTGTACCGCAGCGCCCTGCTGAATCGACTGCATCGCCGCGGTCGCAGCCGATTGGCCAAGCACCATAAAAACGGGTTCCATGCGTATCGAACCAAACGCCATGTGCGTGGCACTCAGGCAAACAGGCACAAACAGGTTTGTGCATTCGTTTTTCTTCGGAACAAACGATCCGTAGTCGATGGCATACGGTGAAAATCCGCCGACCTCAACGTCGCCTTCGTTCTTCACGAAACCTTCCGGCGTCAGATGCCGCTGGACATTGTGAGAATCCATCGTGTAAGCCGCCAGACCGACGGGCGACGCCGCCACTTCACGCCCCTGGCAGTGGTGCTGAGTCATCACTGTCATCCCAATCATGCGGCGAGCTTCACGAATGTACAATTGTTGCTGCCATCCGTCCGGTCGTTCAAATTCATCCTTGCACATACCCCACCGCGAAACTTCTTTTCGGAAGTTTTCCGGAACCCGAGGATGGTTGGCAAGAGTCCACATCAAACCGCGCTGATAGTCGCGATGGCGTTCAATGATGCGTTCTCGTTCCGCATACGTTGCCGTCGGGTAATCGTAGTTCTGTCCGATGAAGTCGGTACTGAATCCGCGATTGTTGTTCACGTCCGTTTTCCGATTTGGCATCGCTCCGTTCGACCACGGCAACACTTTGGCTCCCGCTTCGAAGTTTCGGAACAACAATTCATACAGCTGTTCGTCGTAGGTGTCTGGCTTCGCAAACGGTATCTGATTATCGGGATGGTCCGTCAGACACATCCGAAAACAATACGCCTGAACTCGACTATCGGCGGCTCCTTCTTCCCCCGGACCATCAGAATCTATTCCGGGCAGCAGACCACTTGATGGATCGCCGGGCTTCACCCAGGGATCAACGCCATCTACAAACTGATGATGAATCGACCGCTTTGTCTGCACACCGCTAAGCGTTTCGCCATACTGAGCGTTAGCTTCACGCCCCACTATTGAAGAAACTCCGGCTTCTGCCATCAAGTCGCCTTCATAGGTCGCATCAATGAACATGCGGCCACGCACAACAAGCCCTGCTTCCGTACGGATCTCCGAAATCCCATTGGCTTTCAAGATGACTCCACTGCCATCTCGAAGCAGGCGTTGCTCATAGACAACTGGAATTTGATACTCATCAACAAAACCCTGCATTACCTTCAACGCCGCAGACGGCTCGAACGTCCACATGGTATCTTCTTCGGCGGCCGTGCGACTTTGGCCACCGCTGCGATATTGGTCTTTCTTCTGCCATTTCCAGTTGGCTTCGTCGTTGTAGTGTTTTCGAATACGACGATAAAACTCGCGTGAAATTCCGCCAATGGCCGCTTTGTTGCCGATATCGGTTTGCCCCAATCCACCGGTCGTGAGTCCGCCGATTCGCCGTGACGGTTCGATGACAATCACCGAACCGCCCATCCGTTTGACCTGCACAGCGGCTGCGATTCCTGCCGAAGAGCCGCCATAGACCACAACATCATAGCGATCCGGTGGCGCCTGTGGTGCAGCCTTCGCAGGACTGTTCGCATTGGTCGCATTGGTCGCGGCGAGTAAAACCACTATCATCAACGTAAAGATTGTTCGCATATATCGATCCCTTTCGGCTCCAATCGTACTCAAGAAGCCGTCGGGAATAAATGCTGCGAACATTTTCCCGCAGATGCCGTTTCGCCGGTCGCGAAGAAGCGCCCCCTGCTGCCAATCTGCACAAAAGGTTCCAGACATGAAAACGCTCCGCTGTTTGACGTTCGCAGCCTTGCTGGCAACGTCACTGATCACAAGTCTGCACGCCGATGACAACAAGACAGCAAATGACCTTGTGACTCCGGAAATGACCGACGAAACGCCGGCAGCGGGTCGTCGAGTTCGTCAGGTTGCGACAGAATACGAAGGCACTGATGTCTATCATGCGTTGTACCTGCCCGTTGACTGGAAGCCCGGTCGAAAATATTCCGTCATCGTCGAATACACGGGTAACAAATTTCCCGCCTGCGGCTCAACAGGAGAAGTCAAAGACGCAAACCTGGGTTACGGAATCAGCGGTGGCGAACGCTTCATCTGGGTGTCGATGCCGTATATTGACGAAGGCAAAAAGCAGAACGCCGTCACCTGGTGGGGAGACAGGCAGGCGACCGTTGACTACTGCAAAACGAATCTGCCTCGCATCTGCGAGCAGTTTGGCGGCGATCCAGACAGCGTCTTCATTTGCGGATTTTCGCGAGGTGCCATCGGTTGCAGTTACATCGGCCTGGCTGATGATGAGATCGCCGCACTGTGGAAGGGCATGTTCGCTCACGACCACTTCGACGGACAGCGAACATGGGGCTATCCCGAAAGCGATCGTGAGTCTGCCCTGAAGCGACTGGCAAGACTGAAAGGTCGACCAGTGTTAGCATGTGGTAGCGCAAACGACTTTCTTAAAGATCATCTTGGCCTTGCGACCTTTACATTCCTGCCCGTACCAGTCGCCACAATTTTCGACATCCCCGAGGGCAAGGTGATTCACCCACATACAGATCTGTGGATGCACCGGGACAGCGAATATCGCCAACGAGCACGCGACTGGTTGAATCAAAACAAATAGCAGGGAAACCAACAGCGATCGACTTCCCTGGCAATTTTTGATTCGTTTCTGCATCATGTTGCATCGCTGTCAACAGACGCAACCTTGTTTTACCGGAGCTTCCCAATATGACTGAACAACACATCAGCCGCCGCCGAGCACTTCAAAGTTCACTTGCCTGGACAGGGGCCGCGATTCTGTCGACAGGCTCAGACAGAGCCTTCGGTTTTGTCAGCGCCAACGATCGCCCGCGAGTCGGAGCGATTGGCACGGGTAGTCGCTGGTGCCAGAAGGCAACCGGTCGCGACGGCAACTATGGCTCGGCTCCGGACTTTCGAAAATACGGTGACTACATTGCCGTCTGCGATGCCGATGCAACACGACGCGAACTGGCTGCGGGCCTGGTCAAAACATGGACCGGAACCGAAGCCAAACAGGAAAAGGATTATCGAGCCATCCTTGATCGAGACGACATCGATATCGTACACATTTCCACGCCCGACCACTGGCACGCGAAAATCGCCATCGAAGCCATGAAAGCCGGCAAGGATGTCTATTGCGAAAAACCAATGACATTAACGATCGACGAAGGTCGGCAGATGTGTCAGGTCTGCCGCGAAACAAAGCGGATCGTACAGATTGGAACTCAGCAACGCAGTAACCAAAATTTCATTCGGGCGATCGCTCTCATCAAAGCCGGACGTATTGGCGATGTCACAAAGGCAACCTGCAGTATCGGCGGCGGCCCAACAAGTCCTGAAATTCCGGTCGCTGAAGTACCTGCCAACTTGGACTGGAACCTGTGGCTGGGGCCAGCCCCGGAATCGAAGTTCCGCTATCTGGCGGGCGACAATGGTGAAACCCAAAGCTGGTCGCGAGCACACTATGAATTTCGCTGGTGGTACGAATACTCCGGTGGCAAGTTGACCGACTGGGGTGCTCACCATGTTGATATTGCAACATGGGGACTCGGCCTGACTGACACTGGCCCGACATCGGTGGATCCCGTGATGGTAAAACATCCCGTGCCGTTCAAGGATGGTTATCCAACTGATGATTCCAGATACAACACGGCGACGGAATTCCTGATCAACGCGTCGTTTGCAAATGGTAAACAAATCGAAATTCGCCACGACCAGGGCAATGGCATTCTATTCGAAGGCACGGAGGGACGAATTTTTGTGAACCGTGGAAAGCTGACGGGCAAAGCCGTGGAAGAGCTCGAATCAAATCCTCTGCCAGACGGAGCACTAGAAAGCGTTTACAAAAATCGTTCGCTTGTGGATCATTTCCGCAACTTCTTTGAAGCCGTTGCGGAACGCAAAGAACCGATTTCCGACGTCTTCAGTCACCACCGCGCGCTATCAACCTGCCATCTGGCGGGCATTGCAGGTCGGCTGGGTCGCAAGATCGAATGGGATCCGGCAACTGAAGCGATCATCGGTGATGCAATGGCCCAGGCCCTTGTAGCACGGCCGTATCGCAAAGGGTTCGAAATCGAAGGTTAGACTTCTGGATTGACGAAACGTGTTCACTTGAGTCGACTTTTCAGAGCGACAGCGGAGCGTTTCCGAGCGGCAGCTCGAATGGCCTGAGGCACGGCCTCGTTAGAGTCTTACTTAAAATGATGCGCGCACGATACGCGCATGTTGGTCGTAGCGACAACGGAGCGTCTCGGCGGTTCGAGCATCCCACGTCTTTCTACGTGCCACGCCACTGGGTCAAGGGCGAAGCCCTTGTTAGAGTCTTACCTTATTTAGAAGATGAACGCACTCTGCGTTCATCTTTCGAAAATCAATTAGCCAAAGTTCCCACCATGAATTCACCTTTTCCGTCACGACGTTCGTTCCTGAAAACTTCACTTGCTGTGGCGGGGGCGACGTCGCTGGCTGGAAAGGTGGAAGCTGCGCCGCAGGCGGATGGCCCGTTGATGGCGTATGTCGGAACATTCAGCTCTCCGCTGGGCGACGTCTTACCTACGCAAGTCGACCTGCCACCTGGCAATGGACGCGGCATCCATTTGTTTCAAATGAACCGCGACACCGGCGCGCTCATCGCTGCGGGAGTTCATGAAATGGGAACCAGTCCGAGTTGTCTGGTCGTTAACTCGGCTGGAACTCGTCTGTATTCCAGCAACGAGACTGATCGAGTCGAGGGCAGAAAAGAAGGCAGCGTCAGTGCATTTTCGGTTGACCCAAAAAGCGGGCAACTCACATTGCTTAACACCGTTTCTTCCGGCGGCGATGGACCAACATACGTCAGCATTCATCCGTCAGGGCGTTTTCTTTTTGTGGCGAACTACTTTGGTGGCTCGGTCGCCGTCCTGCCGATTCTGCCCGATGGCCAGCTGGGCCCCGCAACCGATGTCAAAAACGACGAAGGCAAGATCGGTCCCACAAAAGCACCACATGCTCCTGCTGGCAGTTTTGCGTTCAGTGGTCACGATCGAACCCACGCACATATGATTCAGGCCGATCCGACCGGGCGTTTTGTGCTGCACGTGGACCTGGCACTGGACAAAATCTTCGTGTGGAAGTTCGATGATCGAAAAGGCACGCTCACCAAAAATGAGCCGTCGGGAGTTACTCTTCCACCGGGAGACGGCCCGCGACATTTCTATTTTCACCCGAACGGTCGCTGGTTCTACTCGATTCAGGAAGAAGGCTCGACCGTGGCAGTGTTCGACTACGATGCCGCGGCGGGCAAGTTAACCGAACGCCAAACAATTTCGTCTCTGCCACCCGGATATGCAGGCAGTAATTTTTGCTCAGAGATCCTGGTCTCAAGCGACGGTAAGTTTGTGTACGCCGGAAACCGATTACACGACAGCATCGCGATCTTTTCTGTCGGAACGGACGGGAAACTCACGTTCGTCGCCGATGAACCAACACGCGGCAATTACCCTCGCAGTTTCAACTTCGATCCGTCCGGTCGATTTCTGTACAGCTGCAATCAACGTGCCGACAACATTACCGTGTTTGATGTGGATCTCAACAGCGGCAAACTGCAATTCACAGGGCACTTCACGCCAGTCGGCAACCCTTCCAGCATTGTGTTTCTTGACCTGGGTAAAGCAAATTGACCTCGCACGTCAGGAATCGGCGGACTCTAAACGCCTTGCGACTTCACGGCGAGTAATCATTTTCCGAATATTGAACAAGGCGAACAAAGCGGGTTTGGGAAACAACAGGCGAGACCAGAGTCCTTTCAATCCGCCGAAGTGTTCGAATTCAATATGTTCGTGCACTTCTGTGGTGTTGTCGTCGATCGCAGAAAATGTGTGAGTATGCACCCAGGACTTCATCGGGCCAGCCACCTGAGTGTCAGTGAATGATCGTTCGCTCACGTTGGAGTGCTCAGCCTTCCAACGGACGGGCACAGGGCCCATCCACATCGTGAATTCACCAATGGAACCATTCGCTAACGGATCGAATCGGTGTACCTGCATAATCATCAGAGGAGGCGTGAGCGTCTTCAGAATTCCAGGTTCAAAGTGAAATGCTGAAACTGCAGCCAGAGGTGCATTGACGGTAAATCGAAAATCGAAGACTGACACACGGTTCTCCTCACAACAGCTTCGCCCAACAACAGCGTGATTATCCTCTACGTCAATCAGCCGCACTGTTTTCAACCGAAAACCCGGCAGCGAACTAACAACAATTCTGCAGCCCAGCCACAAATCAATCCTTTCGAATTACTTCGTTTCGGCTGCGGCCAACAATAGCCGCGCCGCCTTGGCTTCGTTGTGCCGACCGATTCGCATTATCACCAGCCCACCCAAAATCAAAGCACCTCCAAACATTTGCGGCACCGATGCGGATTCACCGCGAGTCAGCCAGGCAGCGACAATCGCAATAAGCGGCACAATATTCTGAATGATCGCCGCGTGAGCCGCTCCCGCATGGCGAACTCCATAATTCCACATTGGTAACGCCAGACCTGTTGAAAGCACACCTGAATACAACACAATCAACCAAACATTAAGTGACTGAAATGCAGGCAACCCGGCTTCATATCGGCCCATCGCGAACATCAGATGCAAAGGCAAACCAATGATGGCCGCAAATCCTGACAGCTGCATTGGCGAAATTGATTTCAACATAGGGCGGCTGTAAACCGTTCCGATCGACCACGCCAATGCCGCCCCCAGAACGCACAGATTGCCAAACAGGTTTTCATCGCCAACCTTCACGTCACCTTTTTGCAGTGCCACAATGACTGTTCCCGCCAACGCCGTAAACAGGCCGCCCCAGGCGATTTTCGCCAATCGCTCGTTCAGAAATATTCGAGCCAATAAGGCCGTCCACATCGGCACTGTTGCAATAATCAAGGCCGTGTTGCCGGATGTTGTGTGAGCAACCCCCAGCAGGAACAACAATTGATACAAGCCCGACACGATTAGTGCATAGACCACAATTTGTGTTTTGGAAACTCCCGAATTCGGGCGGATTCCCCGTCGTCGCTCCAGCAGTGCAAGGCTTAACAATACCGTTGCTGAAACGGCCAATCGCAAGGCGTTGAAGACGAATGAATCAACCTGATCCAAACCGTTCTTCATGACTGGAATATTGATCCCCCAGATCAAAGCAACGCCAATTAACGACGCGTCCGGCCAAAATGTTTGAGCATGTTGCTGCGGCGGTTCGGCAGTTGATGGCCTGTAGGGTGACGATGAGGAAGCCAAGAAAAATCCCATTCATTCAAAAGACCGTGCACCTCGCCTTTGCACGAAAAGTCAAAACTCACACCGCATTGCTGGAGCTAATCTTACCTCAGCCAACCTTAGCCTCGACACATTGCCCGGAAAACGGTTCATCAGCTGGCACTGGTTCCCGAACCCCGGAATGATTTCAACACCAACTCTTTGCGGATTGTCCGGAATCATAGCTGCGAAGGGCTTCGCTCACTGCCCAACCTGAAGCTCTTCGCGCAAAATGCTGAGACTCGGCCTGATATCTCGCCTCAATTCAGCCACGTCTGTTCCCCAAGGAGACTTCTGTGAAAACCACGACATTTGCCCTGCTTCTTTTGACAGCCGTAACGTGCCACGCGGATGATTGGCCCCAATGGATGGGGCCCAACCGAGACAACATCTGGCGAGAATCCGGCATCATCGAAAATTTTCCGGAAAACGGCCCCAAAGTACTGTGGCGAACACCAATTGCCGGTGGATATTCCGGCCCAGCCGTTGCCAATGGCAAAGTGTTTATCACAGACTACGTCACCAGCGACAACGTGAAAGTTGGAAACTTCGAACGCAAGGAATTTACGGGCACCGAACGAGTTCTATGCCTCAACGAATCAACGGGCGAAGTACTTTGGAAGTACGAATATCCGGTCAACTACACCGTTTCGTATCCGTCCGGCCCACGCTGCACGCCCAATGTTGAAGACAATCGCGTCTACACGCTCGGTTCCGAAGGTCACCTGTTTTGCTTCGACATCCCGACAGGCAAAGTGATATGGTCAAAAGATCTAAAGAAAGAATACGGAACCAAAGCCGCACTCTGGGGCTATGCAGCTCATCCATTAATCGACGGCGACAACCTGTTGACACTGGCAGGCGGAAACGGAACTCACATCGTTGCATTGAACAAACTTACCGGCGCAGAAAAATGGCGTAGTGCAACATCACCCGAACAAGGTTACTCACCACCAACGATTATTGAATTCGCGGGCGTTCGCCAGCTGATTCTGTATCGCCCAAATGCCGTTTCATCCGTCAACCCGGACAATGGCGAAGAATACTGGAGCGTGCCTTACGAAGCGTCCAATGGTTCCATCATCATGTCGCCGATTGTGATGGGTGAACACCTTTATGTGGCCGGTTACAGCAATAAAAGCCTGCTGCTGAAACTGGACAAGGAAAAACCAAGAGCCACGGAAGTCTGGCGCGACAAACGCAACATCATCTGCCCCGTCAATGTCCAGCCGTTTCCTGTCGGCAACGTGCTGTATGGATTCGACCAGAAAGGCGTCATGCGGGCCATCCAACTACCGGATGGCGAGCGACTGTGGGAAACTCAGGACGTTATCGGCAAGCGACCTGCCGGATCAGAAACAGCGTTTCTGGTACAACACGAAGATCACTTCTGGCTGTTTAACGAACTGGGAGAATTGATCATCGCCAAACTCGCTCCGGAAGGCTACACAGAAATCGATCGCTTCAAGGTGATTGAACAATCGAACCTTGCGTTCGGACGCGATGTCGTGTGGAGCATGCCGGCGTTCGCCAACAAGCACGCCTACATTCGCAACGACAACGAGATTATCTGTGTCGATCTGGCAAAGTAATCATGCTGGCAGCCGCGGCCCGCAAAACCAGCGGGCCGCTACCGTTTAAGCAAATTATCAGGCCGTTCTAATGAAGGTATGAAATGGACGATTTCGTCAAAGCGATCAATGACCTCATCACCGATCATTGGGTCAAATTTGTTGTCGCCGCTGGTTTTACGGGCCTTGGCTGGCTGGTTGGCCGCTGGCGAGCTCGGCGGGAATGGCAGAAGCGTGAGTTCTTCCATCGCGTCAACTTTTCGCTGAATTCAATCATCGATGGCACGTTGAAAATCCGCACGTTGGCCGAAAAAACCTGCAGCGACGTTTTCCTGAATGAAACAGCGGTCAAAGAAATTACAGCCGCCGCTCAGAAGACAACAGCAGGCCTGCCGCTTATTCCAATGGCCAAGGACGATTGCTGGTTCTACCTGAATGCCGTCCTGAACGAAATCTCCGAACAATTCGCCAGCGGTCTAATGGCGCGAGAAGCGGGTAAGGGAGCAACGTCAACACAGTATGTGATCTGCCTGACCAACGAAGCCGACGGCGAAGTGAAGACTCGCAAAATTCGAGCACAGATCCTTCGCAAAGATCTGCTGACCAATCTGCCCCAGGAAACACCAACATTCGAAAGTCCCAATCATCGAGTTCGCTGGGAAACACTGATGTATCTGGCAAAGACTTACCAGAAAGAACCGTGGCAGTTTCTAACCGTGGAGATCGTTACCTAACAAGGGCTTCGCCCTTGACCCAGTGGCGTGGCACGCAGAAAGACGTGGAACGCTATAATCACCGGGCCGCTCCGTTGTCGCTACAACCAACGTGAGCGCACCGTGCGCGACTCTAATTCAAATGGGCTAAACAAGAATATCTCGCAGCACGTGTCCATGAACATCCGTCAGTCGGCGATCAACTCCGTTGTGTTGATATGTTAGTCGTGTGTGGTCAATTCCCAGCAAATGCAGAATCGTAGCATTCAGGTCGTGAATGGAAGACACGTTTTCCACGGCTTTAAAACCCAATTCGTCAGTCTGCCCATAGCTAACGCCGCGTTTAACTCCGGCACCACCCAGCCATGCGGTAAACCCTTGAGGATTGTGGTCGCGGCCCTGAGCTCCCTTTTGAAACATCGGCATGCGTCCGAATTCGGTACACCAGACCACCAAAGTGTCATTCAACAATCCTCGCTGTTTCAAATCGTTAAACAGAGCAGCGGCCGGTTGATCAAGAATCTCTCCATGAACATCGTATTGCTCACGCAGCTTCTGATGACCGTCCCAGTTCAACGCGCCGCCACTGGCATACGATCCGTTAAATAACTGCACAAAACGCACACCGTTTTCGATTAACCTTCGCGCCAGAATTGCATTCTTTGCAAAGGCTGCCTTGGTTTCATTGGGCGAATCAGCACCGTACATTTTCAGTGTATGAGCAGACTCGGTAGACAGATCTGCGATTTTGGGCACAGATAACTGCATTCGAGCGGCCAGTTCGTAACTTGCGATGCGAGCCGCAAGGTTGGAATCAGACGGATTCTGTTTCAGATGTTCACTGTTAAGGCGAGACAGCAGCTGGCGAGCCGCATTGTCCTGGTCTTTCCCAACTTTGTTTGGCGGCTGCAGGTTTCGAATCGGCTTGCTGCTGTTAAACGGAGTTCCCTGAAACACGGCGGGCAAAAATCCCGGGCCCCAGTTGTTGACGCTGGCCTGAGGAACCCCACGCGGATCCGGAATGGAAACGAACGCTGGCAGATCCTGGTTCTCCGTTCCCAACGCATAGGTCACCCACGCTCCAATGCTGGGAAAACCATCCAACACGAAACCGGTCGATAGAAAGTTTTCAGCAGGACCATGAGTGTTCGACTTGTTCGTCAACGTATGCACAAACGAAATATCATCGACGATGCCTCCCAAATGAGGAATCATATCGGACACCATCTTGCCGCATTCGCCTCTCGGCCGAAACTTGTACTGCGGCCTTGCAAGATTGCCGGATGGCCCCTGAAACGTTACTGCTGGCCCTCCTTCAAATGGCAGCCCATCACGTTTGATCAGTTCCGGTTTATAGTCGTAAGTTTCCAACTGACTGCAGGCGCCCGCGCAGAAAATCACCAATACGTTCTTTGCTTTTGCAGCGTGGTGCGCCGTGCGTGATGCGTGAGGATTCGATGGATCAAACGAAACGGCGTCAGAAGCCAGAAGCTGGTCCTGTTTCAGCAGGCTTGCCAATGCAACTCCCGCCAGCCCCGTGACGGCCTGCCCCAGCAAGTCACGGCGTTCCAGCAAATGGCGACCGGTATGTGAAAGAGAATTGTTCGAAACCATGACTAAAACCCGATTCTTCTTTTACCGCAAACGACAGCACCATCGTCACTAAACTGCCAACAGAACCTTCGCCATCCGATCGCCACAAACGTCATCGTACCCTAATTCATTCACCACATACACATTGCCTGAAGTCATCGTAGCGACAACGGAGCGGCTCGGCGTTCAAGACTTCCCATACTCTTCCGCACGCCACGCCACCCGGTCAAGGGCGAAGCCCTTGCTATGGAATAAACAGAAATTCGTTGCTGTTAAACAAAGCTCGACACAATGTTGCCAGCCCGTGCTGCTGCACAATCTCGGTGATGGCATCAATTTCAACCGCTGACGGAGATCGTCCCACAACAAGTTGAAACGCCAATTGAATCTGATCGAACACCTTCGGACCAGCTTCTTCCTCGCAACGCTTTGCCAGCTGTTCAGCCTGGTCGATCACAAACGAACTATTAAACAGATTCAACGCCTGAATCGCTGTTGTCGACTGACTGCGGCGAGGAGTCGGCAAGCCTGCGTCCGGACAATCGAAAGCTCCAAATATTGGCACGGGCTCCATGCGAATTTTATGAGCATAGATCATACGACGCAGTTCGTTGCTGGTGAATTCTTCAACTTCCGGAAACCCGCTCAATCCGCCTCGCGTCTTGAAAAAATTAAATCCAGGCCCACCCTGTTTAAGATTCAAATTTCCACTGATGGCCAATATGGAATCTCGAATTGATTCCGCCTCCAGCCTGCGATTGGGAAAATGCCACAACAGCCGATTGCCCGCGTCAACGGCATTCCCGGCATCTGATTGAATCGCGGCCTGACAATAAGTTTCCGACGTCATGATCAAACGATGCAGTTGCTTGATCGACCAGCCACTGTTAATAAATTCCTGAGCCAACCAATCCAGCAGTTTCGGATGACTTGGCGTCGCCCCGTTTAAACCGAAATCGCTGGATGTTTCCACCAACCCCACACCGAAGTGATACTGCCAAACTCGATTCACAATCACGCGGGCTGTTAGAGGATTCTTCGGCGAAACAATCCAGTTGGCCAACGCTTCACGACGCTGCCTGTCCGACGAATCGGGCGGAAGCTTTACGTCGCTGATCGACGTCAAAACATGAGGAGCAATCTCTGTTGTGGGCTGTTCCGGATCGCCTCGCAGCAAAACAAACGTCTTGTCTGGTTCACGAAACGTGCCCGCAAAAACCATATCCCTTGTTCTAAGATCCGCCTGGCGTTTTTCAAGCTGTTGCAACTTCTTCGCCAGCGACGGAAGGTTTAAGTCGCCAACGTCCTCAGAACTTCGCAGCAGCGATTTCATCTCGTCAAAGGGCGAACCAAGTGGAGCTCGATCCGCTGACGACGCAACAAGCGTCCAGTTTACCCCATCCAGCGAAGTGGAAATCTGATAGTTGACCGGCAGACGATCCTGAAATTTCCCTTCTCGATCGCGGCCCCATTCAATCCGATCAATGGTGGCTGGCTTTGCAAACTCCACTTGCACCCAGCCTTTTCCATGTTGATTGGAAATCCAACTGAAACTATTTCCATAGCGACCGTCGTTGACATGCTGCAACTGGTGCTTGCCGGTTTCAGAATAGTTGCCTGACGATGTAACAACGGTTCCATTTTTCGCGGCGGCGATGTTTGTTGAACCGGTGCCAACCGCGAACACTTCCAATTCGTCAATGCAGGGTTCATGTTTGTCATTGTCGATTGTTTGTTCCGAAGTAAACCGCACAAACTTCGCTTCAACAGGCGATATCCGTTCGACGTTCTTCGCAGCATTCACTGGCCCCCGAATCAACGGCAAAGCTGCGTCAGATTGCTGCAACACAACCACGTCAGCCGTGATTCCCGTTCCCGTGTTGCCGCATCGTAGAATTAATCGAGTATTCGCGTTAAACCGATGAACGCCTGCATCCTGCAACCCGCTCCAAAGTGGCTGCTGCTCGCTTTCGCCCTCCGTTTGCCCGGCGAAATAGTACTGGTCGGCAACTGCGATTTCTGTTTGATCTACGGTGGTGGCAAGGTCACCATCAACGTCAAGAATATAGCGAGCATCTCGGGTATGAACGCCGCTTCCATGCACCCCCCATGAGATCCACAACCGGAACTCGCCATCCGCTGCAGGGTTCCAGGTAAACACGTCCTGTCCGGCATTGCTGTCGAACCACGTGTACCGCCCCTGGCTAAGATTGCTGATTCGCGACTCGTCACCGACGTCGTTTTTGTAGCCTTGCCCTGCACCGTCCGGATTCACGCCATACCCGTTCGACTTCGCCAACAAAGTCACTCGATCAAGATCTTCGTCGTCAACAATGATGGTGCGCCCTGTAAACGCCCTGGCTGAAAACTTATCAAGCTGCTGCAGCAACGCTTCAATCTGCGGTTGAAGAGCGTTCGCCTCTGCTGTTTTTTCTTGATATTTCGGCCCTTTGATTTCTCGTTCACCATATTCCACGCCAGCAAAAAATGCCTGCAGAGCGTAGTAATCCGCCTGAGGAATGGGATCAAACTTATGGTCGTGACAGCGAGCACACCCAACCGTCATCCCCAGAAACGTAGCGGAAGTCCCCACGATGATTTCATCCAACGCGTCCTGACGAGCCAGCCGAATTGATTGTTCGTCCTTGCCAATCTGCCCTGGCAACAACGCGGCGGCCGCCACCAAAAAACCGGTCGCGGAATCTTCTTCAACGGTGTCTCCCGCCAGCTGCTCAAAGACGAATCGATCATAGGGCTTGTCGCTGTTGAAAGCTTCAATCACATAGTCGCGATACGGCCACGCGTTCGCTCGAGGCGTGTTCACTTCAAAGCCATGAGTGTCCGCATAGCGAACCACATCCAGCCAATGCTGCCCCCAGCGTTCGCCATAACGATCACTCGCCAGCAACTCGTCAATCAGCTGTCGCCTCGCGGACAACTCAGCGGCTGGCCCCAACCTGGTGGCTTCCGCAAAAACGGATTGCCAGTGAGCAACCTGCTGCACAGTGGGAGGCAGCCCGTGCAGATCCAGAAACATCCGTCGAACCAGCACCACAGCGTCAGCTGGTATGCACCTTTGCAACCCAACGTCTTTCAACTTTTGATCAACGTAATCATCAATGGAATGTTCGCCTGCAGAACGCTCATCGCCAACGTCCACTAAGGAATTCAAGGGCTGAAAGGCCCAGTGAGCTGTGGGATTCGTCTGAGGCTTCTCATCAGCCATCACTTCTACGCCGAAATTCAGCCAGATCTTTAATCGCTCGACTTGCTCTATTGAAACAGGCTCACCCTCCGGAGGCATGCGTTCGGATTCATCGGTGGCCATCACGCGACGAATCAGCTCACTGTGCACAGGATCGCCGGAAACAATCGCCGGCCCGGAATCGCCACCTCTCAAAAGGGAGCCCACAGTATCCAGGCGAAGATTCGCTTCCTGCTTCAAAGCCCCATGACACGACCAGCACTTCGCTTTCAGCAACGGTTTGATATCGCGAATATAATCCACATCGTCTGCCGAAAACGCGGTTCCCGACAACAACATCAGTACCGATGTCAGCAATACTGATCGTCGAAAACTCCACCGCGGCTGGCTGAATACCAAGCGTTCTTCAGCGAACACAACCGCACCAGTGTGTTTATCGCAAGGCGTCATGGCAGGATCTCAAGGCAGGCAAAATTGAACGGGGCCTACCAGCTTAGCCACACCACGTCCTTGATGAAAGGCAAACACCAACATTGCAAACCGAACGTTGCCCGTAAAACAGCATGCCCCTAACAAGGGCTTCGCCCTTGACCCAGTGGCGTGGTTGGTTGAAAGACATGGAACGCTCGAATCGCCGAGCCGCTCCGTTGTCGCTACAACCAACATGCGCGCACCGTGAGCGCATCATTTTCAGTAAGACCCTAATTCATTATCGCCTCGAAGTCACACTCCGCGTAGCTCCGGCTTGACGAGTTTCGCAACAGCTTTTCGCAGACGGTCTAAACGCCCGCAAGTCGCTCTGAAGAATCACCGAAGCTGTCGAGATTCAGACCGAACTTGTCCATCAGTGACAAATACAGGCTGCACATTTTTCGATTGGGTTGGTCCAGGTAATCCAGCGTTCTTCCGGTTTCCAAATGGCCTTTGCCGCCGATCAAGACGACGGGCAACTGAGTCGCGATGTGACTGCCGGTCAGCATGCTGCTGCAGAACATCAGAATCGTGTTATCCAGAACCGTCCGCTCACCTTCCTGAATGGCAGAAAGCTTGTCGGCAATATAAGCCAGTTGTTTCGCAAAGAACTGATTGACGGTCAGCCAGTCGTCGGATTCCTGATGAGACAACAGGTGGTGAATCATGTAGTCGATTCCGAGGTTCGAAAATCTCAACGACGAATGATCGTTGTTGAGCTTCAAAGTACAGAACCGAGTCGTGTCGGTTTGAAACGCCAACACCAGAATGTCACACATCAGCTTCATATGCTCGCCGATGTCCTGAGGATATCCATCGGCGGGTCGCGGAATGTTTGGTTCTATAGTCGTTGGTCGCCAGCCCTGCAACTCACCACGCTTTCCGGCTTGTTCAATTCTTTGCTCAACTTCACGCACGGAATTCAAATACTCATCCAGCTTTTGCTGATCACGTCCGCTGATCTTTCCGCGAATATCGGCAGCATCAGCCAGCACGGCGTCCAATACGCTTTGATCGCCCTTGTTAACTGTATCTTTAAACAGCCGATCGAAAGCCAAAGAAGGGTAAACTTCCAGCGGCGTTGGGGTGGTCGGCGAGTTCCACGAAATGTGCGAACTGTAAAGCATCGAATAGTTTTTGTGGACGGATGGATTGGCCTTCTCGCACCCCAACACAAGACTTGGCACTTTGGTCAGGTGACCAAACTTCTGAGCCAGCATCTGATCAACACTGGTACCGCTGCGAATGCCTCCACCAGATTCCAACGGTGCTCCCGAAAGCAGATTTCCAGTCATGGAACTGTGAATATTGCCCTTCAGCGCCTGTTCGTTGTAGAGACCTCTGATAAACGTCAGCTGTTCTCGATGAGCCGAAAGTGGCTCCAGAACTCGCCCGAGTTCCATGTCTTTGCCGGAACCCTTCGCCCACCAATGATCTTTATGAAAACCATTGCCCGCGAACAACACGCCCAACCGCAGCGGCGCTTTTCCATCTTCGGAATTCCTGGCGCCACCAATAATGGGGCCACCCAAAACTCGCGACGACAAAGACTCCATCCACGGCAACGCCATCGATACACCGGTGCCGTACAGAAACGTGCGTCTTGCGAAATTTGAATTCATCATTGCTCGCGTCCTCTTATCATTTGAAACTGCTGGCTGACAACGATTGTCTCAACCGCAGCAGAAAACCGATAGTTGTTTTTCTTTAACTGAGCCATCATTTCACCAATCAACGGCTCGTCAGATAATTGAGCTGACCGCCCCAGCGAGTACCCCAACAACTTGCGACAAAACTGCCGCACAAAGTCTTCGCGACGAACTGTCAACAGATACTGCTTCAAACCATCAAGCCCCGTTAAAGTGGTACCGTCCGGCAAGTCGGTGGCGGTATTGATGACATTGTTATCTTTGTCGTTGGTGCGATAGCGACCAATCGCGTCGAAGCCTTCCAGAGCGAAACCGTACGGATCAATTCGCTGGTGACATTTAACGCACGCCGGATCGGACGTATGCCTTTCGGTCAGCTGACGTTCACTCAAACCATCGGGAACTTCTTCCGGAAGAACGGGGACACCCTTCGGCGGTCGAGGCAGACGTTCGCCAAGCAGCGTTTCTGAGATCCAGGTGCCACGTAGAATTGGGCTGGTTCGCGAAGCCCCGGACTGTTTGGACAACAAACTGGCCTGAGTCAAAATTCCGCCTCTATGGGTTTCACGAACACCATCAATCAACTGCCAGTCTGCAGAAACCTCAGCATTGATTCCATAGTGCTTTGCCAGTCGAGCATTCACAAATGTGTGATCAGCATCGATCAATTCCAGGATTGATCCATCATTACGGATCAGATGTTCCCAGCAGCGAATTGATTCTTCATACATGTCACCGCGCAGCGCCGCGAATTCAGGGAACGCCGCCTCGTTCTTTTCGTCGTGCTGGTGGAAGTCTCGAATGTGCAGCCACTGGCAACCGAATTCGATCGCCATCCGACGAGCGTTGGAATCCACCAACATGCGACGAGTTTGCTGCAACAACACATCATCCTGCAGCAGACTTCCATCCGCCGCTAACGCTCGCAAGGTCGCGTCTGGTTGCGACGCCCACAAAAAGTAACTCAAACGATTCGCCAGTTCATCAGCCGACACGCGAACTGCCAAAGACGAATCGCCCGGTTGCTCGTTTCGATAAAGAAACGTAGGAGACGCCAGAATTCGAGCAATCAGCAATCGAATGGCGTCTTCGTGATCAATCTCGGTTGAACGCAAGTGAGCGTATAAGCTTCTCAGCGAGGCGTCTTCAAGGTCAGTCAGATCGCGCCGATACGCTCGATCAGCGAAATCGACAACTGCAGCAAGATGAACGTGTTCGGTGTCTGTTTGCCACTTGCGAAAACTGGCCGCGCCATCAGCGATCGGCTTCAGCACGGGATCGAATCGTCGCGGGTCTGCATCCTGAGTCGAAAACTCAAGAATCTGCTCCAATGCGACCTCCAACCGCAAAGCATCCTGACTGACAAACCGAAGCTCACTCCAAAGTCGATCCAGTTGCAACGACTGTTCTTCGCTAAGCATCAACCTGGAAAGATAGTCGTCTTCACGATGATACAGCAACAACGTGACAACTTCGTCCACCGGCACAATTCGAGCATGACACATCGCCGCAGGAAACACACTTCGAAACTCGTCGAAAGCCTGCTGTACGCGCTGGCGAGCCGCTTCTGTTGACGCCACCACGGGAACTCCGGATACCAGCTCAACAGCGGACTCGCGCTCTGCCGTTGTGAGTGCCGACGAACTACTTGCCGTAACCTGCACGCTGCCAGCGCCCACTGAAAACGCACTTGCTGCAAACGTACAACCTTCCACCAAATCCGCTGGAAACGACACCTCAACCACTGAGGGGACCTTCATAACAAGTTCGGATGCCCCTCCTTCATCGCGCACTCCGTCAGCGAACGGCGACAACTCCGCCATGTTGATCCCAAATTCGCTCGCTGACAGCTTCGAGTCCTCAACCGAAGCAGCAAGTTCTGCAAAATCAACCTTCGAAAACAGAGGCCCATTTACAGAATGCAACAAACGACGAATCTCAGCATCAGCCGCGGTCATCTCACCCACAGAAGCTTCCGTCAGCAAAGCCTGCAGCTTCTGAGCGAACTGCTCCGCCTGCTGCGAATCGGCAGCATTCAGCCATGAAGCCATCAAAGACCCATGCGGCACAACATCACCGCTTGGCTTGCCGTCCAGCAGCCCTGTATAGAAATGCCAGATCGCCAGATTGCCAAAGCTGTCTTCGTGAGGATTACCGGCTGCAATGTTGTCGGCGCAGTCTTTGGTTAGCGACCAAACCCGCCCTGCACCGCCCTGTTCTGTGACAGCCAATTCGATTTCTGTGAGATCACACGAATGGTTGTTGTCTCGCGGTTCGATAATCAATGAAACCAGGTCGTTCTTTTGAATGCCAAATTCGGATAGAGGTGCAACATCGGTTTTCGCCGACTTGTCCAGCAGGCCGCTCAACAGAATTCGTTGCTCGGCTCCTCGGCGAAGTTCGACCTTCCAGCCAACTCCGTTACCGCACGCTCCGTGAGCATGATGAACGTAGGGCGCAATCGATACGGTTCCGCTGAATGGCGACTTCCAGCCCACGGCAGAAAATCGGTCGGGCATAGGATGCGTGGCAATTCGGTGAGCTCGCATGTCGCCTGGAATTTGCACCTGGTTGTCCGAAGAATTCGCCACAACGCTTAAAGCGTCCGCACCCTGCAGCCCCCAACCGTTCACGAATTCAGAACCGGATCGAATCAACGGCAGATTAAGGTACTCAGCAATCTCAGGCTCTGACGAAGAACCAATTCCCAACCAGTTCAACAGTGACGTTAAAATCGCTGGCTGAATTTCGTAACGAGCTGCCAGCACACTCAGCTCGGGTGCCTGCTGGCTTGTTCGAACTTCCGCAACCGCAGCCAGATACTTCGCAAAATTTGCGAACACGTTTCGTTTTAATTCCGGCCAGACCACAGACACCGCTTTCACATCACGCAGCATAATCGCAGACAGCCCACTGGCACGTTCAACACGAGCGTTCTTCCACACCACGGAATTGGGGCCATCCGCGATCACAGACCGCGATGTCAGAACGATTGATGTGCGGTCAGCTTTCGGTGCAGCAAACGGAAACTGCAGGTGCAGAGTCGCTTCAATGGGTGAAACTGCCTGCTGCCACGGAATCACCAGGCCCAAATGGCCGACGGTATTGAACTTCCAAAGCCGTGACTGCCATGACTTCACAACGTCGGCAATCGCTGCAGCGTCTTCCGGCTTAGCCGCTTCAATTCGGCGACGCACATCGTTCAGCAGTGCAGAGTCCGCATCGGAAAAAATTGCGTTCGCCAGAATGTGCAGATATTTGGCATTGATACTGTTCTCCCGCGCGACTTTGTCTGCCGCTTGCGAATCCATCAACTGATGGCGGTGCTGAATCAGTTGCGACAGGTACGGAACAAGGTCAACTCGACCATCGTTCGCCGTCGACGAATTCGGGTCGCCCGACCATTGGTTCAGCTGATCAGTACGACTGGCGCCCGTTGTGCCATCCGCATACAACTGGCGAATCTGCGCTACAATCTGGTTGCTCCAATCTCGGCGAGTCGTTGATTCGGAAAAACGAATTCCATCAGGCAACAACACGGCATGAGCAGCAACGTCTTTGCCAGCATCAAGATACTTTTGAACCATGGAAGGCGACATCACCAACGCATCGCCCACGTTGGTGAATCCCTCGCCCGCCGCGCTGTCCACAGGAAACTGCTTCGCGGGCTGCAGTGGCACGCCGGTCAGATCCTGAATCGTGTACGTATATTCTGAATTATTCAGCCGGCGCAAGACGACCGGCCCGGGATCTCCCGCATTGCGCAGAGCTTCGGCATTCAGAAATCCCTGCACCCAATCTCGCAGCTGTTTGCGTTGAGCCGCAGTGGGTTGAGGCGAATCTTCCGGAGGCATCTCGCCATTATCCAGCATCTCAACCACACGCAGCCAGGGCCCCACATCGGCACGCATGTGATCCAGCGAAGAGTATCGCTGCAGATCAAGTTCACCCTGAGCTTCATCAGTGGAATGGCACTTGAGGCAGAACTGATTCAGCAACGAAACCGTATTCGCAGGCAGCGCGTCTGACGGTTGTTCTTCGGCAAATGTAGTGGCTGTGGGAATCATCGCGATACCACCTGCGATGGCAATCCAAACAACAAAACGCAAGTGCAAAACGGAACGTCTGGTGAGCTTCATGGTCGGATCTCTGGGCGAGCAGCAATACGGCGGGTCTGTCAGCATAACCTCAAAATGGTAAATGCGAAAGGAACGCACAGAAGCAGACGTTCGCTGAGCTTCGTTGAACAGCTTGTTCTGATCACTGCGAGGCTATCGGACTTAAGCCGGAAATCCGGGTTTAAACTTTCTCACAGATTTTCTTGCCCGGCCATCTTCTTGCCGATCATTCAAATCGGGTTCGCGGTCATGCCTTTTTTCATCGCAGAGTCCGCAGAGCAGCAGCGGTTCGCAGAGATCAGGATGAGCCGTTCAATAATAACTCTGCGGACCGCTGCTGCTCCGAGTCCTCTGCGATTAATCTTCTCCGCACTGGCGGCCTGATTAAAAGCTCGGGATTCGCCGATGCTCTATTTCGTGCCCTTGATAATCTGCGACGCCTTCCTAAAGCGATCTTCATGCTGAGTCATCGTCGTCGCTTCTCGATTTTTCCAGTTGTTCGCGCCCCATCGCTTTGATTCGGGGACCACCATCTGTTGCCAGCCGCGGTCTGTGAGAATAACGCTCATGCTGCAGCTGAACTTCTTCGCCCGAGCTGTCATGGGGATCATCACCACAACCAGGCAGCCAGCGGTAGACGCCTCCCACAAAGCACGCAAGCCCAGATATTGCGTATCCAATCTTCCAGAAAACCTGAACTCCCGGTTCGAAAGACGCCAGAAAACCGAACCCGCAGAATGCCGCCAACGGCAGCAGAACCACCGAAGCAACAACTCGGTTGCCTCGAAAACCTACGGCAACAGACAAACCGAACACTATTGCAAACAACAGAAATGGCGTCATGGTTTTCTCCAGGCAGTGATGTTATCAGTGAGTGTTGCATTTCGTGTGCCGAAAGCAAAACTCTGATTCGGTAGGCGTTTGCAGCGGCGTGCAATTGGTGGGCTGCACAAACCTGCAGCGCCAGGACTGCAGCGACTGCTGCTGGCCTGTGACGAGTTTACACCTGACGATCTCGCAGAGAATATCTGGAACACTCACCTACCCGTCTTCCGTTTGTGTTCTCTGGATTTTGGGGCGACCACCTTGCCGCGGCGAAAGACTGGGACAAATCCACACAAGTCCTGCCGCACAACCACGACCTACGCCAAGCCATGAGCAAGCGACGAATCAAGAACAACCTCACTCGCGTCGGCAAGCAGGCTATAACGCAATTTTCTGTCCGGATTCCGTAACCACCCACACCACATGGGATGGACATTTTTTTGTTTCGAACCACTGTTTGTGTAGTCGTCCCTGGAAAAGTGGGTGCGTGGTTGGCGGTTGGATTTTGAGTGCGTTGGGCGATGTGGGATCGCGGTCAGATGCTCAAGGCGGCGAGCCTAGTTTGGTGCATACGTGGCAAAATGGGAGTTTCCAGCCGTCTGACAAGCCAGAAAACCAGCGCATGCGCAATCGCGAGCAGCTGCTTCTGTCGGTTTGATCCGGCGGCGGCCAGAACCGCGTTGATTTCGTCGCCTGTCAGACCTTTCAGGAAGCAGCGACCCATCCGGTTGTCGCTCTTCAGGTGGCCAATCTTGGGCTCGACGGCGCTGCGACGTTTGCGGCGCTTCTTCAGAGTTCGCGTCAGTTGCCGACTGCTGCTGCCCGAAATATGAACAGTCGCATCACCGTTGTAATGGTTGCCGCGATAACCTTTGTCGACGTAAGCATCGGTCACGCTCACGCGGGTAATACTTTCTGTCGTCGCGATTGCCTGCAACAAAGTGTGGCCATCGTAAGGATTGCCAGCACACAGATTGATACCCACGATCCAGTTACCGCGATTCGCTGACGTCACCGAAACCTTCTGGCCGAATTCGTAACGCTTGTGAGCCTTGCCTTTACTGATGCACATGACTTCCGGTTCATGAAGGCTGTACAGCTTCTTCGTGTCCGTCTTTTCCTGTGCGTGCAGTCGTTCGCAAAGACTCAGCAGTTATTCCAGAGCCGCATCTGGCTGTGGAACTTTGCGACGCATGTCACGCAGGACTCTCCCCAGCCACGTCTTCAGCTTTCTCAACCGATTTCGCATACGCTTGAACTGCTTTGCATGAGCGTAACGGCCCACCATCATGGCCGCTTCCTTGGCAACTCGCGAATACGTCTGGCGAAGCTTGATGCAGCGGTTTCTTGCGGCGGCCCCCAGTTTTTGAATCGCTTTCAAATACAGCTTGGAATCAGCGGGATACATGATGTTCTTTTACCGAACTGTCGTGCCGACGTTGACCTGTGCCAACTCAGCCTTTGTGATCAGCTTATCGCTGACTGCAATCGACACCGTTTCCTCAAGCAGCATCACAAGCTTGTCAGCACCAACTAGCTGTCGCCACTTCGTCAATGAAGTGGAATGCAGCGGCACTTCATGCTGCATTGTGTCGAAGCCACAAAAGTACTGCCAATAAGGATTCTCAACCCAACGATCAAGCAGCGATTCGTCCGATTCATTGAACGTGTGCTTCAGATAATGCAGCCCCACAAGCAAACGAATATCCTTGCCCGGCGCGCCGATTTCCGGGCAATAACAACCGGCGAACTCAACATCAAACCGCTTCCAGTCAATCTTCCCCCTCAGAACGCACAGCGGGTGACGAAGGTTCCATAGTTGGTCGAACTGCGTCTGAAAAAGGTCGAGCTGGCTGGCGTTCGATCGAGGCTTATGCTTCATGCCGCGCTCAAATTGCAAGGTTTTGAAAGTCGAAGAAACATTTCCTTCCAATCTATGTCAACTCGTTTTGCAAAACCAGGCCAGCATACGCTGATCAAACCACTTTTTCAGGGACGACTTGTGTAGTCTCGATGTCGGCCTATTCGGCCACCGCCACAGGACCCGGTGAATATGGCTCGACATTGATCACCTGGTAAAGCTTGTCAATTTCGACGTGCTTCGCCTGATGGCTTGTCAAAGCTAAATTTGGGTCAATTGGGGGCGTAAGATTCTAGCTCGCGAAACATGCAAGAGCCGTTTGGGCCAGCCACCTACACACGCTCAGCAAACAACAGTTCACTGGTTGATGAAATCAGATGGATGGAGCGTCAAGGATTGCCAACTGAGATAGCACCAGTCCAACACGACAGACGACCCCATGCTTGCAAGCGCCAACCAATTCGTGAGCCCCAAGAGTCCGAAGTGTGTATTTGCGTTCTGCTATCTATGCTCAAAAGCAAGAAGGAGAGCTCCGAAAAGCCGGAGCACACAGTTTTTTCATGGCCCACAGCCCCATGCTGGTTCATTTGCCCTTAATCGTACGACGGGCGAGATTGCCAGTAATAACGGTGCGTGCGTCAGCATCGCTTCGGAAAGATGGATAGACAATTCCGCTGGAAGCGAGTCTGAGTCGCGTACGGAAAATCATGATGCGTAAGAATAAACTTCTGCTGGGTCAAAACAGAGTCGATTTGAGGAATTGGGTCATCATAAGCGGAATGGGGAACCGTTCTATGTCTGGCTTCACGCGGCACTCCCATCAAGTGATGATCGAATGGGATGCCAAAACCCTATGAGCCAATGACGGCCGGGGTCAAGGATTCACATGAGACAACGGAACTCGAAAGGAGTATGTCATGACAGGAAAAACCTGCCTTTTGCTTGCTGGTCTAACCCTGCTGACTAGTTCGGGCCTAAACCCGGCGTTGGCAGAAAACACCAACTCTGAGCAGCAAAGAAATTCGGTCTATCACAGCACAAACTGCAATGTAGTCTTCGCTTCTTCAACGTCAGATCTTGCAACTCAGCTGGTGGGATTATATTCGCCTGACTGCGGGGAGTCCGGCTGCAGCGAAGGGTGTGACAGTGGCAACCGTGGTCTGTGCGGCAGTCAAATTGGTGATGCCTGGAAGCTGGACAAAAAAGAAGACGGAATTGACTTCGGCGGTTGGTGGCAGCAGGGCTACACCAGTGGAAGCACGGGGATGTTCAACAACATTCCGCATAAGTTTAATACAAATCAAGCGTGGTTCTACGTAGAAAAAGTTGCCGACGGTAGCAAGGGTCTCGATGTTGGTTTCCGTGCGGACATAATGTACGGTATAGACTCCGGGGACACTCAGGCCTTCGGCAATAATGTTGGTGAGTGGGACTTCATCAACGGCTGGGACTTCGGCGGCACATACGGGTGGGCAATGCCTCAGTTGTATGCAGAAGTCGCTTCAGGCGATCTTTCGGTCAAAATCGGTCACTTCTATACTCTGTTGGGCTATGAAGTTGTAACCGCTCCCGACAATTTCTTTTACAGCCACTCATTGACAATGTACAACAGCGAGGCATTTACCCATACGGGCGCCTTGGCCACGTACGACGCTGGTAATGACGTGACAATCTACGGCGGCTGGACCCTGGGATGGGATACTGGGTTTGACCAATTCGATGGCGGAAGCAACTTCCTTGGAGGCTTCAGTATCCCACTGGGCGACAAAGCCACTTACACCTACATCACCACATTTGGCAACATGGGCGTGCGTGGTAACGGATACGCTCACAGTAACGTGGTGGACGTCGCGTTGACGGACAAGCTGAACTGGGTACTGCAGAGTGATATGGTCCAGCTTAAAATTTTTGGTGGAGTGAACAACGAAGTTGGTATCAACAACTTTCTACTTTACAGTGTCAATGAGAAACTCGGCCTCGGGGCTCGTGTGGAGTGGTGGAAGTCCGACGCCGGGTTTAACCACGGTGGACAGTCTCTTCCGGGGTCGGGATCTCATTCCTACTACGCAGCCACATTTGGGGCGAATATTAAGCCGCACCCGAACGTGACAATCCGTCCGGAATGGCGATATGATTGGTTTCCAGCCAGTCTGAATGGTGGGTACGAGCAGGGGATCTTCGCTGTCGATATGATTCTAACTTACTAAGCGACGCTCTACTAAACTCAACCTTACGCTAAGTCCGCCGGCCAGAAATGTCCGGCGGACTTTTTTTGAAGAGTGACAAGTCTGGATGCATTCTGTCACCATTCGCGTGAACATGTGGTGCTTTCCGGACCGAGGTGGATGGCACTGCTTTGACCACTGGCCACCTCCTAAATGAAATCCTTATTTGACGCCGTTTCGGATGGTTTGCAACTCGGCGTTTGCCTCAACTCTGCTTACCCGCAAACCCCAGTTTTCTCAAGAATTGATCGGCGGAAGTCGCCAACCGGCAAGACTCACTACTTGGGCGACAATCATCCATCAGACAGAAAGTGGCGATTGCTGGTGAGTTCTTTACGGCTCGAACGGCGTGCTGCAATGGTGACTTAACGGTTCGCAGAGGCAGTTCAAGCGCCGCAGCGATTTCTGGTTGCGTCATGTCATCGACAAATCGCATCAGCAGAATTTCTTTATGAGCATGCGATAGCGAACCCAGCACGGTTGCCATTTCATTGCGATCGGCTGATTCCTCAGAGCGGACTTCGGGAAACAGGTCGCGGTTCTCATCGCTGCAGGTTAATCGCTGTCGCTTCTTTCTTGCGGAATGGGCCTTCTCACTTCGCCTCGGAAGAAATGGGAAGCTCTGGTGCAGGTACGACAAGTCGGGTTTGAGTGGCTTCCGCTGGTTTCAAATGGGTGTCCATCCAGCCGTAGATTAACTGACGCGACTCGTGAGCGACTGAATGTCCTCGACCGTGCACGTAGAAGCCGAAGTTTTGTGGGGCGTCGTTTAGTTCGTAAACTTCCATGATTTTCATCAGCATCAGCAGTCGCTGCTTTTGAGTGGGACCATGTCCGTCGTTTAGGGCCGAAACATCCAGAAAGGCACGAGGGGCAATCAGCGAAATGATTTCGTGAAAATCGATCGGCGGCATCTCGCCCTTCATAAGCCCCTCACGGATCGGCTTGAAATAGACATACCAGCGATCTCGCGACCAGGCTTCGACCGTGGGATTGTGCCGAAAAAACGCCGCTGCGCAATTACACGCCGCCGCTTTGATGCGTTCGTCATAAGCCGCCAAAAAGAATGTGCCATGGCCACCCAGCGAATGCCCCAGTGCGCCGATGCGTTCACCATCGACCTGCTCAAGACTCTGCAGGACATCGATCGCGATGGAATGCTCGTAGGTGAATTTCCCGACAGCCGTCCATTCGGGATGTTTCTTGTAAAAAGCCCCCGTTTCGTAGGGACCTTCCGCAGGGATTCGATGACCGGAGACGAAGTGCTCGGGGGCAATCACGACGAAGCCCCGGCGGCAAAGATGATCGAGATACGCCTTGTCCGGATTGTCGATGAGTCCCGCCGCCTGTTTCTTGCCGTACTGATAAGTGCCATGCAGGGCAACGATTGCAGGAGCCTTGCCAGTCAGTTGTAGCGGGATCCCAAGATACGCGTGTGCTCGTTCCTTGGATTCGACGGCGTAGCTGATCAACTGTCGACGATACAGATTTTCCACCACGACATCTTCGTGGACGATCAAATCCAGGGCTGGCTTTTCCGGCTTGTGCTGATCACGCAACAGGTCCAGATAACGCTGCTTCAACACGACTCGCCGCTTTAGCCAGTCATCTTTGGAACTGAGACCCTGTGTGAGATCGTCCCACGACGAACGGATGTCCGGCACGTCAAACAATTCCGGCTGTACGCGGTTTTGAGCGTGTGTACCGGGCGACAAAAGAAGAATGGCCAGAAACAATGGAACGGTCTTCATGGTTGAGCGGCCTGTGTTATTAAATTACGTTTCGATTTGGGCGAGCCCAAAGAGTTTAGGTCTCTTTCTTTAGTCTTCGGCGGAGCGAACGGTGCATCCCAGTCCGGGATGGACGGCACTGCTGCTGTCCATTAGTCGTTGCCTACCAGATAGTCCACGTTTTACATTGTTTACATACGGATTGTAACTGGGCGCTGCCACAACTTTCTTCACGCGCGAGCGGCGGGTTCGCTGGTGAAGAAAGTTGAGGGAAGTGGCCAACCGACAAGATTGATTGCTCAAACATCGATCATCCACCAGACAGAAAAGCGGCGATTGCTGGTGAGTTCTTTACGGCTTGAATGGCGTGGTGCAGTCGTGACTTCACAGTGCCCAGAGGCAGCTCAAGGGCCGCCGCGATTTCTGGTTGCGTCATGTCATCGACAAATCGCATCAGCAGGATTTCTTTATGAGCGTCCGATAGCGAACCCAGCACAGTTGCCATTTCACTGCGATCGGCTGATTCCTCAGAAGGGACTTCGGGAAACAGATCGAGGTTCTCATCGCTGCTGGTTGATCGCTGTCGCTTCTTTCTTGCGGCAATCGACAGGTTACGAACGGCAGGATACAGAAACGTGGTCATCTGAGCCGTCAGTTCGAAGCCGGGGAACTTTCGAACAAGGTAGGCAAACGTTTCCTGAGTGACATCCTGAGCATCGTCATGGTTTCCGGTGAATCGAAAAGCCAGATTCACCACCCAATCTTTGTGGCGATGGTACAGCGTTGCGAATGCTTCCTGATCGCCGTCGTTAATTGCGGCCACCAGTTGCAGATCGGTCGAATTGTCAGCAGATGCAGACATTCAGGAAGGCTTAAACAGCTTAGGAACAGTCCTGAAACAACCTCCGTAGGGCCGGTTCCCACCGGCCGACACCGCGAACAGTGGCCGGTAGGAACCGGCCCTACATTGGACGCAGATCGGGAAGTTAATTCGAGACAGTTCCTGAATGATTGGGATCACAGAACACGCTGAAGATACAAGATGTACTAAAGAGTATCAGTTGAACGCCTATTGCGAAAACCGTGCGATAACACTTTCGCCGCACAAGCTTTGAACGGACAGCCTTTGCCAGCAACTCGCAGGCGGCTCGATGGAACCTTCCGTAAGTCGGCTCTGAGCGTAGCAGTGCGGATTCCAACGATTCTTATTAGATTGCTTGAACCAATTCGAATTGCTCCACACTTAATCTGGCGGAGGTACCCCCAATCATGAACGATTCAAACACACCAGAATCGACGGAAGACCAGTTACCACATGAAGTTGTGGCTGCGATCCGTCGACAAAGCGGGCCACCGCTGAACGTGTCGCAAACAGTGGAAAACGCGATCTTAAGTGACGCGGCCGCCCACCTAAGCGGCATTAGAAGACCAAACATCAAGCCACCAGCTCGCCAGCGATTCCGATGGGTGGCGTGGTCAACCGGAACAATCGCGGCCGCAGTACTGCTGTTTGCTGTGCTGCCACAGACCATTCAGGAACCGGCTTCACACCCCCAATCCATGGCGCTGAACGACAAGTCGTCGGCTGGCGAAATGGAACAAACGTTCGTGTCGAGCGACGTCGATCAAGATGGGCAAGTCGACATTCTTGATGCGTTTGCTCTGGCTCGGTCTGTTAAGTCGGGAAGCAGCCAGGCAAATCGGTGGGACCAAAACGGTGACGGCTCGACAGACCAGACAGACATCAACCTGATCGCCATGAACGCGGTCATGCTGTGACGGCCAGGCACGTAGCTTAAATGCTTATCTCAGATAACCCTGAAAGGGAACGAAACATGAATGTTTCGAAGACAACCATCAACCGCAACTCATACCGGCGAAGCATCGTGCCAATTGCCTGGCTGCTGCTGATCGGATTTGACGTTTGCCTGATGGCTCTGACGTACGCTCAGGACCAGCCGCAAACCGCGACAGCGAATCCTCAGCAGGCAATCACTCAGTTGGCTGGCCCTGACGTGGCTGACGAAGACGCCGTTCGATTTGAAGCAATCGACGTGTTTGTCGATTCCGGTTCGAACGCTTTGGCCGCGTATCAGTTTGAACTGGCAAGTGAGTCACCGGGCGTCGAAATTGTCGGCATCGAAGGCGGCGAGCACGCAGCGTTTGAAGAGCCTCCGTTTTACGATCCCAAAGCGATGAACAACAATCGAGTCATCCTGGCTGCATTCAATACGGGCGACAATCTGCCATCCGGACGCAGCCGAGTGGCCAGAATCCACGTGCAACTGCAGGGCTCCGGGGCCAAACAGTATCGCACAGAACTGAAAGCGTCTGCCACAACCGACGGTCAGAGAATCCAGGCTCAAATTGAAATCGCCAAAGCCGGAGCGTAAGCCGTTATCGTGACGCTTCGCCCCATAGCGATCGCCAAACATACACCAACATCCCATTCGAATCTGATCTGATCGAAAGGTCGACAACATGAAATCAATACAACGTGCGTTCTGCTTGAATCTGTCTCTGATGATACTGACAGCGTGTTTGTTCAACCTCGGCTGCGGGGCAAGCAATGAGCAAGCGTCCACAGACTCCGCCGTGGCAGAGAAAGGAACGGCAGAGAATGCTGCGCCCCAGGCAGCGGAAGCACCTGATGCAGCGGTCAGTGAAAGCAGCAGGGAAAATGAATCCGCAGAAGCAGACATGGGTGGTGGCTTCGGTGCTCAACAATCTGTGCCTCAAGCTGACAGCCTTGATCTACCAAAATTGTCGGCAGATGAATCTCGCAAAATGGAAGCAGCGCCTGAGCCAAACGCACCGATAGCACCTTCGCTGGCCATGCCGGCCGACTCAGCAATCAAAAGTGAGCTCGATGGCAAAGGAACGCAGGAAAAACTGAAACCGTCCGACGAACCCCCAGCAGTCGCTTCACGCCGGATGATACTTCCCGGGCAGGAAATGGAAGCAAAGTCAGGCGGCTTCGGCGGTGGAGTCGGTGGCGGACAGCCTTCAGCCGCGACGCCTTCACCAGCAGGCTCAGGCGGACGTTCCCTGGAAATAAAAGAGAGCATTGCTGATAACCAACCTGCGGCGGCACCAGTCGTGTTTGACCTTCAGCCAGGCGAAGAACTTTGGATTATCGCTAAGTCCGCTGATGCACAATCACGAACGGCCAACCCCGATGTTCCCGGTTGCGGAGCATTGATGGCAACCTTGCCGAACGAAACAAAACAGGTTCCTGTTCCTCTAAAGCATACTTCCGTGGAAGGCAGCATCGACGGATACATCGCCACGGTCGACGTCAACCAGCAGTTTCATAACCCGTACAGTTCCAAAATCGAAGCGGTCTATGTCTTCCCGCTGCCCGACAACGCGGCGGTTAATGAATTTGTGATGACTGTTGGCGATCGAAAGATTCGCGGCATCATTCGAGAACGCGAGAAGGCAGAAAAGATCTATGCGGCCGCTAAAGCTCAAGGACACGTTGCGGCGTTGATGACTCAGGAACGAGCTAACATCTTCACTCAGAAGGTCGCCAACATCGAACCCGGCAAGCAGATCGACATTCACATTCGCTACTTCAATACGTTGCAGTACGACGATGGTTCTTACGAGTTCGTGTTTCCAATGGTTGTTGGTCCTCGATTCAATCCCGCTGCCACAACAAACGGCGTGGGGACGGTTGCTCGCGGAGACCACGGCAGCAGCGGACAGGACACCGAAGTGCAGTACCTGGCACCCAACGAACGTAGCGGCCACGATGTATCTGTCACATTGAATATTTCTGCCGGAGTCGACATTGAAGACGTTCACTGCGTGAATCACGCCATTGAAGAAAAGCAGGTTACTGAATCACAACGAAGCATCACTTTGTCACCACGAGACGCAATCCCCAACAAAGACTTTGTCCTGCGTTACAAAGTGGCCGGCACTCACATCAAGTCGGCCTTGCTGACTCACGAAGACAAGCAGGGCAAATACTTCACGATGATGCTGTATCCCCCTGCTGACCTGGCTCAGGTACAACGCAGCCCAATGGAAATGGTATTCGTTCTGGACTGTTCCGGCAGCATGAACGGCAAGCCCATGCAGCAGGCGAAAGCCGCGATTCGACATGCGGTGCAATCGCTGACTCCGCGAGACTCATTTCAGATTATTCAGTTTTCGAACAACGCTTCTCAACTGGGAGCCGAACCTCTGCTGGCAACCGACGAAAACATCAAGCTGGGCCTGTCATACCTTGAATCGCTGAACAGCACTGGCGGAACTCAGATGATTGAAGGCATCAAAGCGGCTCTAGATTTTCCTCACGATGAAGGTCGATTCCGGCTGGTGTCCTTCATGACGGATGGTTACATCGGCAACGAACAGCAGGTTCTAACCGCCATGCATCAAAAGCTGGGCGAATCGCGAGTGTTCAGTTTTGGAGTCGGCAGTTCACCGAACCGTATGCTGATGAATCGCATGGCAATGCTTGGTCGCGGAGCTGTCGCTTATCTAAGCCTTAACGATAACGCGACTGAGATCATGGAACGATTCAACCAACGCATAAGCCATCCTGCGATGACCGATCTGCAGATCGATTGGGGCAACATGGAAGTCGCCGACGTTTATCCTCAGCGGTTGCCAGACTTGATTGTCGGACGTCCCGTTGTGGTCACTGGTCGATTCAAGGGTGAACCGAGCGTTGTGAAAATCAACGGTCGAGTCGCCATGGAACCGGCTTCGTTTTCAGTCGCATTGGACGAAACGGATGCTTCAGAAAAGCACGCGGGAGTCGCCGCGGTGTGGGCACGCCTGAAAATCATGGACATGATGAACGTCGCCACGCGATCACCCGAAGCGGCTGATGAAATCAAGGTGACGGTTCTCGAAACAGCACTGGCTCACAACCTGATGAGTGCCTTCACCGCGTTCGTCGCCGTAGACTCGATGACGAAAACAGAAGGCGACTTCGGAACCACAGTTGCCGTTCCCGTACCGACTCCGGAAGGAGTTAATTACGAAACAACGGTTGGTGGGAACGAGTAGTTACACGTTGCACCAGGTGAGTCGCGGAGCAGCGACATGTGGCCATTCCGCATGTCGTGGCTCCGAGGCTGTGAATTTGTTTGAGAAACCGCGGGGCTTCCTCCGCATTGGCCACTTCAAGCTTAGCGCCAGGACTCTACTCTTCAGGAGCTTCGTCGGCAGTTTTGTGGAACTCTTCCCAACGGCACCACGCGTAATTCCATTCCATCCACATTCGCATGATGGACCATAGCAACCGCATGCGTTCCAACTGTACCGGTGGCAGCTTTGTTTGCTGAGCTGCCGAATCGCGAGCGGCCATGTCCAGCCCCCAGCGTCGAGCTAAAGACCGACACAACCCGTCAGCGGACAAGTCTGTTCGGTCATCTTCATCAACGGCCGTTTTCAGATGCGTGGTTCGTTCGTCGCCCACCAGATTGGCGCCGTCAGCTGTCACAAACAATTCAAACAGCCGCGATCGGTACGGATCAATTTCCAGTGGCTTGGTAGCTTGCTGAGCCTCTTCAATAAGCATTTCGACACCACTAATGATGGCATCTGCAACCGTTTTCCGTACGTTTTCGGACACCTGAATATCTCGATTTGTCATTTGCGATCTCTGAATCTGCGGGAAACATGCGTTTTCCAGCGTTTTTCGATTAACGGAACACGCTTTAAGTGGAAGCGGGCAAAGAGTATACGGCAAATTTGTCTTAACAGAAGCCGCGAATCGTTCTGTGTGGAAGATTCGCATAGCTCTGTTTCCGCGAGTTTGCCAGAATCCCGTTACTCAAGCGAATTTCCACCTCAGACGAATTACCGCAACTCTGACGGTGCAGCGAAATAGCGAACACGGATGTTGACGCAACGGAGAATCACGGAATGGACCCATTCGCCTATCAAAAGCCACGAACACGTGACAAGCGCAAACTGGCGCTGATGATAGTGGCGATCGCGTCGTTTTCTGTTTGGCACTTCGACCTGATGCCGGCATTGGACCCGGTTGCCACCGGCAATCTGGATTTCGACATCAACGACCCTTCGATGGGCGACGCCGAATTCATGGCCATGCTGCAGTCGCCCGCCATGTCAACGGAACCGACAGCCAGTGATACCCTGCAATCCGGCTTTGATATCACCGAACCCAATATCGCAGAAAACGCGCCTGCAGATTCTGAACAGGATGACCCACTGCTGTCCGCCATCGCCGCTCAATCGGAGCCGATGGACAATGCGTTCCCGGAATTCACCAACATGAATACCGTGCAAACCGCCAGCGTTCAAAAAGTTCAACAAGTGGCGTTCGAAAAAGCTCAACCGCCGGAAATCAACTTCGAAAAACCTCCCGTCGTCCTTCCCGCTGACGTCGCCTCCCACCTTCGCGAAGTTGATCTGTGGATCGATGCCGGCGAAACGCTGGAAGCTCATGCCGCATTATCGCGTATCTACTGGAAGAAGCCTGAGTTCCGCCCGTACATTCAGGATCGCCTGCAACTAACAGCGGCGGAAATTTATGCAAATCCGACGGCTCACTTTGCAGAACCTCGCATGGTGGAATTCGGCGAAACTCTGCAAGGCATCGCTAAAGAATACGACGTGCCATGGCAATATCTGGCCAACCTGAACAGTGTTACTCCAAAGACTCTGCAAGCCGGACGAAAGCTGAAAGTTCTGAAGGGGCCATTTGGAGCTGTCGTAGACCTGAACCGATTTGAACTAACGATCCACGCTCACGGCTGGTACGTGCATCACTATCGCATCGGCATTGGCCAGGATAAGCGAACTCCCGTTGGAGAGTTCACCGTTCAGAACAAACTTCAAAATCCGGTTTGGCACAATCCTGCTGGAGGAATGGTCGACGCCGATGATCCTACCAACCCACTTGGCGAATACTGGCTGGGACTGGGCGACCACATCGGCATTCATGGTACGATCGACCCCAGCACCATCGGACGTGCCGCCTCGCGCGGTTGCATCCACATGGCAGACGGAGACATTGACGAAGTCTTCCAGCTATTGGGCGAAGGCTCAACTGTCGTAATTCGAAACTAACAAGGGCTTCGCTCTTGCCCCAGTGGCGTAGCATGTTGAATACCGTGAGAGATTCGAACCGCCGCCCCGCCCCGTTGTCGCTTCGAAAATGATGCGCGCACCGTGCGCGCATTAGTTTGAGTAAGACACTAACGCTCTGGTTTCACAACAGACGCTGACTTTGCGACAGCCGAACAACGCCTACGGCAGTCGGGGCGACCGAAAATGGCAGACTTTTTCGTTTTCCCACTTCGATCGATCCAACGACCGGGACAACAAACGGCTTTCCCGATACCCTGTTGGTTCAGGCGTCGCACATTTTGCAGCGTCTGTCATCGGGCGAGCCTTTCCCGTTTCAAGTCATCGTGCCTTCACGGCGACAGCCTTCCAATCGGAGTACCCTACATGACGTTTTCCCGATCATGCTTCTGCGTATGTTCGCTTCTGGTTTTGTTCACCGCTGGTTGTGCGGAATCGAAGAATGGATCGCCCGAAACAGGAAACGACGCCAAAGCTGCGACCGCCAGCAAGGGCACGATTGGATTTAGCGCTTTGACGCTGACGAATCCGTTCTTCAAGACGATCGCCGAAAGCCTGACAGAAGAAGCCGCCAAACATGGTTACGAAGTTGTCGTGGTATCGGGCGACCAGGACGTCAAAAAACAGTCTGACCAAATCGACGACTTCATCATCAAAGGCGTGAAAGCAATCGTGCTGAACCCCTGCGATTCGCGATCAATCGGTCAGGCCATCAAGAAGGCCAATGATGCCGGAATCCCGGTCTTCACCAACGACATCAAATACGATGGCGACGAAGGTGTTGTGGAATGTCATATCGCCACCGACAATCTTCAGGGCGGGCGACTGGCGGGTGAAGCCATGGTTAAGCTGCTGGGAGCGTCCGGCGGTAAAGTCTTGATCGTCGACTATCCCGATGTCGAATCATGTCAGCTTCGCACAAAAGGATTTCACGAAATCGTGGACGCTCACAACGCAAAAGACGGTGCTGCACAAATCGAAGTTGTTGCAACGTTGAACGGCAAAGGAGCGCGCGATGCTGGCTATGCTGTCACCAAAGACGCCATCGTTGGTAACGGCGATCTGTCTGCTGTATTTGCCATCAACGATCCGTCAGCTCTGGGAGCAAGAACGGCTCTTGAAGAAGCCGGCAAACAGGACCAGGTTACGATCATCGGTTTCGACGGTGCTCCTGCAGGCAAGAAGGCGATCCTTGAGGGCAAGATCCTCTGCGACCCAATTCAGTTTCCCGATCAGATGGGCGCGAAGACTGCACAGATGATTGTCAATTACTTCAACGGCGAAGAACCTCCCAAAGAAATCCTGATTCCATCCGCCCTGTATTACAAGGCAGACGCTGAACAGGATCCGGAGTTGCAGGAAAAGTCCGCCGAATAATTCGCCAGACCGGAACAGACGTCATGGCTAACAAACAGCCCAACGTGCCGCTGCTGCAGATGTCCGGAATCGAAAAATCGTTTCCCGGAGTACGAGCGCTGTCTGGGGTTTCGCTGAAGCTGCACAAGGGCGAAGTGCTGGCCTTGATGGGCGAAAACGGAGCCGGCAAAAGCACGCTCATCAAAACACTGGGTGGCGCTCATCAGCCCGACGCGGGCACCATTTGTATCGATGGTCAACCGGTGAAATTGTCCAGTCCGACAGCAGCAATCCAAGCGGGCATCGGCGTCATCTATCAGGAATTCAATCTGATTCCGGCACTCACCGCCTGGGAAAATATTTTTCTGGGTCGTGAAAAGTCGGGCGTCTTCGTGGCCAGGAAAGAAGAACGTCGCAAGGCCGCCGAGTTGTTTCGAAGTCTGGGTGTGGACATCCCGTTAGACGTTCCCTGCCGACAGCTTTCGGTTGCTCAGCAACAACTGGTAGAGATCGCCAAAGCTTTGTCTCAGGATGTGAACATTCTGGTGATGGACGAACCATCGGCGGCGCTTGTGCCTCAGGAAGTTGAAAAGTTGTTCGCCATTATTCGCGATCTGCAGAAACGCGGAATCGGCATCGTCTATATCAGCCATCGACTGGATGAAATCTTCGAAATCGCGAATACGATCACCGTTCTTCGCGATGGAAAGTATGTCGGCGACGCTCCGGCAACTGAGATGACTCGGCAGAAAATGATCGAAATGATGGTCGGTCGCTCCATCGAAAACGAGTTTCCCAAACAAGCGACCCAGCGTGGTGACGTGCGACTGTCTGTTGACGGATTGTCACGAGGCACAAGCGCCAGAAACGTAAGCTTTGACGTGCGTCGTGGCGAAGTTCTGGGGCTGACTGGACTAATGGGTGCCGGTCGCACAGAGACCGCTCGATTGATCTTCGGTGCTGATAAACTCGAAGCGGGGACGATTTCGCTGGATGGGAAGACGCTGAACATTCGGTCGCCACAGGACGCCATCAAGGCGGGAATCTGCCTGCTCACAGAAGACCGCAAGACTCAGGGCCTGGTTCTGTGTCGCAGCGTTCGAGAAAACTTTGGCCTGCCAAACCTGAAAGAGCTGTCAACCGCGGGCATCGTGAACAAGCCCAAAGAACGTGAAGCCTTCGGTCGCTATGTGGATTCTCTAAGTATCCGCATTCCGTTTCAGGAGCAACTGGCGAAAAACTTATCCGGTGGAAACCAGCAGAAAGTCGTTCTGGCAAAATGGCTTCAACAAAACGCCGAAGTGCTGATTTTTGACGAACCAACTCGCGGCATCGACGTCGGGGCCAAGCACGAAATTTACCAGCTTATCAACCAACTTGCGGCCAACGGTAAAGCCATCATCATGATTAGTTCAGAACTTCCCGAAGTCATTGGCATGAGCGACCGGATTCTGGTGATGCACGAAGGCCGAGTAACGGGTGAAATCACGGACATGTCATCGGTGACTCAGGAACAGATCATGGAACTTGCGATTGGATGACCCCTATTGAAGTTCACACGCATTTGAAAAACCCATCACGCAGCAAAACGACAACGCGATAGAAACTGAATTCAATGGATGCCACGGCACCAAAAACACAACTTGGGAAAAACCTGTTCAACGACTACGGGATGGTTTTCGTCCTGTTGCTGCTGGTTGTGGTCCTGAGTGCTCTGACGCTGAAAGAACAAAGCCCGGAAGGCGAAGAAGCAGGAAGGATCGTCGCCGAACGAATCATTGCTGAGCAGGGAGCAAACGTATCTGTGATGGTTGTTGCTGAGTCGACTCCTGTCGATGAAGCCTTCGTTCGTGGAGCAGTGGCGGCTCTGGAAACCGCTGGTGCAACAATCGCAGGCAGCGTTAATGGTAAGCCAACTGACGCTCGCGTCGCGATTGAAAAAGCATTGGCAGAAGGTAAGACAATCGACGCGGTGGCTGCGACAGGTGACACAGTCGAGTGGACAATTTACGATCGTTTCGACGGCATCGGCAGCGACAAATGCGTCAGCCCGGTTCCTTACACATGGCCGACGTTCGCCAAGCTGGACAATCTGCTAAGTGTTGCCAATCAAACGGCCATCTATGCAATTATCGCCATTGGCATGACGATGGTCATCATCACGGCCGGAATCGATTTGAGCGTAGGTTCGCTGGTGGCTCTGGCTTCAGTGACCGCGGCTATTGCCATTCGTGACTTCGGTGGCGGCGAGAATGCGTCAATGGCAATGATGCTGGCAGGTTGCACCGCAGGAATTATCGTTTGTGGACTGGCCGGACTGTTCAATGGAGCGATGATCACGCGATTCGGAATCCCACCGTTTATTGCAACTTTGGCGATGATGATGATGGCCAAAGGATTATCGCTACGACTTGCCGTGGGCGAATCGATTTCCGAAGTGCCAGATTCGTTCAAGTGGATTGGCGGCGGCACAACGCTGGGACTTCCGAACCCCGTCATTCTAATGATCGTGCTTTACGCGGTGGCTCACTTTGTCATGTCTTCAACGATCTTCGGGCGCTACGTGTATGCCGTTGGAGGCAATGCCGAAGCCGCCAGACTTTCCGGAGTGGCCGTCAAACCGGTAACGCTGACGGTTTACACACTTTGTGGAGCGTTGGCCGGCTTGGGTGGTATTGTCCAGTCGTCAAAGCTGGGAACCGGCGACCCGAAACTTGGCTTAATGTACGAACTGGATGTCATCGCCGCCGTTGTGGTGGGTGGCACGTCTTTGATGGGTGGAGAAGGACGAATCTTCGGGACGTTGATCGGAGCCTTCATCATCGCCGTTATCAAAAACGGCATGAACCTGATGGACGTCGGTTCGTACGATCAGCAAATCGTTCTGGGAGCCGTAGTTCTGGTTGCCGTATTGGTTGATACAATCAAACGCAAAGGCGGACGCGGTTGAGCGCCTACTTTTTGTCGCGGTTACCCATCGCCGACATCACTTCAGCAAATTCCGTTTTGTTGATGGCTTTATCGTTGTCGCGATCAAAGCGGCGAACGGACTGTCGCATGCGTTGAGGAATTTCAGTTTCCGTTAACTTGCCATCTTTATTCGCGTCCAGACGATCAAAGAAAGAAGCGGGCGAAGCGGCAGCGGCTGCTCGTGCCCCATTCGCCTTATTCCCTGCTGGCTTGTTTCCCGTTGACGGTGTCGTTCCCGTGCTAGGACGAATTTTTGGCGTCATGGACTTGTCGTCGTCTTTCTGCATTCGATCGGAAGACACCTTTGAAGAAGCTGGCACAACGGTTCCTCGATACGCCTTCAGCGCTTCCAAAGAAACTCGCCCCTGACCGCGATCCAAAGCCTGTTTGAATCGAACCTGCAGCGGTTCGGGAATTTCTTCCTTTGTCAGATAGCCATCTTTGTTGCGATCAAATACTGAAGGATCGAAGTTCGCTTGAGCGGCAGACCCAAATCGTGAAGCGGGACTCATTTCGACAGGCTTCGGATCGCTGACGGCCACGGCAAGTTCAGCCTGAGACAGTTCGCCGTCTTCGTTGTGATCCGAAACACGCAAAGCTCTCTGAAAATACGGACGCTGAGCTTCAGAAATTTCGGAAGCTGCAATTCGCCCGTTGCCGTCTTTGTCCAGCACATAAAACAATTCAGAGATCGCCCGAGAATCTGCCGTTTGAAGGAACATGGCGGCCAGCAGCAATGTTGTGTTCATCAGAAGCCCTTCATTCTTCGAAACTTTTCGTGCGATTCAATACAACAGCTCAACGCACTCGTTCCCTTTTCTAACCCGCAACTCACAGAAAAGTGTCGCGAAAATGAGTGCCGTGCGTGAATGCTCCCAATTTTGTATCGTTGGAAGCTGAGCAAATGCCGTTTGAGACCCTTTTTTCCGCAAAGGTGCACCAAGATGAAGAAAAATCCCGTAAAGGCAGCGCTAGCGGCGGGCCTTCCCCAGGTAGGCACGTGGCTGTCGTTTGGAGACGTGTTTTCCGCCCGCCTGATGGCCCGAGTCGGATTTCCGTGGCTAACGGTTGACCTTGAACATTCACCCATCGATTGGCAAACCGCATCGCTGATGTTCGCCACAATCGCGGATTCCGGCTGCGTGCCACTGGCTCGAGTTCCCAAAGGCGACCACGATCTTATCAAACGGGTGCTTGACGGAGGAGCGATGGGCGTCGTTGTGCCCATGGTGAATACGGTTGAGGAAGCTCGCGCGGCAATTGCGGCCGCGAAGTATCCACCAACAGGAACTCGTTCGATTGGAGGTACGATTCCTGCGTTGAATTTCCAGGCAACTGCCGGCGAATACTATCAACACGCCAACGACAACATTCTTGTCGTGCTGCAAACGGAATCACCAGAAGGCGTGGCCAATGCGGAAGAAATCTACAGCCTGCCGGGAATCGATGCCGCGTTTGTGGGGCCGAACGATTTGTTCTGGCAAATGAAGTCGCCCGATGTCAGCGAACCAACGCCTGAAGAATTCGAAGCGATGCTGCAACAAGTTCTGGCAACAGGTAAGAAGACGGGCACTCCTGTCGGCATTCATACTCAGTCGGTGGCGGAAGTAAGACAAAGAATTGACGAAGGCTGGCAATTCATGGCACTGCAAAGTGAACTAAAAATGATGGTCGATCGAGCTCAGGAACACGTGGCCGCTTTGGGACTGGCAACCAACAACGACCTTGTGCGGTATTGAGCAGAGGTCGATTTAGTCGCAGCGCGAAGGCATGTGTCATGCCTCGGGTTTCAATCCGAGGCTATGAACTTTCAATCATCGAAAGCCACAGAGCGGCGACATGTTGCGATTTCACATGTCGTCGCTCCGCGACTTTCGTTTAATCTATCGGGCCACCCACCTCGGACTAAAGTCCGAGGCTATCATATGCCGTCGCTCCGCGACTAAATCAACACGCCGGATAGTCACCGGCCACAACAACATAAAACTTCAGGCAAACAACTCAAACATCCTTCCAACTTAAAGACGAACTTCAAACATCATGCAACTTAGACGACTTGGGCAAACCGACATTCACGTGTCTTCCGTGGCAATGGGCTGCTGGCCAATTACGGGCATCACAACTCTAGACGCGATCCGCGAAGAAAGCGTGAAGACGATTGAAGCAGCCATCGATAACGGTATCAACTTTCTGGACACGGCCTACGCTTACGGCATCGAAGGCGAAAGTGAACAGATGATCGGCGAAGTCATCAAAGCTTGCCGCGACAAGATTGTGATCGCCACGAAAGGCGGCATTCACCGAGTCGGCAAAGGCCAGGACTATGATGCGACGCCCGAAACCCTGCGTCGTGAATGCGATGAATCGCTGCAAAGACTAAACACAGACCGTGTCGAATTATATTACCTGCATGCTCCCGACCCGAAGGTTTCAATCACTGAATCCGCAGGAGCCATCGCCGAATTGATTGCTGCCGGAAAGGTATTGTCGGCGGGTGCGTCCAATCTGAACTTGGAACAGTTGCAGGAATTCCACGCCGTGTGTCCCATCACAGCCGTGCAGCCTCACTTCAACATGCTGCAGCAGGAAATCGAACGCGATATCGCTCCCTGGTGTCGAGCAAACCAGATTTCGTTGTGCGTGTACTGGCCGCTTATGAAAGGCCTGCTTGCCGGAAAGCTGTCCCGTGACCACAAGTTCGATCCGGCAGATGGTCGAGCCAAATACCCGATGTTTCAGGGCGAAGAATGGCAGAAGAACCAGGACTTCATCGACGATTTAAAAACGATCGCCGCCGAACAAGACCTGACAGTGGCTCAGCTTGTGATCGCCTGGACGATCGCTCAACCAGGAATCACGTCAGCTCTGTGCGGAGCCAAACGCGACTGGCAAATTCGCGAAACGGCCGAAGCGATGTCCGTAGAGCTGGAACAGGAAACCCTGAACAAAATCGCAGAATCCCTAAAACGCCGCGGCCCGGCGGCTTCTCGCGGAGCGGTTTAAGGCTCAGTGAACAATGGACCAGCGGATTGGGCAGCCCTGCAAAACAAACCCTTTCATCAGAGACACCCGTCCTCCCACGCTCAATTAAACCATTCCCAGCCACCATGGTGGCCTCGCCGCTGAAGATGCGGGCGTTGAATAAGCCGTCCTCGGATTGAGTGAAAGCCTTTCCAAGAACCATTTAAGCCATAGTGCAACAATAAATCTTAGGCCTGTAGCATGACTGGGGTATTCGCCGTCTTAAAACAAGTACGTCCACAGTTGCCATCACAACACAACCTAGGTACGCTCATAGAGGAAGCTGCAGGGAAGCAAGGCGATTGCACCAATTGAAAGCCACTCCAAGTCAACAAGGAAATGAACTCACGGAAGAGCGACTGGATTTTCTGGTGGCGAGACATTCGGACAAACTTCGCCCACCTACTTCGATGACCGAATTCCAGACGAACTGATGTTGTTCTCGGAAATTGAATTTTGGGTGGATCCTTCAATATTGGAAGAAGAGCTGGCCGTACCTCCCGAGTTATTCTTGCCTGATGCTCCCGATTTCACGGACCAACTGATCGATGAAGCCAACTACTATGCCGAAGAAAATCCGATAACGACCACTATATTGGTTGGAACCACGATTGCGACCGGGATCTATGGGGTCAGTGAAGGGTACATTGACGAAGTCGATCTCGGTGACATTGGCTTGCCGGTCATTAACCTCGGTCCCTTCGAAGTGAAGCCGACTGTTGCCCCAACAATCAACCTGGCTGACCCTAAAACAAGTTCAGCTCAGTTTCAATTTATTTTTGATTATTGATTTACGTTCTGTTTGCCTTCGCAAGCTGAAATCGAATGGCACGCAGTGTTTCGGCTGTTTCTGGATCATCCAATTGATTCGGCGGCAAAGACATCAGTATCTCCTGGGCAAGAGAGTATTCATTCATCGCAGCCGCTGATTTTGCCAAGCTCACCGCAGCCTGTTTCGAATCGGGAACTGCCTGCCGCCAAACCTTAGCAATACGGTAGGCTGACAGAAACTCTCTTTGCTCCTGAAAATTGATCTTCCATAGCCGCCGGATCATATCGGTGCGTGATGGATCTGCGATGAAAGCCTTTCTCAAGGCTCGTTCAGCATCATCCCAGCGACCTAACTTGATGTTGATTGACGACAGCAACTCCTGGCCGTCAGCAACACCGACGCCAAGAGGATATGGAGACTGACTTGATAGTGCCAGCCGAGCATGAGGCAATGCGGCTTCAAATTCGCCGCACTTGGCAAGTAATACGGTGTAGGTGAAGTGCCACTGCCCTACCTGACTTCCCTCGGCCTGTGTAGCTTCCAGAATTTCTCTGGCCTTTTCCGTTTCTGCATTATTCAAGTATGCGTGTGCCCGAAGTATTTCGAGAGATAGGCTTGGGGTATTTGCCAACTGCCATGATGTACAGCGTAAAACGGCCCGATCAAACTGGCTATCATGAACCAGTGACTGGACCAATCGAATTTGACAGTCAAGGTCGTCCGGGAAACTTTCAAGATATTCCGCAAACAGAAGGCTGGCCTGTGACCAGTCCCGGTTGCGATAGGATAATTCGGCCTTCAACCGCGTCACTCGATTGGCAGGATGTTGCCTGCCAGCTGATGCAACAGCGGCACTCAACGTCTGCA
>CALFSX010000214.1 GCA_937916515.1 uncultured Planctomycetaceae bacterium | reverse complement strand
GGCCGCTCTGACACGCAGCCGCGAACGCGACGAATGCCAGTCAAAGCTGGCACGACTAGGCCTGGTTGTCGAAGGTTGACATAAAGGGATCGCGTCTTGTTGCAGGACATGAAAACCGCAAAGTTGTACCCGGAATCTTAACAGTTCGATGGTAAACGGTATTCAAGCGGTGAGTCGACGGAGTTAAATCAACGTCATGATCGAAGCCGAACGAGTAGTACTGTTTGGTTGAGCGAAAAAGACTCTCGAAACATTCGCTATGTTTGTCTCAGGAGACGGCGTTGAAGAATTCGAGACAGTCGACGGCAATAGCAGCAATCGCGGCATTCAGCACTTACTTTTGCATGTACGCGTTCCGCAAGCCATTCACAGCGGGCACGTTTGACGGACAGGAATTCGCGGGACTTGACCTGAAGACAGTGTTGGTGTTGTCACAACTTTGCGGCTATATGCTGTCGAAGTTCATTGGCATCAAGGTCATAGCCGAGATGCCGAAGGGGCGTCGGGCCATCGCGATGATCGGACTCATGGCATTTGCTGAATTGGCGCTGGTAGGCTTCGCGTTTTTGCCGCCACGGGCAAAAGTGATCATGATGTTCCTTAACGGACTTCCGCTGGGGATGGTGTTTGGTCTGGTGCTGTCGTACCTTGAAGGTCGTCGACAAACAGAAGCACTGGCGGCGGGGCTGTGTGCGAGCTTTATCGTATCATCGGGAGTCGTAAAGTCCGTCGGAAGCTGGCTTGTGGTGGATCAGGGGTTCACAGAGTATCAGATGCCCTACATCACCGGCCTTCTGTTCTTACCTCCAACTTTGCTGTTCGTTTGGCTGTTGCAACAGACTCCGGAACCCGACCAGGAAGATCGGTTGCTCCGTTCAGAGCGAACTTCGATGAATGGCAGCCAGCGATGGGCTTTCTTCCAGGCCTACATGCCGGGCTTGTCGGTGTTGATGTTGGTCTACGTTGTTCTCACCGTGATTCGGACGATTCGCGACGACTTCGGCGTCGAAATCTGGCAGGCACTGGGAGTCAATGAAAAGCCAGCCGTGTTTGCGAAATCAGAGACCGTCGTGGCCATCGTAGCGACAGTGGTGAATGCTCTGGCAATTTGCATCGTCGGCAATGTCAGAGCGCTTGCAGCTTCAGTTGTGCTGATGTGTGGTGGCTTCGTAGTTGTCGCCTGTGCCGCGATTCTGCAATGGTCGGGAAGCCTGCCACCATTTCCGTTTATGGTGGCTTGCGGAATCGGTTTGTATTTGCCGTATGTCGCGTTTCACACCACGGTCTTTGAACGCCTGATCGCCGCTTCACCCCGCCCGGGCAATTTGGGTTTTCTGATGTATCTTGCCGATTCGATCGGGTATCTCGGCTACGCGGCCGTTGTTACATTGAAGATCTTTGCCCCACCTGGCGATGCTCTGTTTGGGCTGTTTCGATCGGGGATTTTGGTGAGTTCTATCTTCAGCGTATTCGCCTTGATCTTCGCGGTTCGATATTTTCGTCGAGTACTCACAGCGGGCGAACAGCAAATGCCCATGGCAATTCCCGAGGCTTCATCATGACATTGCCAGGTTTTCGTGCCATGTGTCGAGCTGCTGTGTTCTCTGCGGTGGGTCAGCCGATTGAAATTCGCGAAGTCGCAGTTCCGCAGCCTGGCCCGCGCGAAGCGTTGGTACGAATCACCTGTTGCACAATCTGCGGCAGTGATTTGCATACGTTTTCCGGTGCTCGTTCTTCACCCATGCCGACGGTGCTCGGACACGAAATTATCGGCGTGGTGGAAGCTGTCAACGAAGGCGAATTCGTGCTGACCGACGTTGCTGGTCAAACGCTGGAAGTTGGCGATCGAGTGACATGGTCAGTCGCTGCATCGTGTGGAAGCTGTCATCGTTGCGAAGGCGGGATTCCTCAGAAGTGCCAAACGCTGTTCAAGTACGGTCACGAAGTCTGTACGGAAGATCATGAACTGAGCGGCGGGCTGGCCGAGTACTGCCTGCTGCAAGCGGGCACGGCCGTTGTGAAGTTGCCCTCCGAATTGCCCGATGCCATCGCCTGCCCCGCGAATTGTGCGACCGCAACAGTCGCGGCAGCCGTACGATCGGCGGGAGATCTGGCGGGCAAACGAGTTCTCGTCTTCGGCGCAGGCATGCTGGGTTTGACGACGTGTGCATTTGCGACAGCAGCCGGAGCGGCCGACGTCAGTCTGTGCGATGTCAACGAAGACCGGCTGGCTCAGGGTGCTAGCTTCGGCGCAACTTCGTTGTTGCGGACAGTGACCACGGACGACAACGACAGCGTCTTTGAGATGTCTGGCCATCCGTCGGCCGTTCAATCGGCGATTAACGCGGCAAACATCGGCGGAACCGTCATTCTGGTGGGTTCGGTCAGCCCAGCGGCAACGGTGGCTGTTGATCCCGAGCGAATCGTGCGGCGGTTGCTGTCGATTCATGGCGTGCACAATTATCGACCGGGCGATCTGGTCACGGCTGTCCGGTTTCTGGAAGAATATCATCAGCAGTTCCCATTCGCCGATTTGGTGCAAAAGGCCTTTTCACTGGCTGATGTGAATGAGGCGTTCCAGTTTGCTGTTAAGAACCGGCCGATTCGAGTCGCCGTGATTCCGTAATGAAAGTGAACTTTTGCATGGTCACCGTTGAACAAATCATCAAGCTGTTTGCAGAACGTGGCGACTCGCAATACGGTGGAGAAGCCGTCACACAGCGACAGCACGCATTGCAGTGTGCCGCGCTGGCCGTTCAGGCACACGCTTCGCCGGCTTTGGTCACAGCCGCGTTGCTGCACGATATCGGGCATTTGGTGCATGCGTTGCCGGATGACGCTCCCGATCAGGGAGTGGACGATGCTCATGAAGAACTTGGATATCGTTACCTGCGACAGATCTTTGATGAATCGGTGACGGAACCGGTTCGACTTCATGTCCCCGCCAAACGCTATCTGTGTGCGGTGAATTCTGATTATCATGCTCAGCTAAGTGAGCCTTCAATTGTCAGCTTGAAACTGCAGGGTGGCCCGATGTCCGAAACGGAAGTGGCCGAATTCCGAGCCGGCAGCTTTGCTGAAGATGCCGTCAGTCTCAGACGCTGGGATGATCTGGCGAAGGTTGCCGATCTTGCGACGCCAGCGATCGAAGACTTCGAAAAATACCTACAAGCGGCGGCAATGCACAGCATGCAACAGAAGGCAGAGACGTGATCGCGAAATTTGATGTCGCCGTGATTGGTGGAGGAATCGTAGGACTGGCTCACGCCTGGATGGCCGCTCGTCGCGGGCTGAGCGTCGTGTTGTTCGATCGATCGCCTCGAGCTGAAGGCGCGACTGTTCGCAACTTTGGCATGATCTGGCCCATCGGGCAACCATCCGGCGAATTGTACGCAACCGCCTTGCGTTCTCGAGAACTGTGGCTGGAACTGGATGAGCAGAGCGTCGTGAAGGCGGCTCAGTGTGGATCGCTGCATCTGGCTCACCACGATGACGAACATGCTGTACTGGAAGAATTCAGCAGCGGCGGAACTCACGACTGCCGATTGTTGTCGGTAGCGGAAACATTGACCGCTGCTCCCATTGCCAACCCAACCGGATTGAAAGGCAGCATGTGGAGCCCCACCGAACTGCGAGTGGATCCTCGAGTCGCGGCCGCCAGCATCGCGGCGTGGCTGGAATCGTCGCAAGGCGTCACGCGACACTTCGGCAGTCCGATCGCAGAAGTCGACAACGGAAACATCACAGCAGCCGATGGCCGACAATGGCAGGCAGAACGCATCATCATTTGTTCGGGCAGCGATCTGAAGACGCTGTTTCCGGAAGTGCTGGCATCGTCGGGGTTACGACTTTGCAAGCTGCAGATGTTGCGAACGGTCGCTCAGACAGGCAGCGTTCATCAGGACGCTCATATCGCCAGCGGCCTGACGTTGCGGCATTACACGTCGTTTGGCCATTGTCCGTCGCTGCAGAAAGTGAAAGACCGAGTCGCCGCGCAGAATCCACTGCTGGATCGTTACGGCATTCACGTGATGGCAACTCGATCGGACAGTGGCGAGCTCATTCTCGGAGATTCCCACGAATACAACGATGACATCAGCCCGTTCGATAAGGCGGAAATCGATGAACTCATTTTACTGGAACTGCAGAAGATCATTCAGCTGCAGAACTGGACGATTAAAGAACGCTGGCACGGCGTGTACGCAAAGCATTCCAGCCTGCCGATCTTCGAAGCGGAACCGCAACCCAACCTGCATGTGTGTGTGGGCCCCGGTGGAGCAGGCATGACGATGTCGTTCGGACTCGCCGATCGATCATGGAACCGATGGACAGGAAAGTAGACTCACAGATGTCAGAACCGTTTCAGTATCTCAAGGCCGTCGTCTTTGATTGGGCGGGAACAACTATTGACCATGGCTGCATGGCCCCGGCAATTGTTTTTCAGGAAATCTTCCGCCAGCGCGGTGTGACGATTACCGCAAAGCAGGCACGCGAACCCATGGGCATGGCCAAGCGCGATCATATCGCAGCAATTGCTGCCATGCCCGACGTCGCGTCGGCGTGGCAAAGCCAGCACGGAACCACCTGTGACGACGATCAAATCGACGCCATGTACGCCGATTTTCTGCCGCTGCAAAAGGCGACATTGGCTGATCACAGCCGGATGATTTCCGGCGCTGCCGACGTCGTGGAATGGTGCCGTGGTCGCGGGCTGAAGATCGGATCTTCGACTGGCTATACTCGAGAACTCATGGAAGTCGTGACCGCCGCCGCCGCGACTCAGGGGTACATCGCCGACTGTGTGTTGTGTTCGGAAGACGCTCCCAAGGGCCGCCCTGCTCCGTTTCTGTTGTTCGAGGCGGCCAGAAGAATGGGCGTTTATCCCATGTGGCACGTTGTCAAAGTCGACGACACACCGGTGGGAATTGAAGCCGGTCGAAACGCCGGCTGCTGGACGATCGGGATTACTCGAACAGGAAACTGCGTCGGCCTGACCGAAGCCGATCTCGCCGATCTATCGCCGGCCGAACGCCAGCAGCGCATCGACGAAGCGGCGGCAACTTTAAGAACAGCGGGTGCTCACTACGTCATCGAAACCGTGGCCGACATGCGACCGGTTCTTGAAGAGATCGAATCCAGGATCGCCGCGGGGGAATATCCGAATTCGGCGGGATCATGACCGCAGGCAACAGACGGCTGCAGTCCCACTTACTGTTGGTGAATATCCTGATCCAGCATTTGAATTCGCCAATCGTTGTTTTCGGGGCCGAGAATATACGTTTCTTTCAGAGCGTAGTAGTTGCCAGTGATCGTGGTGATAGCATGGCCGCCGGTGAGCTTTTTGATCCACGTTTCCATTTTGTCCCATTCCGATCGCTCCGGGCCGTAGGCGTAGGCAAAGTCGTGCGATCGATCGTCGTAGCAATAGGTGAAAACCGGCACTCCTTTGGGAGTATTGGCAACGCTCTGTCTCTTGTAGCCGCTGCAGACGATGAAGTCGATTTGAACGCCTTCGTCCGCTTCGACTTGCCAGGTCGCCAGGTTGTACGACGTCAACACCAGAATCACGGGTCCGCTGGTGTCGGTCACTCGAACCTTCACAGGGTTTTCATAACTTTGATAAACGCCAATCGCGTGAACACGTGGTGCAGTGCTTAGCGGTGCTGGCACGGGATAACGAAACCGGCGTTCGAGTTCGGCCAGTCGGCGTTCCAGCTTCTTCGCCTGTTTGGTTTCGCCCGTACTTAGAAGTTCGGAATGCAGCTGTCGCAAATGCAGCAAATACTGATACACGCGAGCTAAAGGCGGACCGTCCGGAAGCTGCTGTTGATCTTTGGAATCAATAGTCTGATGGGTCGAATAGCGAACATCGCTCGAAGCCTGTTGTTGTTGCAGAGCCTCTACTTCGCCGTGTTGAGCGATCGTTTCCGCCGGACGTCTGTCTTCGGCCAACTCTGGCCCATCGTTTGAAAGACCGACGAGACCAGAAAGAAAGGCGACACCAACGGAAATTATCTTCGTGTAATTCATCATTCGCCTCGCGTGAAACTGCAAAAGCCGTCAGCTATACAGCGAGCAAACGTAGCAAATGGTTCAAAGAAAATCGGCAAATCAGCTGCTCGTGCCGCTGTTGCAGTCTTGACTGGCCTTACAACGAATCTGCCGGACTCGATTTGCAAAAAACGCGACTAATGCTTTTGGGGCCCAATTCAGACGAGTCGAACCCGGCAATAAAAAAGATGACTGCTCAAACCGCGGAACAGAAGAATACCCGGTCCATCCGCCGTGGCAGGGCAGCGTCCAGCGTTCACGGCCTGACATCGATGCAGAAATTGAAGCAGCAGAGTTGCAGGAATCGGCAAACGAAGCCACGCCAACGCCAACGCCCAAAAAGCGGCCAGACCGTCCCGTCAAAGCAAAACGCTGCTGCAACAGTCGCGGCTACTTTGAAATGCAGAACAGATGCTGCTCGCCTCGGATAAACAGTTCGTTATCAACCGGGGCCGGAGTCGCGTCAACCGTTTCTCCGACGGAATTTGTGGCCACGATTTCCAGCTTGTCAGAATCCTTAATGACCACCGTTGTGCCACTGCGGTCGGTGGAAAAAATGTAGCCACCGGCAGCAATGGGCGAAGCGTAAAGACTGTTCAGCCCCGACACGCGACTGGCTTCGAAGTGAGGTTTGCCGGTTGCAGCATCAACGCACGTCAGAATGCCCGTCTTGCCCTTGTGAAAATATAGTCGCCCCGACGACAGCAGCAACGACGCGATATCGGGCGTGTCGCGATTCGTCGTCCAGACAACGTGCTGGGTCCCTTCGATGTCGCCCTTCCCGTCAGGTCGAAAAGCTGCCAGAAATGAACCTCTATGTCCGCTGCCCACAAAGACCAGACCATCCGCGGCAACCGGACAGGCGACCGGGCGTTCCGTCTGACCGCCACAACGCCACAGCTCTTTGCCTGTTTCCAGGTCGTACGATCGAGCGCACGTCTGGCCGTTCATGATGACCTGTTGCTGGCCGTCGTGTTCGATCACCAGCGGAGTTGCCCAGCACGTTGGTTCGTCGCGGTTAGTCTTCCAGATCGTCTTTCCAGTTAGCTTGTTCAAGGCAAAAATAGAAGACTGTCCTTCGTGATCCCACGGCACAATGATCTTGTCGTCTGCCAAAGTTGGCGAACTGCCCTCGCCAAAACTGTTACGAGTCTCCATCTGTCCAAGATCGTTACGTTCCCAAACCAGAGTGCCATCCATAGTGTAGCAGTACAGCCCGCGCGAACCGAAGTGAGCGTAAACATGTTCACCGTCGGTACAGGGGGATGCCGACGCAAAGCCGTTTGTGGAATGTGTTTCCTGGTGAGGCAACGCTTCCGTGGCGATTTTTTCCCACAGCAGTTTTCCATCTTTGCGGTTAAAGCACATGACTTTGAACTGCAAATTCTGCAACTGGCTGCCCCCGCGTCCTCCACGATTGCGACCTTGTCCCGGATTGGCGGCGGCCGCTTCTGACTGATCACCAGCAGCTGGAACGGCCGTCGTGACGAACACGCGATCTTCCCAGATCACCGGAGAACCAGAACCGCGACCAGGAATTCGAACTTTCCATTTCACGTTCTTCGTATCACTCCACTCAGTAGGTGGTGAAGCATTGCTGGCGACACCATTTCCACCGATGCCTCTCCAGTGCGGCCAATTATCAGCCAGCACTGATACACTCGAAGCCAAAACAAGAGCAGTAAATGTCAGTAGAAATGTTTTCACGATTAATCCCCGGGACGAAGCAGCGAAAATGCTGATCGGATTGTAGATCAAGACCAAGCTTCACCGAAAGCCGTCCGTGGTAAATTCCTCGGATGCACGCCTCGGCGGCAGTCAGTCCGTTTTTCCATGCAGCACTGCCACACATGGGAACCACAGCGCAAACGCTGTAGAATTCCGACCGGGTTGCTCAGAACGTGAGTCATTCCATGACGCAGCAGACGACTGCTGCAGTCTGGAATTCACAAATAGCAGGCAAGGTTCATGCCGACCGAAAGTCTTCGGACTGGCTATCAGGTTAACGGATTCATTCCCGCCGTGGCGTTCTTCCACAGGAATCTGATGCCCAGAATATTGATAATCACCAGGACCAGCAGCACGATTGGTGAAGAGTTCATCCCAAAGTTTTCGACGGTCATGCCAAACGCAAAACCATTTCCGATCATCACCGGGAAGAAAATAGCGTCAACGAAAGCCAGGCCGAGTCCCACAAGACGGCCTTGTGAATGACGGATGTCACTTATGGCCACCATGCCAAGGATTGTTGTCACCAACAAAGGCAAGGCGGCAATCACGGCTACCGAAATGACGATGAACGGTGGCTGAGGTGAGGAGACGGCTGTGGCCATTTGACCGTGTGTCTGTCGAACAGCCGGACCAGATTCAACAATGGTGAGCGAACTGATCATCAGAAGAAACGGCAATGGGATCAATACGGCTCCAATGATCGCCTTCCTGGAAAACCTTGGTCGTTCAGTGACGGCAGACACCGAATTCGGTGCGGCAACCGGTCGGCGGACTTCGTCCTGGACGAGTGATGTTGCAAATCCTTCGGGCTGCGGAGGCGAATCAAATTGAGGTGTCGCCACGGCCACTGCACCGAAAGCTGCTGCGGGAAGATGGCCGACTGAACTGTCCCGTTGCGACGGTAGCGGGTCTTCGGCAAGTGCGTGCCGGACACCAGTGGCACACAGCAGAATCATACCAACCGACAGCCCAACGCTACCATAAAAAGCGGGATGGAAGGTCAGCGTGTGAGGTACTCGATAGAGTTGTTCAACTTCATCGCCCCAGTAACCGTGCGAACTCTGAAAGACGACAGTGGTTGGTACTTTCGCAGATGCAACTTCAGCGGTTTGCCGCGTTCTGGACGGTGGCGGAATTCTGACCAGGCGAGTATTCACCTCATTGTAAGAGATCAGCGTAGAGATCAGAGCCGCGACAGCAATCAGCGTCAGTAACATCTGCCAACCGGCGTTGCGCCGTTTTCTTTGCGGAAGTGCGACCAGCAGCAGAATCAGGCAGGCAAAACACCCGCAAACGAAGCACCCTGAGAGGGTACTCACGCCGTGAAACGTATGATGTTGAGCGTCAATGACTTCGCCAAAGTAGGATGCGTTTGAGTAGGTCGATTCATAAGCGTCCTGAAACACGCACAGCGAATATACTTCGCTTGATGAAGTAGCCGCCAATTGGTCAACGTGTGATTCGCTGTCGATTTTCGCGTTGCTTTGCGGGTTGAGTAAACTGAAGCCAATCCATGGGAAGAAGCAGGCAACACATCCGAAGATAGACACCAACATCATCAACACGGTCGGCACTTGAGGACGTTCTGACTGGCCGGTCGGCCCGGAATCTGATGCCAGCCATTTCCACGCGGCCATCGCTTCGCGTTCAATAATCGTCGACGCGCCAATTGGATAGGCTGGCTGCGATTCCTGATTCAATCCCGTCACATTCACGGAAGAAATAGCATCCACGTGCCGCCTGAGTTCACTGGCGGTTTGATAGCGGCGTTCGGGTTCGCGTGCGAGAGCTCGCAAGACGACTGCGTCCAGCCGAGCATCAACGCCGGCTTTCACGGACGGAGGTTCGAATTGTCCCATCGGCAGTTCGCCCGTCAGCAATTCGTAAAACACGACACCCAGTGAAAATATGTCAGCTCGCCGATCAACGGCTCGCGAACCTTCCATTTGTTCGGGAGCCATATACCGAGGCGTCCCCATCACCTGATGAGTGCCCGTGAGAGTGAAGCTTTCTGCCGAACGTTCGGCCAGCTTAGCCAAACCGAAGTCGGCAATCTTCACTCGACCACGCATGTCGACCAGGATGTTTTCTGGCTTGATGTCTCGATGGACAACTCCTTCGTCGTGAGCAAATTCCAAAGCGTCGCAGATTTGAGCAATGATGGTCAGCGCCTGATCGGTCTGCAATTGCCCGCCCTGAACGACTTCTCGCAAGTTCGGTCCGTCGACGAATTCCATCAAAAAGAAATAGAACTTCGAAGCTGGTTGATCAGCGCTTGCGGGCACATCAACTTCGCCAAAATCGTGCACACCCACAATGTTTGGATGATTCAGTTTCGCCAGCGTTTTCGCTTCACGGTTGAAGCGTTCTGCAAAGGCAGCGTCCATCGCAGATTCGGGGCGGATGATCTTTAACGCGACACTGCGGTCAAGCTTCTTTTGGCGAGCTCTGTATACGGTGCCCATGCCGCCGACGCCCAGCACAGCGGTGATTTCCAGTTGAGGAAAATACGGAGCGATCTGCTGTGGCGATGCCGGAACGAATGGTGCCCCGGACGGCGTGGTACGGGCGAAAGCCGGTGAATTAGCGGACGAATTATCGTCGGACAGCCCGGCCAGCATAAGGCAGCGCGGGCAGATACCTTCTGGTGCATCCGCCGGAAGTAGGCTTCCGCATTGTGGACAATTGGTCGGTTCCGTCATCAATTTGGCCTTTGTTTTGAGCTTACGTTACTCCTTCTGACGGAAAACCTCGCAACAGTAACACGATTTTCTGAGATTCTTTCTTAGCCCTGCAAAGTTCTGAAAAGGTTGCGAATTTCATCATCGACGTCTTCCGGCCTGGAAACGGTGTCCGCAATTTCCTGCCTTAGAATCTCACGATACCGTTTTCTCATCCGAGACCCCGCCATTTTTGCGGCGGCTTCCGTCATTTGCAGTCGCTCGGCCACCTGCCCCCACGTCTTGCCTGACGGGCTGCCGATCAGAAGCGGTTTCAGATGTGCGAACAGTTCGGCTTTGCCTGAATCGACGTATTCAGACTTCAGCCGTTCCATGATTTGCGACAGCAGCGTCATGGCCCAGTCGCGGTCAAAGATTTGTTCGGGCGTCAATCCATCGACCGGCTCGATCTTGATGGAAGAATCCACCGAAGCGAAGTTCAGAGAAATCGGAGCCTTGCCTCCGCCGCGCTTCAGAGCGTTCGCTTTCTCCCACTGATGCGACAAAAAGTGCTTCAAAGATCCCAGCAGGTAGGACCGAAACTTTCCTCGTGAAGGATCCGCGTCACCAATCAGTTTCTTTTCCAGCAGTTCCGTAAAAAACGCCTGAGTCAGATCACGAGCTTCAGTGTCGTTGTTAACTCGCCGCTTGATGTAGCCATACAAAGGCACCCAATACGCTTCGCATAAATCAGCAAGAGCCCGTTGCGAATCCGGCGAAGAATTCTGCCCCGCGCAAGCAACCATGCTCCAGCGAGTGGTCGCGAAGTTCTGATTGTTCGGTTGCAAAGCCATTCGCAAAGAATGACGTCACCCGGATGCTGAGTCAATTGCAGGTCGATTCAAGGATGCGGAACTGGAAGACGGCGCGATAATTCCTCTTTTCCCCCTGAAAAATGAGGCAAAAAAAGAAATGGCTGCAAAATGATTTCAGCACAGATGTTTGCCGACCATTTTTCTGCCTATCACTCAAGTCTGGTTCGGGGCCATGCAATATTTTCCCTCTCAGACTAACACAACAAGAACAGGCATTGTAAGTGTTGGGGACTGGAAAACGGGCAGCTTTTCCAGCCGTGGCGAGTGAACGAGGCAGAGTTGGGTGAACTGAGAGAACTATAATCGCGGCCCAGAGAACACCGCGGCGTACCACATGTGGAAATTTGCCGAGAGCCAGCAATTCGGGCGGGTACTGCCCTTGTTGTTGGTGTGCCGCGTCATCGCGTAGCAGAGCAGGCGTGGGGCTAAAGGAAATTGTGAAGCCGTTGCTGCGGAATGAGCGTCCGTTTGGGCAGCCGTTCAGGAAGCATAGCTTCCTGACTCTATGAGCTTCCGTCAGGGGAAAAAGATAAGGGCCATCCTGTCTTTTTCGGCAAGCTAAGCTGAAAAGCTCAGTGAAGTGATTTAGTTCGGCCCAGCGGGATTACGGTTTGCATCCGGCCAGTTGATTGAATAGAGCAACTTACTTGTTGTTGTGGACGGTGCTGACTCGTGGGCAACCGCCCACACAGTCCAATTAGCGTTCTCCGCGGCCACAAGTCAGCGAAAATCACTGTAAGGTGCCATGCCCTCGCAAGCGAGGGCATGGCACCTGGGCTATCTGCTTGTGATCGAACGTGGTGTAGGGGTTACTTCTTTTTGGCGGGTTTGGGGTCGAGGTTTTCGTCGATCTGGCCGGGTTCCAGTTGGGATTGAACTCCATCGGCCGGTACTTCCATTTTGGCGATCCACAGCATGCCGTTCAGGACGACCTTGCGGAAATCATCGTTGGACCAGTTGTCGTGAAAGTGGCCGCCCGTGAAGCCGAAGCCTCGTCCGCCGTCGGGACGTTCTACGGCCCACATCGTGGCTTCAGCTCGACCGGAGCTTGCTTTGATGTGTTCGTAGGGTCCTTTTGGGTAAACGTACGGTCCGTCTCGCACATCGTCGGATGGCACCGCCAACAGAATCGGAAAGAACTTGATACCTTCTGCTTCGGCTGGAACGTTGCCTGGAATGTCAGCGATAAATCGCATGTTGAAATACCATTCGTCGCTGATTTGAAACGGCTTCACACCTTGAGTTATGGCGTGATCTGGCAGCACAGCAAACTGTGGTTCCCAGATCGGATTGCAGCTGAACATGTTTTCGTAGTGGCCACCGATCCAACGTTTGAGTTCCTGTCCGGCTTGATCGGGAATCACTTCCACACCGTAATGCATGCAGCCGATGCCGACGCCCTGTTTGACCCATTCGTCGATCAGTTTCAGTCGTCGTCCGTCTTCCTGAACCACTTCGTGACGTCCACCACCGTCCATGTAAAACACGACAGCATCGGCATCATTGAAGACGCTTTCATCTTTCGGCCAGCCATTCAAAACGATTTCGACTTTAAGGTCGGGAACGTCTTTCAGGCTTTTGGCCAACAGTTGCACGCCCGCATTAAATTCGTGCATGCGAGGCGGGTGAGAAGGCTTGCCGGCGACAATCACAAGCTTTTTGGTGTCGGCTGACTGGCAGGAATCACTCGTCAGCATACAGCTGGCCGTGATGGCCAAAGCAAATAGTATTCGAATCATTGAAAAGTAGCTCCACTATGGATTTTCTGTTGACGCGTTGTGCCAACAGTGAATTCAACAAACCAACGAACGATGAAACCTGTTCGTCTTGTCGGTTTCTACACAAAAACCCTGCTCCATGCCACGATGACAATGGTCAAGGCAGCGCCGTCAGCGAATGTGAATCGATCCGACCTGGCAGAACGGCGAACATAGTCCAGCAGCCGCCCCGTCGCACACGCGTATCGACAATAGGCCATGGGCACGAAGCGAGAAATCAGCAACGAACCTACGGCCAGAATAAGACTGCTGGTTCCCGCCACATACCAGATGTACGCGTTAAATGGTTCCCACGCCGCTAAATTCCAGTTGATTCCAAATACTGTGACAGTGACAGCAAGCAGCAGAATCAGGCCGGGCAGCCATAACAATCTGGAAATCCACGCGGGAAGCTTTTTCGTCTGACCTTTTCGTCTTACCAGTTGTTGAGCCGCTCCGTGAGGACACAGATGGCTGCAATAGATATTTCGCCGCGATACAGCCGACAACACGAAGCCCACAGCGATGACGGCCGTCAATCCCGGAGCAAGTCTCCACGCGATGCCTTGTGCCGCCCATCCGAATACAATCGCCAAAGAAATCAGGTTGCCGGTCATCAGGCCAAAGTAGGCCACCAGCACAATGTTCCACAGTTTCTGCAGCCAGCGAACACCGCGCAGTCGAGTCAACCCGATCGCAATACCGCCAATCAACACCACCATTGTTCCCGTATCATGGCGGCTCCAGTGGAAGCGTTTTTGCTGAACAAGCTGTTGTTCCTGTTGCTGGCTTTCCACATGTTGACGGGCGGCGGCAATGATGGTTTCTGCGACGGCCATGCTGGTCATTGTGGCTCCGGAAACACCTTCAACGCGTTCTTCTTCCAGATCAATGTCGGAAATCTGCGACAGCGTTTTGTCGCGAAAGACCTTCCAGAAGTAGGGTTCTTCGTTCAGGTAGCCGGCGTAAGGCTGATTGTCGTAGGTTGTTCGCAAAGCCAGCTTGACGGTCTTTTGATCCGGGCCAAGTTGCAGCAGAAGTTCGCTCGGTCCCTGATATCCCGGCAATGAATCCACCAGCGGCCCTGTGCGAATAAGATTGCCCGCGGGTTGTCCAGAGCTGTTGACAAGCTCCGCTTCAACGTTGCTGACGACCTTTAGCGTCATCCCGCTGTCTTTTCCGAACATCAGTTCTAGGTCGGTGGCGTTTAGTTCATTGGGAAAACGCAGCGATGGTTTTTCGCTGCCCAACCGCACGGCGATGGCTTCAGCGATGGCTAGACTGGTTAAAGTGGCTCCGCTGACTGAGTCAACATCTGAAAACGTATCGGGTGACCCCAGGGTCCATCCCCTAAACTGGTGAAGGAAAACAGTATCAGCAAGCACAGCGGCCACATGTTCCGGAGTGTCTTCGCTGTTCAGAAGACTTGCACCGATCACCGTTGATGTCGTGTCCAGTAGCAGCAGCACGTTGCTTGGCCCCTTGTACCCCACAACGTTGATTGCTTTGGGCAACGTCGCTATCGCGAATCCGATTGTTTGGCTAGCTGCATCGTAGACAGGTCGCATACCGTCAGCGATCACCGCTCCGACATCAACAGCGTTTGGCAGAACAGCGGCAATCAGCGTCCGATCGACATCGAAGTTCAGATCGATCTGCCGTTCCAGAGGCCGCTGCCGATCTGCTAACAGGCGGATCGCCACAGCAATCAATAACACAAGCGCACACCGCAACACAGTGGCAACGATCGAGCGACGGTTGGTGCTGGAGCGACGTTGAGTGTCAAGAACGGGTAACAAATTCATAAGCAGAAACTTGCCGGAATTCAGCCTTGAAGGCCTTTGGCGAACGCAGCAGCCGGCAGTTCCATGTTTGTCAGCATCTTGAACTGCAGGTGCAACTGCTGAGCGAAAATCTGTGCCGGACTAACGTAGGTTGCTCCGCGAGTTCTGGCTTCTTCAGCAAATGCAGATTCCGCAGGATAGGCGGTGAGATCGATGACCAGCGAGCCTTCTCGAATGATCGAAGGATTTAACTGCCCTCGCCCAACGCCGCACTTCACGTCACTACCTGCCAGAACAATAATGTCGGTGGTGGTGGCGTAGACAGCCGACCATGGAATGTGGCGTGCCCCAACTTTTTTGGCGGTGGCGATACCAGCATTGTCCGATGGAGCTGCTACGCTGATCGCTGCGTTTTTGGCGGAAAGGAACTGAGCAGCGGCGACAGCCAGTGTTCCGGAACCAAAGACTGTTGTTGCTCGACCACCCGCCCATTTATCACTGCCCTTCGCGGCTGTTGTTTCGCTGTCAACCGCGTCGAATAGTGTCGATCGGCCCTTCCACCCAGACTTGCCTTCCATCACGGTATCGACAAAGCCGGAAAGCTGAGTTCGATCGTCTGCGGGAGTACACATGCTGCTTAGATCGTTCGCGTATAAGGGGTCAACCAGCAAAGCGTTGATCTTCATCACTCCCAGCATCTTCTGCAGGCGGGCCAGATTTCCGGGCACCAGCGGAAGGCAGCGAATCGGCTTGTCCATTTCCTTAAACGCGGCGTTAAGCACTCGCACAATCGTATTTTCTGCGGCACCTCGACCGACGACTCCGATAAATCGTGTCTTTTTGCCGATGTCTTCCCAGCAGTATTCTTCTTCCAGCTGCCAGACCGTGGGTTGAGATTCGTACGCTTCCATGCCTCGTTCCAGAGCGGCATAAATCCATGGCGAACCGTACTTTCGGCCAAGCAACGAAAACGTAAGCCCGGAGCTGCCGATGCCCTGCCCCACCACGGGAAGTTCTCGTGATTGAGTAACGGCCGCCAGCAAGGGCCATGCCGCATCAAGGTCTTCGGTAGGCCAGGTGACTTTGACAACGTCCGCTTTGGCTTTCCAGCATTGTTCGAAGATGTCGTCGATGTTTCCAAGAGGTCGGTTCAAGCTGGTAAAGCTGATGACTCGCTTGGTGTTACCGAATCGTGGCACTTTATCGGCGATGTCCAGATCCAGTTCCACATAGGCTGGCCCCGCGACAATAGTGTTCCGCAGCAACGCCAGTCGTTCCTCTTCCGTGCCCTTGAATTGACCGCCATCTTTCTTGCGACGACACGAAACAAGTATTGGTTTATCGCACAATTTCAGCAAATCACCAACATCCGGTGTTTTGATGAAGCTATCCAGACACAGCTCGATCAAGTCTGCTTTTCGAGAAGCGTTTAGCAGATCAGCCGGTGCCAGAGTTCGGGAAGAAGGTGTGACGGAAATACAAATCATCGCAGTAATTTACCTTCTGTTGGCTGGCGGCGTTGTACCTGAAACAAGCGGCTCAGATCCGATTTGGTGAGTGTCAGAAACGGTTTGGTTCAATTCTTCTGGCCCGCTCGAAACTTTCTGGTGGCTTCGTAAATAAAGTGCCAGCCAATGACTGACAGAATCACAAGTACTGCGGCCAGTGGAGCTCGCATGCGAGTGTTTGTCCAATAGAAGGTATGCAGTAACAGGAAAGATAATATCGACGACCACAGCAGGTGTATATTCGTGACTTGCCGAATCATGCACAGCAGCAGGCTTACTGCAAGCCCGGCAAAAATAAGGCCGTACCAGATGGCTGACAGCGTCGAGAATACGGCAGGAGATCTTGTCTGGTCTGTCGATGGTCGCAAAGCCCAGAATCGCTTCCAGCGCAGCACAACAGACTGCAGAAAGCCGACGCGATCAAGATTGATGTAGCGCATCGCCTGTTGATACTGCCAGTTGTCGGTGGCGGTTTCGCTGTCCAGCGGGATACCTTCTTCTCGCATTTGGCCGATCATCTGTTGCTGCCAGTTGTCCAGACTTTCACCCTGCCACGCTGGTTGTCCGGGCTGTTGAACAACTTCGTGATAAAATACCGGGTTGTTAGCCAGCAACAACGTATATCCGCCGTGTGTGGTTGCCGGAATGAAATGCTGAAAGACAACGGCGTTGCGAACGACCCATGGCATCAAAATGCTGGCAGCCACCACAGCGGGTACAAAAGACAATCCGAAGTTGCGCCTTCTTGTGGCCGAATCTTTGATGCGATCCCGCAACAGCACAGTTCTGGCCAAAGTGACGGCCGAAACGACAGCGCACGTCAGCAGTATCACGGGGCGACAAAGTCCACCCAGTCCAAAACAAAGGCCCGCAACAACAGCCGAACGCAGGGGCGATTCGACAAAGTGTTCTTTGTTATCCAGTGAAGCGTCCGATTGCGAATTATCAGTGGATGAATCGTCGGAGAGTGCCATCCACAATCGGCACATTTTCAACAATCCCACCGCCAGAAAAGCGGCGCTAATTGTTTCTGTCATGGGCAGCACAGAATATCTGATCAGCAATGGATCCAGACCGACTGCCGCTGCTGCGATGTTGGGCCATCTGCGGCGCAAGCCAACTACTCGGGCCATCCACCAGGTGGCAATGATTAATAAGGCCGTCGATACCAGATTGATCAACGCAACGGCAACATTGGCTTTCAGCCCCACCAACCTCAACCCTGCCAGCAGCACCGGATACAGCGGCGGTCGAAACGCAGTTGGTCGTTCACTGTTGGGAACGCAGTAGCTGCCAATCTGTAACAGAGTTTCCGCATGAGCCACGTAACCATCCGGATCGGTCTTCAGATCGGCTCCACGAACCATCATCAAGATGATGCGTAAAGCGATCCCAATGCACACCAACGCAATCAGCCAGCGAGATTCTCGCTGCGTCGGCCGGTCAAGTTTGCTGTCAGTGACAACTCTAGTTGGCGCCATGGAAGCCGCTTAGTAAATCGTCGTCGAAGTAGTTGGTGCCCATTCCTGCGTCAATCACGATGCCTTGTGAGTTAATACCGGATGATCGGGGACTCAGCATAAAACACACGGTCGATGCGACTTCGTCCGTTTGCACGGCCTTCTTTCGCAACGTCGCTTTTTCTGCAAACAGATAGCTGTCGACGTATCCGGGAATGCCAGCCGAAGCAGACGTCTTTAACAGGCCCGGACAAACGGCGTTGAAGCGAACGTGCGAAAACTTCGAAAACGACTTTGCCAGAAAGCAAACCGAAGAATCCATCGCCGCTTTTACGGGAGCCATATAGCCATAATTTTCCGCCGCCATTCGAGTGGTGGAAATGGAGATCGTTACCACACTTCCGGTCGCAGGATCCAGGTGATCTTTGAACGCGTTGGAAATTGCGATCAGGGAAAAGCAGGAAATGTCGATCGCTTGCAGAAACGCGGTTCGCGGTGTTTCATGAAACGGCAGCCACCCCGCAGAATAGTCCGCAAAGGCCACTGAATGAACGATACCGTGAAGAACATCCACCGTGCTGCAGACCTCGGTCTTTAGCCGATCAATTTGTTCCTGATGTTCCACGTCGCAGATGAAAACGGAAGAATCCGGTGCCAGCTTTTTGACGGTGTCTGCTCGTTGTTCTGAACGCACAGAAAACAGCACGTTGGCACCGGCGTCCAGCAACAGTTTTGCGGTTGCCCACGCGACGCTTTTGCGGTTGGCAACACCCACCACCAGAATGTTTTTGCCCTGCAGCTGCAGAAAATCCATCGCACTTCTTTTCAGAATGTTGAGTTCACAGGAAAGGTGAGTTCGATTGTAGTGCAATTTGCCGCGTGGAAAACAGTCTGCCGTTGATACAAAGGACCAATGACACAACTGGCGTACAAGCCGCGTAACACGTCCGTCAACAGAACATTATCAAAACGGCCAAACCAATGGTGCGACAACAACTGTGACAACGCCCACAATAATGCTGAGCGGCACACCCAGGCGAAGGTAGTCTGATGAGCGATAGCCGCCGGGGCCGTACACCATCATGTTGGTTTGATAACCGAATGGCGTCGCAAAACTGCCGGCGGCACCCATGATAACGGCGATGATTAATGGTTGAGGATTGATGTCAAGTGTTTTGGCGGCTGCCAATGCGATCGGCAACACCAGTACAGCGGCGGCTTTTGCTGTGATGGTGTTTGTGAGCAGGATCGTGAGCACAAAGATGGCGATCATCATCGGATAATTGCCGCCACTGACAAGTTTCATCATCATCTCCGTGGCGAATTCGTCCGCCTTGCTGACCTTCATTGCTTCGCCAATTCCCAGTCCAGCTCCCATCACCAGAATGACGTTCCAGTCGATGGAACGTCGAGCGTCTGCCGGTCGACTGCAGCGGAAAAAGATCATCAGCAAAGCGGCGGGCAGCGCAGCCAGAAAGGCGGCGTCGTTAACTCCCAACGATCCGAAAACCGACGCAGAAATGATAAAACCAGCCATAATCAGTCGAGCGATCCAGGCATGTTCGTGACGCACGGGAGCAGAGTCGCGAACTTCGCTCACCAGGAAAAAGTGTCTGGAATTTCGTTGCTGTTCAATAAACGCGGGGCTGGATTCCATCAGCAGTGTATCACCCGGTTGCAGGACGATATCGCCGATTTTGCCAGGTAACCGGACACCGTCACGGCTGACCGCGATAATCGCAGCGTTGTAGTGCATCCGGAATTTGGATTCTCGAATCGACATTCGCAGATACGGATAGCTGCTGGAAACAACGGCTTCCATCAGGCATCGTTGAGAACGAGGGCCATCCAGCTTAAACAGCTGGTCCGTAGCAGGCTTCAGTCCGGGAATTTTTTGAAGATCCACAACAGATTCAACGATTCCCACAAACACAAGATGGTCGTTGGCCTGCAACAAAGATTCCGAACTGACCGCCGGAATGACGTGCCCAGCACGGTCAATTTCCATTAAGTACATTCCGGGCAGATGACGCAGCCCCGCTTCTTCAATTGATTTGCCAACCAGCGGACTGCTGCCATCAACTTCCATTTCGACCGTGTATTCGCGAGGGTCGTCGTTGGCCGTGAAAGCGCGTTGGCGTTCGGGAAGAAGTTTGCGGGTAAACAGCACCAGAAACGCGATGCCCAGTACTAAACACGGAACTCCGACCCATGCCTGTTCAAACATCAACAGGCCGCTGTCCGGATTGTTTTCGACAAGCTTGCTGTTCAACACGATGGTCGTGCTGGTGCCGATCAGCGTACACATTCCACCAAGGATGGCGGCATAGCTAAGCGGCATAAATAAGTGGCTGACGGAAATCCGATGTTTGCGAGACCAGTCACTGATAATCGGCATCATCAGTGCAACAACCGGCGTATTGTTCAGAAACGCGCTTAGTAAAGCGGTTGGCACCATTGTTCTGATTTGGGCCGACATGGTGCCTTTCGGCACCCCCAGCAGGCGTACTCCCAGCCACGCAAATGCTCCGGTTCGCTGCAGTCCGTCGGCAACAACGAACAGAACGGCGACTGTCAGGACGCCCGGATTGGAAAAGCCGGAAAGCCCGTCTTTGACAGACAATCCGTGTGTTTTGTCGAACACGCCATAGATCAGCAGAATCGTCAACCCGCCAAGCAACGAAATGTCGGCTGGGTAGCGAAAGTACATGATCGCGACAATTGTCAGCAGAATCACGCAAAGAGTCAGAGCGACCGGAAACCACGCCATCGACACGCTTTCAAACAGTCGATTACTTCGACAGGACCTACAAGCACGTACTGAAGTTTTAAAGACACCGCTGAGACACCACTGTTCGCTTACGCCGAAGCATTGTTTTGAACAGCATCAACAACGTTTTTGTGGAACTGGCCATTTGTGACGACCATGCCTTCGTTCTTTGACAGGGTTGCTCCGTGGTTGAATTCCGGGGCGTTGCCGTGGATGTCGGTCACAGTGCCGCCCGCTTCTTCAACAACCAGGATACCGCCGGCGTGGTCCCAGATTTTTTCCTGATAACCTTTGCGAGTTGGCAAACGCAGATAGATGTCTGCATCGCCCATGGCAACGGCAAGATACTTGCACTGACTGTCGATACGAAACGGTTCGCGCGTGATACCAAGATCAGCGGCGATTTTTCCCGACCAGTCGTGAGAGCTGTGACCGGATTCAACGGATTCACAAAACCGAGCATCCTGGCTGGCGGCAGTTGACGTCACATTAATTCTGGATGTGGCGGCTTGTGGTTCGTCAAGCGGCTGCACAAAGCTGCCCTGCCCTTTCACGGCCCACGCCAGAATGCCGCGCGGCCCATCGGGGTTTGCAGAATCCAATGGCATGTTGGGACAACCCAGAATACCGATTTGAATCTGTCCGTCGATAATCAGTGCCAGTGAGATGGCGTATTGTTCTTTACGCAGAAAGCCCTTGGTGCCGTCGATGGGGTCCAGCGTCCAGAATCGTGGCCGATATTCCTGCAGCCCGCCTCGATCGATCCAGTCGCAAACTTCTTCACCGGAAGCCGTCACGCCCACAGCCGCACATTCGCTGACGATGCGAGCCAGAAAGTCGGCACCGGAATCCGTCTTCAGTTCTTCAGCACCTTCTTCACCGATCACCGGATCGTTCGGAAACGCTTGCTGCAAAGTACGGCAAATCAGGGCCTGACTGGCAAAGTCGGCGACGGTGACCGGGCTGTTGTCTTTTTTATCAAGGGAATCAGTCGAAATCGAAGCCTGAACGGCACGGCAAACGGTTGCCGCCTGTCGAACAGCCTGTAGCGCGGTTTCTAACTCTGTCGCAAAAACAGACATTTCCAGTGTTCCTTAGCACGTCGTCAAATACGAAAAAGGGCCGATTTTTACCGCAAATGACCTTCAGAGGAAAGACGGGTTCAACGGCCGCAAAGTGACTTTCTGCGGAACAGGACGTTGCGATGAATACCAAAAATCACCGGATATTTTCGCCCATCACCATCCATACGGCCTTCAAATACTCCGTTTCCGGACAATTGCCGCCAACGGGATGACAGGGAGCCGCTCCGGTTTTGGCAATGATCTGCATGTGCCGGCCCGCGTGTCGAGCGGCTCGGTCGGGTGTCGCTGGCGTGATTTCATCTCCACCCTGCCGCGCGGCAGAACACACAAGGCTGGTGAATTCGGAATCCGGAAGCAGCCCGGCACACGTGCAGCTTAGAAACAGTCCGCCCGGCTTAACAAGTCTCATGGCCAGCCGGTTCAAGTCGAAGTGCTTGCGAGTACCTTCGTCGATTTCCATTCGGGTGCGAATCAACTTTGGCGGATCCAGAATCACCACGTCGAACTGCTTCTTCGCGGCAATCAGGTCTCGCATATAGTTGAAGGCGTCGGACTGAATAAAGCGGGCTCGTACCTGATTCAGGTTTGCGTTTTCTTTGGCCAGCTTTAGAGGTTCTTCATCCAGGTCGACTCCCGTGGCTTCCGCCGCTTTGCCCAGTTTCATCGCCTGAATGGAAAAGCCGCCGGTATAGCAGCACAGATCCAGGACCGTTTTGCCTTCGCAGAATTGAGCCAGCTTTAATCGGTTTTCGCGTTGGTCGCAGAAGAAGCCCGTCTTGTGACCGCCCTGAAAGCGAACTTTGAACCGCGTGCCGTATTCCTGAACCGTCACATCGGCCGGACAATCGGCAGACGTAATTGTTGGTGGGTCGTAGCCTTCCTGAGAATGAAACTGAGGACTGGTCTGCACGATGGTGTGCTTTGTGCCCAGCATGCCTGACAGTCGTTGCAGCAGCGCTGTTCCGCGTTGGTACATTCCCAGACTAAAGGCTTCTGCCGACAACACATCGCCGAAGCGATCGATCATCAGTCCCGGCAAGCCATCGGCTTCGGCATGCACCAGGCGGTAAGTGTCTGTGTGCTGATCCAGCTTCAGAATGTTCTGACGCAACGACGCAGCTGTTTGCAGCCGTTCGTCCCATGATTCTTCGGTAGGCAACTGGTCGTGCCGCCACAACATTCGCAGACCCATTTCGCTGCGAGAATTGTAGAGACCGTATCCCAGCAGCTCACGACTTTTGGAATACACGGCAACCAGGTCGCCAGGCTTGGCTCCATCAACAGAATCAATCTGTTTGCGAAACACGGCAGCCTGTGATATCCGACTTTTTACGACAACAACCGGAATCGGCTGGCTGGGATCGGGAGCCAGCTGATGGATCTGTTCCATCGGCGACGAACCGCGATCGGAATCGTTTCTGCTGAACGACGGCTTCGAATACGCACTGCGTTTGTCAAAGTTTTTACCGGGTCGCTTTTGGTAGGGCTTATTCATGACAGTTTTATCGCTCTACTTTTTTCCTGCGGCTAGAGTCAGCCGATTCAAATATCGTTGCATATCCGTCGGCCACGGTGTTTCGAAGTTCATTTTTTCGAAGGTGACTGGATGCTGAAATCGCAGTTGAGCCGCGTGCAGGCACATCCGATGCACTTTGCTGTGATCCATAACTTCCGGCTGACCAAACGGACCTCGATATTTTGGGTCTCCACAAATTGGATGGCCCAGTTCTGCCAGGTGAATGCGAATTTGATTTGTTCGACCGGTTTCCAGTTTACATTCCAGTTCGCTGAATTCGCCGATGGTCCGCAATGTTGTGAAATGCGTGACCGCGTTCTGACCAATCGAAGTGTCAGTCGTGCTGCCTCGCAGGCCGTCGCCCCGATTTCGAATAAACTGTGTCGATACGGTTTGGTCGGCCATACGACCTGGCACCAGAGCATAGTATTTTCGGACAGCGTCGTGAGCCGCAAACTGTGCGATGATATTCTTCTGAGCCTCTTCGTTTCTGGCGAACACCAGCAGGCCGCTGGAATCTCTGTCAATGCGGTGAATCGAATACAGCCTGGGCATCTTCTGATCGACTCGTTCTGCGTTGCGACGCTTGGCCGCGTGTTCGCCGATCAAACGAGGAATGCATTCGTCCAGAGTGGGCTGTTGATTCCGGCGATTCCACGACCAGCTTTTTTCTGACGCTCGTCGCAATGTAATCATGCCGGAAGGTTTTTCGACGATAATGATGTCTTTATCGACGTGTCGAATGGTGACGTCTTTGTCCGTGGGCGGTGGAGGCACGGGACGGTCGCAGATGGTGACGACTTCGCCTTCTGCAAGTCGTCTGGCTTCGTCGATACAAACGACAGAGCCAATCATGACTCGATTGCCTTGCAGAATTTTTCTGACAGCGGCCCAGGACTGTTCGCCCGGCAGGTGACGCCGCATGGCCGCGATGATGGTCTCGCCAGCATTGTCAGAAATAGTGAATTGATGCGACACGGACGTGGTTTCGTTGATGATTTTGAGGCTGCGAATGATACTGGCTTGCTACCGGCATCTTCAACGCACACGGTACTCGGCGTTTTCCCCGCTTCAAAGCTTCGTTAGATGAAACATGCCAAGTTACCCGGCGTTTCTTCGTCGAAAGCCGTTTGTGAGACAGCAAACAGCGATTCATAGCAGTTCTGAAGGCCTCAGCCAGCGCGTCAGCCGCGCTGTAACAACTGGCCAAGATGCCAGCGGAGTCCGTTTTCCAGATCCAGCTTGGGAATGACGACCCGAATCTGTTCATCAGCAATTTCCGACGTCAAACCGGCGTCCGGCATCGTGGCGATGCCCAGAATTTCCGCAGCGGGAAACATTTTTCTGGCCGCCGTTACAGACGCCTGAACGTTGTAGCCCCAGGGATCCAGATCGTGCAGCACAACATGCACAGGGCCTCGCGACGTTTCTTTGGGACGAACTGGTCGTCGGATTTCGTCTTTCAACAGCGGAAGGCTCAACGATCGCATGCCCAGATCGCTAAGCAGCATCGACAGCGTCTTTCGCAAAACCTTGTCGGCTCCCACGATGGCTCCGTTCAGGTCCTGCAGCCCGCTGATGGGTTTCCAGTCGCCGAGTTCACCCAGCCGATACGAAAAAATTTCGTCGCGAGCAGAAGTGGGCGGAATCGCCGGTTCATCGTCGGCAATTCGCAGTATTTCGCGTTCGACCACCGATTGAGCCAGCCGCAAAGAAACGCGAACCGCGTCCGGCCAGATGTCGCGATTGCGTCCGTCAGACTCGCACCACGCACCATAACAACAGATCAGGCGATGAAACAACGTTTGCCCGATCAGGCGATCCGCCAGCGTCTTTGAATACTGATCTGACCACGATTGCAGCACGATGGTCATGTCTGCGTCGGCCAGCAAAAGCCCTTCGTCAGCAAAAGCGTCTTCGATGGACGCGAATTCCCCCACAATCTTTACGGTTGGCTGCGCGCACAACCACAGGGCGAAGTGCAGGAATTCGCGGCGGCGAGTATTTCCAATGATAATCAAAGAAGCTGGCATATCCCGTTCAATAGCAGACGGGATTGGGTGCCGTCCAGCGTAGATCCGGCCATCTGCAGCGAGCGTCGTGATTCTGAGCGAACTTTCCCGGCAACTGAAGTGTCCTCAGGTGCACTCAAGGCAGTCGCTGGAAGTGTTTAAGCGACAGTGTGTGATCAGAGTCTTACCTAAGAAAGAAACGCGCATGGTGCGCGTATGTCTTTCGTAGCGACAACGGAGCGACTCGGCGGTTCGAACGTCCTATGTCTTCCAGCCAACCACGCCACCGGGTCAAGGGTGAAGCCCTTGTTGGGAAATGGAAAATGAAGAAAAACGCAGAACATCACGTTGTGACTTACGCTACCTATGTCGAGCCGAATGAGAGCTCGAAACTGAACCGTGGCAATCGAGTACTCGGTTGGTGGTTTGTTGATCGCGCCGTGGATATGTCGGCTTCGCGTGATGTAAGCTATCGCGTGGAATTCTGTCATCCTCAACATCGACCATTGTAGTCAGGCCAAATTTCAATTCTATGTCAGACCTAATCACAATCGATGGCTCTCAAGGCGAAGGCGGCGGACAAATGGTTCGTTCGTCGCTGGCGTTGGCCGTTGTGACCGGCAAGTCGGTACGAATCGAAAACATCCGAGCAGGCCGATCGAAGCCCGGGCTTGGGCGGCAGCATCTGACGTCTGTTCGCGCAGCGGCGGAAATCTGCAACGGTGAAGTGACGGGCGACGAACTGGGATCAACAGTCATCGAATTCCACCCGGCGGCCGTGCAACCCGGACATTACCAGTTCAGTATTGGTTCCGCCGGCAGCGCGATGCTGGTGTTACAAACCGTACTGCCCCCATTGTTAACCGCTGAGCAGCCTTCAACGTTGATTCTGGAAGGTGGAACGCATAACCAGTGGGCTCCACCGTTCGATTTTCTGCAGCAGGCTTACCTGCCGTTGGTAAATCGACTCGGCCCAAACGTAGGCATTCGGCTGGAGCGTTTTGGGTTCTATCCGGCTGGGGGCGGTCGAGTGGTCGTGGACGTTCAACCGTCGCCGAGACTTGCAGGTTTCGACTTGCTGGATGCAGGTAAGGTTAAGCGACGTCAGGTCTCAGCGTTGGTCGCAAATCTGTCAGCTGCGATTGCCGAGCGAGAAGTCAAGCAGGCTCAGCGAAAGCTTAACTGGCGACCCGACGAAATGCTTGTTCGCGAAGTCAAAGCGAATGGCCCCGGCAACGTTGTGTTTGCAGAAATTGAATGCGAACACGTGACCGAAGTCTTTACGGCGTTCGGGCGTCAGGGAGTATCCGCAGAAAAAGTGGCGGACGAAGTTGTTCGAGACGTTCGCAAGTGGCTGAAGCGTGGCGTTCCGGTGGGCGAGTATCTGGCCGATCAGATTCTGCTGCCATTGGGATTAAGTGCAGCTCAAAGCACAGACACACCCGTTCAACGTGGCGGCTCGTTTCTAACCGGCAATTTAACTCAACACTCACTGACACACATCGACATCCTGCAGCGATTTCTGGACATCGGCATAGACGTCAGCGAAACCGAAGCTGGCGTGCTGGTTGCCGTGCAACCGAATTGATGATCGGCCACACACCGGGGATCATCTTCAGTGTGCCGTCGAACCAAACTCGTGGGCGGTTTTTGGAGTCGATTAATCGGGTTGAGTGCTGTGTGTTGCAGTATGAGCTTCAAGTTTTGCAAGCAGGATTTCTGCATCCAGTCGCATGGCCTTTAGTCGTAAAGATGCTGCTGGTGAACTGTGCAAGGTAGTAACCTTTAATTCAAATGCCTTAAAATCGCGGACAAGGGCTTTGTGGAGTTCAAGCTGCTTCTCATAACCTGCTTCTAAAGCGATAGCGGCTTCGAAATGACGAATTTTTGCGTTCATCAAAGCATCAAAAGACTCCATATTGTTGGACGTATTCCGCTGTACAGAAATTAAGGCCTCCATCGCTCGAACCTGATTTTTGCAAACGCTTTCGAGCTCAATCTGCAAACTCTGTATCTCGGCTGAAGAATCTGTTTCTTCGATCGCCTGCAAGTGCCGCTTTAGGCGAATCTCAATTTCCAAACGGTTTGCTTTTGAGCGAAGAATTGTCGCGAAATTCTCGCTACGCAAAGCCATGCGATGTTCCATTTGTTGGGTGTTGCAGAGCAGTTCGTGAGCAATCAGGATTCCCCGCTGACCACGTTAGTTTGCGGCTCTGAAATTTCGGCGAGAATCTTTGATCCGAATCGTGTGCGGTTCGTTGTGATATGAACACACAACGAAGGAGACGACATGATTCAGGTTTCCGGTGTTTATCACCACTATGGTTTGAAGCCGATTCTGCGCGATATTTCATTTACGCTGAACGCCGGGCAGACTCTGGCCATTATCGGCCCCAACGGCATGGGCAAAACGACTTTGCTGAACGTCATCGCAGGAGTCGCCTGTCCCGCGGAAGGTGTTGTTACGATCAACGGGTTAAACCGGCGAGCGTCCGTTGAACAGGAACTCGCCATTCGCCAGCAAACGGTGTTTCTTCCCGCCGAACCGTGGTTTCCGCCGACTCTAACAGGACGCAATCTTGTGCTGGGTGTGGGAGAACTTTGGGGCGTGCCGACTCGCCGCTTGTTCGACCATACCGAACGCCTGCTGCACGTGTTTCAACTGAACAAGATTGCCGATTCGAACATCTCTGGATATTCAACCGGTCAACGAAAAAAGATCGGGCTGTGTTCGGCGCTGGTCACAGAAGCATCCGTGTTACTGTTGGATGAACCCTTTTCCGGTGGGCTCGATCCGGCGGGACTGACAGCCATCAAACAGATTCTGAAACATCTTACAGAACGGCAGGATCGAACCGTCATCCTGACCAGCCCGGTTCCGGAACTTGTCGAAGAAGTGGCCGACGAAGTTTTGATTCTGGATGACGGCAAACTTCTGCAGCACGATACCGTAGAAAACGTCATCCGCAACGCGGATGCAAAATCATTGGATGAAGCTTTGAGAAAGCTGATCTTTCCGGAAACAGAAGCCGAACTGCAGGAATACTTTGTGCATGAGGTGACCTCATGAACCGCTGGTATCTACAGAGTGTGCCGGAACGCGACAAGGCCTTGATGTTGGCGGTGATTGTGGTGCTGGCAGATCTGGCAGCGGTCGCCGTCTGGCTGGCATGGGGTCGCTGGATCGAAAGGCCGTCGGCAATCATGGTGTTTCTACCATTTATGGTGGTTGCTCCCGGTGTTTGCTGTTTCGCAGCTGGAGCGGCCGGCATTTTCCGCTTTCGACGGTTTCCAACGGATTGCGGTGCGTACCATCTGTGGCTGGGGACGACTCCATGGACTCCCAAACATCGCACACCCTTTGGTCCGTGGCATCCTGTTTTGAAAGACCTGATACCGCTGGGAATATTGGGGCTTGTTGCTGCCGTTCATGTGGGACTGATTGCCTGGTTTCAATCTCAGTCGATGTATGCCGGGGTGCCTCATGATATGCGGATCATCGATTCGGCCTTATGCGCCATGATGGCCCCGCTTGTTGTGTTTCTGGCGACATGGATCGGCACGGCATATCTGTTTGTTGCGTGGCAATGGAACTGGTCCATCTATGTGCCCGTGCTTGGCCTTGGCGTTTTGGCTCACCTGCTGTTTTGGGTTTCTGAGACGGTCTTTGTCACGGTGCTGTTGGTCTTGGTGGTTTGTGGGGTTTTTGCAGTTTGGAAGCGACTGTTCACGGTGCTGAATCGACTGAATGAATCCACGTTTACCAACTTAACCGTGACTCCCATTGGAGGAACCTCGTCGCCGGTGTTTGAGTTGCTTTCACCCCGCGGATACAAGTCGAAGGCAGTTCAGTTTTTGGAGCTGTTGCGTTCGAAGTCCCTGGCTGTTGGAATTCTTTTGCTGGTTTGGTTGACAATCTTTCCATGGAAAAGCGAAATGCTGCTGTTGCTGGCCATTTCCGGGTTGGTGTTTGCGATGGTGCGACTGGCAATCGTTGCCGACCGTCACTCTTCTCACCTTAGCCTTGCTGCTCGCTGGGGAACTCGCCGGCTGATCGTGCCCGAATACGACAAGATCTTTCTGCCACCCTTATACATGGTGATTACCAGCTGGACGCTGTTGGTCCTAGGCTATTTCAAGGTCGTGTCGCTGTCTGTGGCCTGCCCGCTGTCAATCATCGTCCCTCTAATGATCGGCATTGTCTGGAACCCAGATTTCGAACGCTGGTCACTGACCACTCCGGTTGCGTATTTCCTGCGTGGGAACGTGCAACAGTCGCGAAAGTAGTGTTCGCATACAGCAGTAAAGTAGGCCGGACCCAGCGGAGCGCAGTTCCGGCATAAACCCAACTTGGTCGCGGCGTTAGCAATGCCACACATTGCCGGAACGGCTTCGCTGCGCTTCTGGGTCCGGCCTACTTCAACTTAGCCGCTCTATTTTGGCACGACTTTCATCGAATAGTGAGCTTCGGACGGCCACAGCTTTTCGGTGGAAGTCAGCTTGCCGGTTGTGGAGATATCGTACACGTGGCCGGGTTTTAGCTCGCTGGCTGTGATGCGGATGGTTTTGCCGCCGTCCAAGGCTTTGATCGAGCTCACTGTTGGTGAGTATCTTCCGGAATCCGGAGTCGCATAGCTGCCGCCCCATTCTCGCGTGTAGCCCTGAATGGACCAACTGGCTGAGTCTGTTGCAGCAGCTGGATCAACTGGTCGAAAAAACGTGACTTCAAATCCGGTGGGTGTGGCCGTTAGTTCCTGAATTCCGTTCGGCCGGTCACCGTTGGTTGGCCCCGTATCGGGGACCAGCTTTGTAATGCCGCCCGTGTTCAGGCCGCCCTGCCATCCGCTGTCCCAGATGCTGCCGATATACAGTTCACCTTTCGGCGAAACGGCAGAGCAAATCGGGCCGATGAAGTTGCTGCGGCCGGCTTCCTGTTCGGGAAGGCTGAACCGATAGCTGGCTCCCTGCAGGATTCCGCCGACGTTTTGAATGGTAAATCGCATCAGGAATCGTGAATCGTATTCGCAGCCGATTCCGTGTCCTCGTAATTCCTTCACAGAAAACGTATCAGGCAGAAACAGAATGCTGTTCACGCTGCGAGTCCACGGATGAGGCACCATCAGCGCAGGAGCTTCATGCTGCAGACCGTCTGTTGGCTGATGAGCCGACGGCACGCCGTAGTGTTTGCCCGGCAGAATGTGATTGATCTCGTTAAACGTGTTTTGAACTCCCTGATTGTCGGTGGCAAACAGATTGCCTTTGTTATCAAACGCAAGGCTCATGGGGTATCGCATGGACATTCCCAGCGGCGTAATGATGCCCGACGGGTCAATCTTAATCACGCCGCCTCGCCAGCGGTCCTGGTTGGTTGGGCGGTCTTTTTGTGAGTAATCACTTCCCAGGCCGACATACATGTTGCCTTCTTTGTCGCGAACCAGACCGGACGTCCAGTCGTGATAGTTGTCGTTGTAGCCCCAACCGCTGGCGATGACTTCTCGTTCGTCGGCTCGCCCGTCGCCATCGGTATCTCGCAGACGAAGGACCTCCGGTTTGTGAGCCACAATGATGGAATCGGCGTCGGTCAAAATTCCAAACGGAGCCGCAAGCCCTTCTTCGAACAGCGAAGTGCTGTCGACCAGGCCATCGTTGTTGGTGTCTTCTGCAATCCAGACCTGCCCTTTCAGCGATGTGAACACCATGCGTCCATCCGGCAACCATGCCATTGAGGTGGGCATGATGGAGCTGTCGATTGGCAACCGCGTTCCAACAAAACCAGGTGTGGTGGTAATTGTTTCCATTGTGGCAACGGAAACCGGCTTCTTTGTGCTCGGCGGAACCACCGGAATTGATTCGCCAATAGTTAATGACACATCAGCAGTGCCACCCAGCGGAACCTTGGCCCATCGATTCGGCCCGGTGAGAACAGGAATCGAACTCGGATGAGAAGGTTTGTCGTCTCGATAAATACTAAGCCAGCCGGTCACTTCAGATTCCGCAGGTGCGTCCAGAACCGTGAGGCCGTGCTTCCAGCCGATACCGCTGGGATTGTCGGTGACTTCAGTCGGCTCAAATCTGTGTTTGACCACGACGCGATGAGCGATCGTTGCCGTGCGTTCCCAAATCGTCGGGCTGAAATGTGGTTCCGGATCCGGCGTTGGTTGCGAGTCCACAGTTGAAGCGAATCTCCAGGCACACGTAATTTCCACAGCATCGCCGTCCTGTCGATATGACAGCAGTTCGGCAAATCGCCCTTCGTCTTCAATGGGAAGCAGAGTTTCTGACTTCAATGTCAGAGTGAGCGGAATCTTCGCGGCGGTATTGCGTTGCACGGGAATGCCCGGCATGTCCCAATACCAGCTTTTGCCTTCGGTGCGTTGGCGAGCGAACTCGCCGATCGTCCACAGCCGAACGGACATTGTGTCCAGATCAATCAGCAGGTTGTGCCCATTACCGAAACCGATGGCCATGGCTCGCGCAACGGCTTCTCGATCTTTGTCCGTGCCCATCGTGAAGACGTCGCGAATGATTCGCGGTGAGCCGCCGGGTTCGACGTTCACGATCTGTTCGAAACGACTGGTGACTGTTGGCGGAGTAAACCGCGAGTCGCTGAGAGCTGTCCAGATGACTCCGATCTGCTTCGGCAACGAACCGTCCAGCACGTCCGGCATCGCTTTCTTGATGGCGGGCATTTCGATTCCTGCGATCACGCGAATAGGATTCTTCATCCAGCGTTGAAAGAATCGTGGCCGAATCCGACTGCCCATGGTCATGATGTCTGAACCACGAGTTCCCAGCGCCACGTTGCGAGGTTCAAACGGACCGGCCTTGTGACACGCGACGCAGTTAAAACCGGCGGCTCCTGTTAGCTGATTGCCCAGCAGAAGATCTTCCGTCGATGCGACCGCCGTGCCTGTTAGATCCACTTCCGCCAGTAAATCCTGCCTGGCCGCGTCGGCTTCGTCGGGCATGCGATCGCTGCTAACCAGATGGTGAACCAGAGTGGATCGATCTGCTTCGCTGTGTTTGAATTTCGGCATGCGGACCAGCAGCCATGGCAGCCGACGATCGACTTGTTCGCCCGCGACGGCCTTGCGCAGATAATCGTCGTTCAGCTTGTCTCCAACGGCGGTCAGCGAAGGAGGAATCAAGCCCTGCGATTGCCCTGCCAGTTCCGGGTGAGCCTTTTCAAGCCGGTTGGCGATGTTTGAAAGTCCGCGAGAAAGGTCGCGATCGTGACAGGCTGTGCAACCGTTGCGTTGCAGCAGCTGGTGGCCCCTGTCGGCTATGCTTAGATGGCTGGTTGTGGCTGTCGAACGAATCCATTCGGTCAACGGAACCGTTTCTTTGCCACTAAACGCTGCGTAGTGCGGAACACGTCGTCCGTTTTGAAGTGTTGCCGTTCGAGCTGGCTTCCGAATACAGTCGTGAGTCTTACCGTTGGTTGAACTGCTTCCAGAGGAACTGCTGGCAACCAGCGCTGCCACGTTTGTCGCCTTCATTCCGGGGATGCGATGACAGGCAGCGCAGTTGGCTTCGGCGACGATCTTCTTTCCGGCGGCGATGCGTTGTTCCAGAGGTTCAGTAGTAGCCGGCGATGCCCAGCTTCCGGCAGAGCCTCCTGTTTGAGCCAACGTGGCCACCAGCTGACGACGTTCGTCTTTCGAAAGATCATAGACGGGCATGCGGTGATCGACGTTCAGCGATTCGGGATCTCGTAACCAGCGATCCAGCCATGCAACGGATCTGCGTTTTGCAACGTTGACAAGTTCCGGAGCGTCATACGGAGCTGCCAGCGATTCTGAACCCGCCTGACCGCCCGGCAACTGATGACAGGCGACGCAACCCAGCGAATGCAGTAACCTGGCTCCTGCATCGACGTCGCCTTCCTTGAATTTGATCTCGCTTTCCTTGTGAGCATCCTTCGACACCGACAACAGAAAATCGGCCACGCTGCTGGCCTTTTCCGCTGAAAGTCCGAAGCCTGGCATGTGGCTGTTGCTGACGGCTTTCTGCGGCAACATCAGACGCTGAATCAGCATGATTGGATCCTGTGAACCTTTCACTCGATCCAACGCGGGAGCATTCATGACGGCTAAGCCGTTCGGCTGTGTTTGGTTCGACTGGTCGTCATTGCTGCGATGACAGGCCGCACAACGAAACGCGTCGGACAGCAATCGGCCCTGCTGTGTGGCGTGCAATTGCGAGCTGCCTTCGTCACGAAACAGCACATCCGCAGGCAAGGGTTCCATCGTAAACGCGTCCGACGACCAGAACACATTCAGGCGAGCTCGCGGCTTGTCTGATTCGGCCGGCGTTGAATAGCGAACTTCGATCGCATGATCTCCAGCCGTCAGGTCGAACGGTTCGCCGCTGTTGAAGCCATAGGCCGACGAAGCCTGAAGCACCAGACGCCCGTCGATTTTGAGTTCCACATCACCCGCCACAAACGCGTGAAAGCGGTGACTTCCAGGCAATCGAGCCAAAAGGTTTCCCGACCATGTGGCTGTAAATGGGCCAGTCGGCAAGCGTTCGTCCGGAGCCGCGCCGCCCCAGTCGAAGCTTAGCTGATTGTCGATTCGCCGAACGGAAGATTCGCCGACAGTGTACCGAGCTTCGAGCCCCGGCGGAAAGTCTTCATCTTCGTCGGCTGCAACGATTGATGGCGGGCCGAACAGCGATGCCACCGTTGCAAAAATCAGAGCCGCAACTGTTCGGGAAGGGTATAAGGCAGAATACATGTTCAGCTTTCGTCATGATCAATGATTCAGTGACACGTATTACAACGCGTGACTATTACTCGATCAATGCACTCAGCCGTTCAACCCATGACCGAATCGAACACGACCCAGCGGAAAGTCAGCAGTACGCAGACAAGACACATCCACCATGTCGCGTCCTGAACCTGCCTAAGGCGACGCCAGGCGTATAGGATTCCGCACCCGAGTCCGGTCGCCGTTACTTTGAAGGCCACCAACTGCATGGGTGAATCCAGATAAGTGGCCGCCAGTGGATTGACCTCTTTCATGACGCCAGCTTGTCCAGCCAGAATCGTCCAGACGAGGTCAATAAGCGACATCGCCAGCATCAGCAGCAATGCAACTTCAACGCATTTGGTTACTTCGGGTGTGTAGTCAGCGTTCTGTTCTGCAACAATACTCTTCGCCGTCCACTTCAGCACATGTCCCAAAGCAAACACACTTAGCAGCATTCCCAGAACAGTCAGCGGGTAGCTAATTGATTCCAGTCGTTGAAGGGCCGCCATCTTCGCGATACCGTCGGCTTCTGTGCGATTGATTTCATCGACGGTTGCCTGCATGCTTGTTCTGGCTGACTCCGGAACAACCACTGTTTGCAGCCATTCTTTCCAATTTACTTGTCGTTTAACGTCACCGACCAATCCAGAAAATTCGAAGACCTGATCATCGGTGGGTTGCTCCGCCAAAATGACGTCGCAGAACAGGTGATAGCCGGATCCCAGCAAGTGGTGTGGAACTTTATCGTCACTAATAAATATCGCTCCGCCTTCCATCAACGTCTCGACAAGCTGCTCTGCTGTGCGAACGGCAGAACGTCGAGTTCGACCGGAAGTCGCAAAATCACCTTGCTGAGTTTCTCCATCAGCCGAACGTTGTCGGCGCGAACGTGCCTGGCTGGAAGATACCTCGCCCGAATTAAAGCAAACAATACCGTTTACGGAGACGTGTGTCTCCGTAGCCTCTAGCAGGTACGGTGCGGAGATGAAAGTTTTGTCGATAACCATCAGCCCGCTGTCGATTGTTTCCGAGTACAAGAGCTCCGCTTCGTTTGCTGGATTGCGATCCGAAGACGAACTCTGATTGCTGGCAACCGCAACCGCACTCTGCAAGGCAATTGCAAAAGCCGCAATTGCCAGGCTGACGCTTCTGAAGGAAATTTTCTGCATTGTATGAATTCCCTGACAAGGACTTGCCCAAATGGAATCGCATGAGAAATGAAGCCGAACGTTGTAAACGACGAGAGGCTTCTGTTTTCTTGCTGAAAACAAAGTCATTCTGTGTAACGATGATTTCAGAAAGGGCAGCTCAGAAAGTTCTCGTTTCGCGTCCGGCATAGGTTTCGTTGTCCAGCCGCAAGGATTCAAAACCGGTGTTTCATTTAAAGGTGCTGCAGTTTTCCCGAAATTTCTGGCTGACGACCCAAAACACCTGAATCGAGGCCTCCCAAGTGCGACATTTCGGTACATTTCGGTACATTTCGGCGCATTCAAAGCTGTTCCAGCGGCGAAAATTGCCATCCGCACCAGAGTGATGAGTTGGACAGCGCCACATTCATCCGCCCCGCATTCATTGGAGAAGAGTGCTGGAACCATTTTTCAGGCTCCAGTTTTAACTGGAGCCTGAAGGTGAGATGAATGCCGGGACAGCCGGCTTCAGCCATAAGACCCAGCGGCTGAAGCCGTGATTGAGGTCCGGCTAAAGCCGGCAGCGAAAAACTCGGCAATCGCTTTACCACCAGTTAAAACTGATGGCTGAAGTGGACCATGGCGGGGTCGGGCATGAATACATAGCTGATCGTCGCAAAACAAACATGGCGCTGTCCAGCTAGAGTATTACTCAAAAAGAAGCGCGCACGGTGCTTGTATGTTTCTCGTAGCGACAACGGAGCGGCTTGGCGAATTGAGCGTTCTACGTCTTCTCGCGTGCCACGCCACCGGGTCAAGGGCGGGCCCTTGTCAGGAGGCGGTGATTGCCAGCAGGACGGCGGCGGTTAGCAGTGTGGCTCCACACAGGCGGCGGATCATTACAGGACGGCCGACGGATGCTTCATTGGTCTTCAACGTGCTGGCCAACAGCCATGCCAGAATGACTCCCCAAAGGCCTCGCAGTGCATACACGATGTTGATTCTGGGGGCGTCCCCGAATTCGGCCAGGGAAAAACACATGCTTAGCGCTTGCAACGCCATTAGCAATGTGCCACCCAGCATCCAGTTAAAGGCCTTCAGTTTCACCAATTGCCTGGGACTGGTGACTACCGGCAAGAACACAAGCGACAGAATTCCTGCGGTGCCAAACATCACTGGCAGAAATGCGTAGCTGTTCCATTTCATCGCCCACTTCTGCAGACACACGTCGAACAACGACAGCGAAAACGCGGCACTTAACGCCAGGATAATAGTCAGACCACGTCGTCTTGAATGTTCGGCGGTTTGTCCTGCGCTGCCTGACCACTGCACAAGAATGATTCCCACGCTGGCCATGGTACCTGCAATCCAGATGGCTGCGGGTACGTTCGTTTTGGCCATCAGTGACGTGAGCGTTGCCACCATCAGCACTTTCACGCCAAAAATTGGCGTGGCAACGGAAACGTCGCCAAACTGAAATGCCAGGTATGTAAACAACTGTCCCAGAACAAACAGAACACCAATAATCGCCGCGTCGCCCCAGGCGGTAATCGGAACGATTTCACCGCGAACAATGGCCACAACTGCCCAAAACAAAGCCAGCCAAAGATTTCCGAAGAACACGCCTGTCCATGGAGTTGCTCCGCGACTAATACCTTGTTTCGCCAGCATCATGCCCAAAACAAATACGACACTGGAAAACAGCGGAAACAAAAGGTGATTTGGCACCAACAGAGCTTTCATCAGAACACAAACTTCAGCAGATGCCGGAAGTGTAGGGTGTTCAATCGAAGACTCAACCACAAACAGTTTGATCCGCTCGATTGCCTTCCTCGGGTGAAGCGGACACACTTCTAACAAGGGCTTCGCCCTTGACCCAGTGGCGTGGCTGGCTGGAAGACATGGGACGTTCGAATCGCCGAGCCGCTCCGTTGTCGCTACGACCAACATGCGCGCACCGTGCGCCCATCATTTTCAGTAAGACTCTAACGAGGCTGTGCCTCAGACCATTTGAGCTGCCGCTCAGAAACGCGACTACGTCGCTCAGAAAACTTGACTCAACATGAACAAGTTCGCTGCTTTAAGAAGTCTAATAGAAAAGAACAATGGTGAATGTTTTGGCACCAGGTTCCAGTAAATGCACGTATCCGAAATTTGCGGACGAGGTCGCATCGCTGCGACTGAATATGTCAGTCCCCCAAACATTTCCCAGTTGTCAAAGCAGGTCATGAAGTCATCTCGCAACATCTTGCTGCTTTCTCTGGCGTTGGCGGCGATCCAGCAATCGGTCATTCAAGCGGACTTCCCGCAGAAACTGGCGAACGTCGAAGATAACAACATCAACGAAAGCAGTGGAATTGCCATCAGCTATACGCTTGATAATGCTGTCTGGATACACAACGATTCCGGCGACAAAGCACGATTGTATCTGGTCGGATTTGATGGCGAAACGAAAGCGGTCGTCGATGTGAAGGACGCCGACGCTCACGACTGGGAAGACATGTGTTCCTTTCGTATCGATGGTAAATCGTGGCTGTTGATCGGCGATATCGGAGACAACAGCAAGCGTCGAGGAGATAAAGATCCCGACTGTCGACTGCACCTGATCCAGGAACCGAATATCAAAACGCTCGGTTCGAAACTGTCTGTTCCCATTCACGCCACAATGAAGTTTAAGTATGAAGACGGCATCTGGGACTGTGAAGGACTTGCTGTGGACAGCGAACGAAAAGAAATTCTTCTGCTAACCAAAGATCTGCCTCACAAATGCGGTCTCTATGTGATGCCTCTTGATATTCACGACGCCAAACAAAAGCTCACCGCTCGACGAATAGCGTCTCCTTATATCCCTTACGCGACCGCCCTCGATATATCGCCTTCGGGGCACATACTGGTCGTTGGCACCATGCTGAATGCTCTGGCGGTAAAACGCACGCGTGCGCAGTCGTGGGAAGAAGCGTTTCGTGTTGCCGGTACTGCGTTCTCGTTGCCACCTCGAAAACAGGGCGAGACTATTTGCTTCGACCGCACGGGCAAATGGTTGTTCGTCAACAGCGAAGGTGCTAAACAACCACTCTGGCGACTTCCTGTTCCTGAATAACTTTTCTAACAAGGGCTCCGCCCTTGACCCGTTGGCGTGGTTGGCGGGACGACGTGGGACGTTCGAATCGCCGAGCCGCTCCGTTGTCGCTCAAAAAACTTGACACAAACTGAACATGTTCGCTGCAATAAGAAGTCTATCCTCGCAGTCTTAACTCCCTCCAATTTAGGCCAACCTCATGAATCTCAACTCATCGACTCGCCGCAACTTTCTAAAGTCATCTTCCGTCCTGGTCGGGACAGCCGCCTTCTCGTCGGGACTGTTTGCTGACGAAAAGCCCGTTGCTCAGGATGAAAAAGAAAAACTTAGAATCGCCGTGATCGGTTGTGGCGGCAGAGGTGGAAGTAATCTTTCGTCGCTTTCCAGTGAAAGCATTGTCGCGTTGTGTGACGTCAACGAAAACAATCTGAATCGAGCCGCCGCAGCTCACCCGTCAGCGCGCACGGAAGTCGACTTCCGAAAGATCTTCGATCACGCAGACGAATTCGACGCCGTCGCCGTCAGCACCTGCGAACACACTCACGCCTTTGCCACCCTGCCTGCGCTGCAACTTGGCAAACACGTTTACTGCGAAAAGCCGCTGACACACAGTGTGTACGAAGCTCGCGTCATTCGAGAAGCGGCGGCGAAAGCTGGCGTTGCAACTCAGATGGGAACACAAATTCACGCTGGGAATAATTATCGCCGAGTTGTCGAGCTGGTTCAGTCGGGTGCAATCGGTCCTGTTCGCGAATGTCATGTTTGGGTTGGTCGAACCTGGGGACGGCAGTCGCAGGAAGATTCCATCGCTAACAAAGACATCGTCTACGTAGAAGAACGACCAGCCACTGAAGATCCAATTCCAGCCGGCGTGAATTGGGATCTGTGGGTTGGGCCAGCACCTTATCGTCCGTTTAACAACGTCTATTTTCCCGGTCCCAAGTGGTATCGCTGGTGGGACTTTGGCAACGGAACCATGTCTGATCTCGGCAGTCATTGGATTGACCTGCCTTTCTGGGCTCTGAAGCTTCAGGCGCCTTCAACCATTGCCGCGTCTGGTCCGGCACCGCACGCAGAAATCGCTCCCGCATCGATGCAGGCCAACTACGAATACCCAGCTCGAGCTGACATGCCCGCCGTAAAAGTCAGCTGGTATCAGGGCATCAACAAACCCGCTATTCTTGCTTCAGGCGAAATACCACCATGGAACAGCGGAGTCCTGTTTATCGGCGATGATGGTATGTTGCTTTCAGATTACAGCAAGCACCTGCTGCTGCCGGAAGATAAGTTCAAAGACTTTACTCCACCAGAACCATTCATCCCCGCATCGCTCGGACACCATGCCGAATGGGTTCACGCTGCCAAAACCGGCGCGCCGACAACCTGCAATTTCGAATACGCAGGCTGGCTGACTGAAGCCAATCATCTGGGCAACGTCGCCTTCCGCACGGGCAGGAAACTGGAATGGGACGCCGCCAATATGAAAGCCACCAACGCCCCCGAAGCCGATCAATTCCTCCGCCGAGAATACCGAAACGGCTGGACACTCACCTAACAAGGGCTTCGCCCTTGACACGGTGGCGTGGCATGTCTTACAGCGTGGAATGTTCGAACCGCCGAGCCGCTCCGTTGTCGCTAACAGAATGATGCGCGCCGTGCGTGTATCATTTTTAGTAAGGCTCTAACAGGGCTTCGCCCAACGCGGTGAGGCGATTTTTGAGTGGGAAAACCGTGAGATAAAGCGAAGATCGCAGGCTGGAGTTTGGAAGCGGTTAAGTCACGAAGTGACGGTAGGTGATAGCCACGGGCGCGAGCCCGTGGAACAGCATTCGACAGTCGTTTTCAGTCCTGAAGGGACGACAGGCAACAACGCGAAATGATACGCCTACCGTCCCTTCGGGACTTTCCGTCTGACTTTTTGCAAACCACGGGTGGCTACTACCTAACGTCACTTCGTGACTGAAGCCCATTCGGCACGACAGCCTCTTCTCCAGTTCAAACAGTGTTTTTGCTTTTCAAAGCCCTTCACGGCGTAGGGCTTCGTCCTTGGCCTGGTGGCGTGGCATGTCTTACAGCGTGGAATGTTCGGACCGCCGAGTCGCTACTCAGACTCATGCGCGCACCGCGGGCGTATAATCTTGAGAGCGCATCGGAATTCGACAATTGCTGTTCTACGAAACGTCTATCGCTTGTGAAACCTGATTGTTTGCAGACAGCGACCGTCTATGTTGCCGCTGAAGCCGTAGCTTGGGACGGCTTGTCGGTATGAGGTTGTCGGGTAAAACGACCCATGGCGAGAATAGGTCAGAGTGTCCAGGGCGGAACGCGTTTTGAAGGCGGTATTGAATCTGTTTATGTCGCGAGAATTGTCGCGCCCACTGAATGATGAATCATAGGCTGGGACCACATTCACAAAGGTGGCAAAACCTGCGCTTTGAATTCGTGGAAGGCTGTGATCATCGTGTGCGATCGCTTTTTCGTAGTTTGCAACGACAACGCTGCTGGCCAGAAGCGCCGTCATGAGTGCTTGTTTCATTTGTCATTTTCTCTGGGATGTTGTTTGTGGGCTGAAGGCCTTCCCGTTCCACAACGAACACAGAATCTTCGTCAGGACGAACAGACACTGCCATTGCTCCGTGGTGGGTCCTTCTGTATCCGTTGTGGAAAGAGAAAGTCTTCAACGGTTTTTCCAGGTTGCCCACTGAGCGAGTGCCTCAGCGGGCCAACGACCTGAATCACTTTTTATTTAGTCTCGATTCCATCCGAGCTTGTTTGTTGGTTTTGGAAATACGCGAACTCAATGCCACGCGGATTGCACTTTTTGTACTTGAACGTAACTCTTGTGCCGCGAACAAGTTGTGAACGATCGGCTTCCTGTTTGGGCTCTGGCGGATCGCTCGCCACATGACGTCGCGTTGAATACAGTTGTCGCGAATTCGACAACAACTGGCCTCATCATCGCCACCGCCACCGCCTCAGCGAGCACGGACAAAACTATGACAATTCATAACGGTACTGCACACGGGCCCTGGAAAATTCTGAACACCACGGAAGTTTATGCAGACCCGTGGTTGAAGGTTCGAAAAGACGACGTCATCCGCCCGGACGGTAATCCTGGAACTCACAGCGTTGTCACAATCAAGCATGGCGTTTGTGTGCTGGCCTATCAGGATGATACGATTTATCTCACCAAAGAATTCCACTATGCCGTTGGGCGAGTCACTTTGGAAGCAGTCAGTGGCGGACGTGAAGCAGACGAACCCGCCATCGAATGTGCTAAACGCGAACTGGCCGAAGAACTGGGGATCTCTGCCGCAACATGGACAGAACTCACAACCGTGGATCCGTTTACTGCCAGCGTGGTTTCGCCCACGACGATGTTTCTGGCCACGGGGCTGACGTTTCACGAAACCAATCCCGAAGGCACCGAACAGATTGAGTGCGTCAGCATTACGTTAGCAGAGGCTTACTCAGCCGTTTGCGATGGTTCGATCAGCCACACGCCCACTTGCATCGCGATCCTGCGGTTATGGATTAACAAGCCCCAGTTCCCCGCGTGATTCAGAAATTCGCACGAAAACGGTCAGTTTCCCAGCGTTTTCATAGAACCATCCAGAAGCGGCCCCAGCAACAACTTGACTTTGCTTCACTCGATGCGAACCTGAGCGTTCCACGGACAATGCGCTTTCCTGCCATCCCGCCGCAATCGGCCACGCAACGCGCCATACTCACCGACCATGATGATTCCGGAGTTTTCCAATGCCATCGAAATTCTCGCCGCTCTTGTTCTTGCTGGCAGCTGCAATCACCTGTTCTTCGGCCGCAGCTGACGAAGCGAAAAAGGCTGACGAACCAAAGCCGGAGCCTGTTCTCACTCTGAACGGCACGTTCGAAGCTGTTCAATCTTCTGAACTGGCTGTGAAAGCCGACGAGTTGAAATCGTTGGTGATCAAGAATGTTGTTTCTCATGGAAGCAAGGTTCGTAAAGGGCAAGTTGTCGCATCGTTTGAAACAGAACCGGTCGATGAGAAAATTGAAGCTGGACAATACAGTTTGCAGTTGGCGCGAATCTCAATGGAAGAAGATGAAGCTGCATACGTGGCGTTCAAGGCAAGTCAGGTGTTGGATAAGGCCGCTGCCGAACGAGCTCTGAAACTTGCGAAGCAGGCCTTCGACAATTATCAGCAGGTAGACCGAGACCGTTCGGTTGCTAACGCTCATTTCAGCTTAAAGTCGGCAGAAGCATCGTTGGCCAATGCTATGGAAGAACTGAAGCAGCTGGAACAAATGTATAAAGAAGACGAGCTGACCGAAGAATCGGAAGAGATCGTTTTGAAGCGAGCCCAACAGGCAGTGGAAAGCGCGGAATTTCGATTCGAAGGGACGAAAGTTCAAACCGAACGAACTCTGGAACAATCGATCCCACTACAAACAATCCAGCAGCAGGAAGCTTTGACCCGAGCTGAAATGGCACATAAGTCTGCAATGTTAAGCTTGAAGAACGCTGCTTTGAGACAGGAAATCGACATCCGTCGCAAACGCGAAAAACTGCAAAAGCAGGAACAGGAATTCAAAGACCTTCAGGCGGAACGCAAGCAACTTGTCATCACTGCTCCGCACGATGGCATTGCCTATCACGGTCCACTGACGCGGGGAAAACTGAGCGACAAGCCGAGCTCGCTGGAATCAGGCTCAACAGTTTCTGATGATCAGGTTCTGGTTACTCTTGTTAATCCGGCCAAGCTGCAAATTCGTACGGAACTGACGGAAACGCTGCTGAAGCAGGTAAGCGTCGGACTTAATGGAACCGCAGTTTCGAACGCCGTCAACGGTGACCCCATTAACGTGCGAGTCAAAACCGTAGATCGCATTCCCTACGCCAACAACAAGTTTGATTGCGTCATCGCCGTCATGAAATTCAGTGGCGATATCGTGCCGGGCACGTCGTGTTCGGTCACACTTCCCACCAATAAATAGTTCACCGGTTACCGCATTGTTGTATTTGAGGAACCGAAAATGAACATCTTCCAACAGATTATGCGAGCATCGACGGCATGCGCCATTGTATTGGCGTGCAGTACTTCGTTCGCAGATGTTGAACAAACTCAGTCGAACGAAGCCGAAGACCTGCCGACCGTTGATGCACCGACAAATGCGGAGATCATTGCATCAATGGATAAAGGCATTTTGTTTCTTCTTCAGAAACAAAATGCCAACGGGTCATGGGGATCGGCGACTCGCACGAAGTCTTTGAACATTTACGCTCCTGTTCCGGGAGCACACCATGCGTTTCGAACGGCGACAACCGCGCTGTGCATTTCGGCATTGCTGGAATCGGCACCGGAAAATGCTGACGCCATGCAGGCCGTTGCTAAAGCCGAAGCGTGGTTGATCGAACATCTTCCGGATCTGCGGCGAGCCACCGGTGATGCAATCTACAATGTTTGGGGGCACGCCTATTCGATTCAGGCGTTGGTTCGCCTGCACGCACTGAAACCGGAAGATGCGGAGCGACGAACAAAGATCGAAGAACTCATTCAGCAGCAATTCGAAAAACTAACTCGCTATGAATCCGTGGACGGCGGCTGGGGATATTATGACTTTCGCTATGAAGCTCAGCGACCGACATCCAGTTCGATCAGCTTCGTGAACGGAGCCGTTTTGGTGGCATTTGCGGAAGCAAAAGCCATTGGGGTTGCTCCACCGGAAAGAATCGTCAATCGCGCCATCGCGGCGACGGAACGGCAGAAGAAAAGCGACTTCAGCTATTTGTACGGTGAATACCTGAAAGACCGCCCGATGCGTGAAATCAATCGGCCGGGAGGAAGCCTCGGTCGCACACAATGCTGCAATTGTGCGCTACGAGAATGGGGCGATACGTCAATCACAGACGATGTGATCAAAAGCTGGCTGGTGCGTTTGTATGTTCGTAACGGCTGGCTGGATATCGGCCGCAAGCGTCCTGTGCCTCACGAATCGTGGTTTCAGGTGGCGGGCTACTTTTACTACTTCGGTCACTACTATGCCGCGTTGAGCTTGAAGCAGCTTCCCGAAGACCAGCAGGCTCCGTTTCGACCGATGTTGGCCAGACTGATGCTTGATCGACAGGAAAAGAATGGTTCGTGGTGGGACTATCCGCTGTACGACTATCACGAACCCTACGGAACCGCCTACGCGCTGATGACTCTGCAACGCTGTCTGCCGTTAAAACCTTGACGCGTTTGTAACAGCGATCCTCGGCTAAGGGCGTTTGCTTGAACATTTACCGTGGTGTCAGCCATCGCCCGCTGGGACATGCTGGCCGCTTAAAGGAGCCAGCCTTTGGTTCTTGCGTTGACGGTCAAGCAGATCAGTAGAATTGCGATAACGATAACCATGACGGGCATCGCTGCTGCTCCGGCTCCCATCACTTCGACAGCGTTGGATGCGAAGAAGTTGTAGTAGTTCTGAGCCAGCACGCCGATTAATGACGTAATGAACACTGGCAGCGCCAGTCTCTTCTGGGCGAGCAGCAGAATGCATCCCAGTGTGCCGCAGATTACGGCAACAGCAAAGGCGACGTTCACCCAACTCGGCATAGACTTGTAGAGTTCCTGTTGGTTTTCCGGAAGTTCCGCCAATGCCGCGTCGCTCATCGTGACCTGCATCACAAAAGCCATCAGCCCCAACAGATTCCACACGAGAGCGACAATGCCAACGGTCTTAAACCACTTTGGAACTGGTACTGTTGATGTCTGAGACATGTTGCGATTATCTCCTGAAGATCTACCGCGAGAAATTCGCTGCAAGTTTCTTGCGGGCGTTGTCTATGCCAGTTTTTTAATGGCGATGGTGCCTTCCGGGCTGTTTTTCACTTCGTAACCCGCGGATTCAATCTGCTTTCGCAGTGCGTCCGAAGTTGCCCAGTCCTTGGCTGCTCGAGCTGCATCAATTGCCTTGCACAAAGCAACGATTTCAGAATCATCGCCTCCGCCGCTTTTTTCGTCTCCCAACGGAGCAACCGCCAGCACGTCGTTGATCTTGTTCAGCACAGCCAACGCTTCAGCCACATTGTCTGGGTCTGAACTTGCCCACGGCAATACGACTGCCAGCGCCTTTGAGAAGTTCAGATCGTCTGCCAGAGCGGCTCCGAATTCTTTCAGAATCGGGTGACTCAGATCCACTTCAGCAACTTCGCCGTTCGCGGCCGCTTCCAGTTTGGTGCGAAATTCTGTCAGGCGTTTCACAATGTTTGCCGAATCCACAAGGCCCTTCCTGGTGAAGTTCATATTCGATCGATAGTGAGACTTGATCAGTTCTAATCGCAGCACGGCCGGATGAACGTTGATGCCTGTTGCGCGGCCTTCCAGGACGTCGCGGACTGTCCAGAAGCTGCCCTTGCTCTTGGACATCTTTTCGCCTTCGACCAGCAGAAATCGAGCATGCATCCAGAACTTTGCGAACGTATCAGCGCCAGTGGCACCGCGTGATTGAGCGATCTCGCATTCGTGGTGGGGAAAGATCAGGTCTTCGCCGCCCGTGTGGATGTCAATGACATCTTTGCCAAGACGATTGCGAGCCATGCACGAACATTCGATATGCCAACCCGGATAGCCGGCTCCCCACGGCGAATCCCATTTCATAATATGAGTGCTGTCAGCCTTCCACAGCATAAAGTCCGCGGGATGTCGTTTGTTGGATTGGTCGGTTTCGTTAATTCGACCGCCGGCGCCCATTTGCAGGTTTTCCAGAGTGTTCCCGCTTAGCTTGCCATAGTCGGGGAAGCTTTCGACGCTGTAATAAACGACTCCATCCGGTCCCACATAAGCATGGCCCTTGCTGATCAACTGCGAGATCATTTCCTGCATGATGTCGATGTTGTCGGTGGCCTTCAGAATGTTTTCCGGTTCGAAGGCGACCTTCACACCCAACGTTTGAGCATCTTCAAGAAATGCTTTGGTGTAGTAGTCTGCAATCTGATACGGATCTTCCGGATTCTCGACCGCGCCTTCGGGCACCTTGCCGGACTTTTTGTCTTCTTTGACTCGCTGTGCAGCGGCCGCCATTTTGTCTTCGCCAGCACCGTCGGCACTGCTGTCGTCCGTCATGTGACCGACGTCGGTGATGTTCATCACGTGATGAACCTTGTGTCCAAAAAATTCCAGCGTTCGACGAATTACGTCGGAGAACAGAAACGATCGAAAGTTGCCGATGTGAGCAAAGTCGTACACGGTCGGACCACAGCTGTACATTCTCACGCAGTCGTCATTGACGGGTGTGAATTCTTCGGCTTTGTTGGTCAGCGTGTTGTAGAACTGGATCGTCATTGCTCTGCTTCCGGACAGTATCTGGTAGGTCTCGCCTTTGGCTGATGCCCGCCACTAACCTGCGTGGCGTTGTCAGACCGTTTGGATATCATGGTGAACGCGGGGGAGCATAGTAAACTGCGGCAAACTGGTGGAGACCTGATTCTAATCTGTGTGAGACATTTTCAGCACTGACAATGTATTCACAGCGGTTCTCCGAAGTCTCCCGGCGATTTCTATCTGATTCAGCGGTTGCCGACGACTTGAGCTGTCTTCAGGCGGTCCGTGATTCTAAGCATCTTGAGCAGGTTTGCTGAAATTTTGCTGTACAGGGAACATCGTTCATGGACTTTCAGTCACTTCTAAACAGCGCAAAATCAACAGCCACGGGGGCCTTTCAGGGCATGTCTGAGTTGTTGGAAACCGCGACCGGATCATTCGGAGCGGGGCTTGGATACGCGAAAGACACTTTGTCGATGTCGTGGCTGTTCGGGTCCAACGAGATCGCCGGACTTCACTACGATGCAAAACACTACTTTCTGATTCCGTACAGAATCGCAGATTGCGGCTACACGCTGTATTCCATGCGATGCCTGCCAGAAGGCGTTCCACCGATCAACGATCTGCCGAAAAGGCGAATCTTTCATCTGCCGAATGCTCATGCCGCAAAGATGGTGGAACAGTTGCTCCGCCACCAGGCAGCAGAAAGCGTCCGTTGCGAAGAAAGCGGAGCTTTGGGGAGCTCACGATTGATTGAACTGGCTGACCAGATTGATCAGCTGGATCAAAAGGCATTCAACGGAGCACTGCTGATTGGCGGACTGGTTGCTCTGGCCAATCCTGTGGCCGGAGGCATCATTGCCGCCAAAGCGATGATACCATCGATCGGCTTGTTTATGGCGAAGTACGGTCTGAAACAGGCGGGTGAAACGTTGACGGCCAGAAACCTTCAGAGCAAAATCAATCAGGCCGAAAAGCAGGTTCTGGCCGAATTTCATGGTACCACCGCGACGCAGTTGGTCGACCCGTTGTTGGCTCAACTGGACAAAGCCATCAATACCGACGTGTTCGAATACGATCCGATCGTCAACGACGCAAACTGGACTTCCGACGACTCCGGCAGCAGTCCTGATAACACGGTTGCCAGGCAGCTGACAACCAAAGCGATCGTCAACACCTATTCCGAAATTCTAGGCAACCGCAAACAGTGGCTCGCCGCCGGCCTCGGCCCGGAAGACATCCGGTGGCTGCAATTGCTAACCACGCAAGCGAATGGCGCGCAGCCGTAACGCAGAGTCGGGGCAGTGTAATTTGGGTCTGCTCTAACTCGCGTCGCTGGGTGTTGTTGGCGTGGGAATCGTGAGCGTGGCCAGTTCTTTGGGAAGGTTGAAGTGTACGTTTTCTTCGCGCAGGGTTTCCTCAGAAAACTCAGCGTTGAAGTGTTGTTTGAGGTAGTCGATGCATTCTTCGACGACGACTTCCGGAGCACTGGCTCCTGCTGTGATGACCACGGTGGAATCCTGTTCGAACCATTCCAGCTGCATTTCTGATGCGCCGTCGATCAGGTAGGATGGCACGCCCTGCCCTGCTCCGATTTCCATCAGGCGACGGCTGTTGCTGCTGTTCTGGCTGCCCAGCACAATCAACACGTCCGCCGATGCGACCAGCATCTGCACGGCTTCCTGGCGATTTGTCGTCGCGTAGCAGATGTCTTCCTTTTTTGGGGACACAATCTGAGGATATCGCTGCTTCAACGCTGTGATCACTTCGTTCGCTTCGGACACGCTAAGCGTTGTTTGAGTCAGATATGCCAGCTTATCTTCCGGACCGAATGGCAGCTTTGCCACTTCGTCGGGTGTTTCCACAAGAGTGATGCTTTCAGGAGCTTCACCCATTGTGCCAATGACTTCGTCGTGGCCTTCATGCCCGATCAGCAGAATGTTGTAGCCATCTTTGGCATATCGAATCGCTTCCAGATGCACCTTGGTGACCAGCGGGCACGTGGCATCAACCGTCTGCAGTTTGCGTTCGCGAGCGATGCGACGAATTTCTGGTGAAACCCCGTGAGCACTAAACAGCAGGATGGCCCCGAAAGGGACCTCCTCCATCGTGTTCACAAACGTAACGCCCTGTTTGGTGAAACGATCGACCACATATTTATTGTGGACAATTTCGTGGTACACATAAATGCCCGGACCGACTTTACGAATGGCTTCGTCAAGACATTCGATGGCCATATTCACGCCGGCACAAAAGCCACGCGGGTTTGCAAGAAGGATTTTCATTTCAAGCTTTACGTCATAATTGCAGAACGGTCGTCGTCCAATTCTGCCAACCGTGCAATGATCATGCGGTTTAACTCAACAAGCCCAAATCCGGTGGCGGCTGAAATCAAATGTACGTCTTTGCCGGATGTTTCGCGAAGCAATTCTGCACACGTGGCGGCATCAGGCAGCTCCGCCTTGGTCACGCACAGAATCTCTGATCGACTGGCCAGCATTGGGCTGTACTTTTCCAGCTCTTCACGAATCTGATCGTAGTTACTTAGCGGATCAGACAGGTCTATCGGCGCCGGTTCGACCATATGCACGATCAACCGTGTTCGTTCAATATGCTTCAGGAATTCATGGCCAAGGCCGGCTCCCAGGTGAGCACCTTCAATGAGACCGGGAATGTCGGCCAGCACATAGCTGTTGTCCATGTCGACCTGCACCACGCCAAGGTTGGGGTACTTGGTTGTGAACGGATAGTCGGCAATTTCCGGAGTCGCTCTGGAAACGCGACTAAGCAACGTCGACTTGCCGGCATTCGGCATTCCCACCAAACCAACGTCGGCGATCAGTTTTAGCTCCAACGCGACTTCTCGAATTTCGCCCGGATAGCCTGGTTCGCATTCGCGAGGAGCTCGGTTGGTTGGTGTGGCAAATTTCTTGTTGCCGCGACCGCCCCAGCCTCCCTTGGCCACGATCACTGTGTCGCCGTGTTCCTGAAGGTCTCTCAGCAGATGTCCGTGTTCTGTGTCTTTGACCAGAGTACCCGGCGGAACCAAAACAATGGTATCGGGAGCACTCCGGCCCGTTCGCAGGCTTCCCAGGCCGTGCTTGCCTCGTTCCGCATTGAAGTGGTAATGCCCCACTAAATTGCCGAGCGATCCCAGATTGCGGTCGGCCTGAATAATGATGCTGCCGCCCTGGCCGCCGTCGCCACCGTCCGGGCCGCCTCGAGGCACGTGAGCTTCTTTGCGGAAACTGCTGCAACCGTTTCCGCCGTCGCCAGCTTTGCAAAGGATTTTAACACGATCAACAAACATGGTTTCAACACTCGACTGGACGGGCAACGTTATCCAACGGCGGAATTATCGCTGTCAGACAGTAGTGCCGGGTGTTCAATCGCTTTTTCTTTAGGTCGCACGAAATAAGTTTCCGGCGGCATTGTAGCGGTTACCGATCATTCGCTCAGTATTTTCTGACTCGGGAAGTCAAAGTCGCCTCGGATTTCGGCATTTGACCCGAACCTGCCGTACCGCCACAATTTGTGACGACGATTTTTCGGGGTGACGAAGCCGAATCTAAGGTAAAGTGCGTCGCCGAGCGTTCGAAAAACAGCAGCTTGCATCGAATCCGGGCAGAGCCCGTTGTAGAAAGATAACTGAACAATGTCTGATTTTCAGACCGTTGCCAAAGTCGGCGATATTCCTGAAGGCGAAGGCCGCTGCTTTCCCGTGAATGGAACGATGGTGGGAGTTTTCCTGCACAAGGACGAATACTTCGCCATGAATGACTTCTGTCCGCACATGGGAGCTTCACTATCAGAAAGCCCCGTTGCGGAAGACGGTTCGGTCATGTGCCCCTGGCACGCCTGGTGTTTCAGTATTAAAGACGGAACCTGGCTGGACAACCGCAAAAGTGCGATCAAGTCACCCACTTATCCGGTTCAGTTGAAAGGCGGCGAAATTCAGGTGTCTGTGCCACTTCCCGAAGCTCCGAAAGCGCCCGACACCGAAACCAGCGGGTCGGATGAAGGAGCAACGGCTTGAACAGCCCAGCACACGACGACTTCGGCAGAGATGCTGTTCAGCCGGTCAGTTGGCCCATCGCAGACGACTCGATCCGTGATGTGTTTGCCAAAATGCTTAGCGACGGCAGTTGGGGACGCTATCACGGACCACATTGCGAAAGCCTGCAAACAGCTCTGGCGGACTTCCATTCTGTGGAACACGTGATGCTGTGCAGCAGCGGCACGTCGGCTGTCGAACTGGCGTTGCGAGCCGCCAAAGTGGAGCCCGGTGACGAAGTTATTCTGGCGGCTTATGACTACAAAGCGAACTTCGCGAATGTGCTGAGCCTTGGAGCCACTCCTGTGCTGGTGGACACTCTTCCTGGGCTGCCGATTTTAGATCCGACACAGTTGCCGGCCGCCTTCAGCAGTAAAACGCGAGCCATCATTTGTTCGCATCTGCATGGCAGTTTTGCTCGAATAGACGAAGTTGCTTCGTTGGCCAGACAACGCGGCATCGTCGTGATTGAAGATGCGTGTCAAACCGCTGGAGGAACCCTGAACGGTCGTGCGGCAGGTTCGATCGGTGACATTGGTGTTCTTAGCTTCGGTGGCAGCAAGTTGCTAACCGCAGGTCGAGGCGGCGCGGTGCTGACGAACGACGCGATGCTGGCTCAAAGAATTCGGTTGTATACTCAGCGAGGCAATGACGCGTATCCGTTGTCCGAAATGCAGGCCGCCGTGCTGCTGCCACAACTTCAGCAATTGCCACATCGCACAAAGTTGCGGCTGACCAACGTACAGCGATTATTGCAGCAACTGGCACCTGATTCGCCGTTGCAGGCCGCGATTGATCCATCCCCGCTGCAGTTGGGGAACAGCATTCCCGCCTTCTACAAGCTGGCATTCCGCTACACAACACGTGCTGGGTCGAAGTTTGATCGCGAAAGCTTTTGCGAAGAACTACGAACACGCAACATACCGTTGGACTCCGCATTTCCGGGCCTGCATCGCATCCACAGCCAACGACGTTTCCGTACAGCAGAAGACCTCCCCAATGCCGACTTGCTTCACGAAAACCTGATCACACTGCACCACCCGATCCTGCTGGCTGACGCACTTGAAATCGACAAACTTGCGGCAGTGATCAACGCAACCGGATGATCAACGTGTAGGGCCGGTTCCTACCGGCCGCAGGGTGAACATGGCCGGTAGGAACCGACCCTACGACTCTATATCGCTTGCTGTTGAGGAAAAAAACAAACACTCGGCGGTTACAACGACCCATGTCTTCTCACGCACCACGCCACCGGGTCAAGGGCGAAGCCCTTGCTATTTGTGTTGTTCTGACAGCAGGAAGGCGATTTCCATGGCTTGTTCGTAGTTCAGGCGAGGATCGACCTGGCTGCGGTAGTCTCGCGGCAGGTCAGATTCTGTCAGATTCGCGGGGCCACCCACGCATTCGGTGACGTCTTCGCCTGTGAGTTCCAGATGAATGCCGCCTAAACGAGTGCCGCATTCGCGGTGAATTCGAAACGCGGAAATAATTTCGGACGTGATGTCGTCAAACGATCGCGTTTTGAAGCCGTTGCGAGTTGCATGCGTGTTGCCGTGCATGGCGTCGCAGCTCCACAACACGTTCAGATTTGCCTGACGAACAGCTGTGGCCAGAATCGGCAGCTTGCTGGCAATTTTGTCGACTCCGAATCTGTGAATCAGCGTTAGTCGCCCCGGAGTATTTTCCGGATTCAACACCTTAATCAAATCAATCAATTCGTCGGCAGCAATTGTATTGCCAACCTTCACACCAATCGGGTTGCGGATGCCTCGGAAGTATTCCACGTGAGCACCATCGATGGCTCGCGTGCGGTCGCCGATCCACGGCAGGTGAGTGCTGAGATTGTAGTAGCCGTGCTGACGATGGTCGGCTCGCGTTAAAGCCTGTTCGTACAACAGGTGCAGGCCTTCGTGAGACGTGAAGAAGTCAACTCGAGTCAGCTGGTCCAGTTCGCCGGACGAAACAACTTCCATAAAGCGAATGGAATCGCTGAGTGATTCCAGCAGCTGCTGGTACTTGCGTGAACCTGGCGTGTTGCGAACAAATTCCAGATCCCAGTTCTCCGGATGATGCAAGTCAGCAAATCCACCTTCGCTAAGAGCACGAATGTAGTTCATCGTTAAAGCGGATCGTTCGTAAGCTCGCAACAGCAACTGCGGATTCGGTTCACGTTCGTCTTTGGTGAATCCACTACGATTGATAATGTCGCCACGATAGCTGGGCAGTTCCAGGCCGTCTCGGGTTTCGGTGTTCGTTGACCGCGGCTTTGCATATTGACCTGCAATACGTCCGATTCGCACGATCCGCTGCTTCGATCCGCAAATCAGCACCAGGCTCATTTGGATCAGCACTTTCAGCTTGCGCAAAATCGTGTTCGCATTGCAGTCGGCGAAGCTTTCTGAACAGTCCCCACCCTGAAGCACAAACGCGTTTCCGGCTTGAGCGGCCGCCAGTTGCTTTTGCAGGCGATCAACTTCCCAGGCTGTCACCAGCGGAGGAAGTTGCGCAAGGTTTTTCAATACCTCATCGACTTCGGTTCGATTGGCGTAAACTGGCTGCTGCGCCGCGACGCGAGACTGCCACGAATCTGGTTTCCACGATGTGCTCATGGGCGGGATTGTTTCGCCCCGATCGGACAAAGTCACCCGCAGAACGTAACTTATCCAGAATCCGAACCATTTAGTTGATCCGGTGTCGACAAATCGCAGTGCGGAATCATCGCAATTACCAGATAGCGGACAATGTTTGCCAGATATGCACTAAATATGGTGCTCACGCGAAAATTCACCGTCACCCGGGTCGAAAACTGACCGCATTCGTCCCATTTTGCCGAGTGTAAAATCTTTGTTTCAAAGCTTGAGCATCCAAGCAATCATGCGTACAGTTGCCGTCGAGCCGGGTTGTTTGGCAAAAATTTGCCGGGCAGCACGAGTAAGGAATACTCAAGACGGGCGGCTCTTAAAATTCGAAATCGCCCCGTGAATCAAGGAGGAGTCACGATGAACCGACTACATCTGCGTCTGTACGAACCACCTCAGGAATACGCCAACGTTGAGAGCAAGGTTGAACTGACGGAAGACCGTCATGTGATCCCTTTTCGATCTCATCGAAGAGCCACCATTTTAAGCGGTCGCATCACACCGCCTGCTGATCGCGCCAAGATTCTTCACGACAACGCCGCCTGCCCGGAATGCTCACGCCACGACATTGAGCCACTGGAATTGCAGGACGCCGCTATTAGCCCGAAAAGCCGTTTGCCAATTCCCGGCACAGCGACCATTGTCGGCTTTCACTGTAACGACTGCGGCACAGAATGGCCCGTTTACGAACTGACAACTCGCCGCAACGGCTAAGTTGATCGTGTTCATAGATTCTTCTGGTCACCAGGGGACGCGCGTCCCCTGATGCCGGAGGCATTTTGTGAATGCACGCTTCAACCATGCAACGGTGAACGTGGCAAACTGACTTGATGCTTCGCTAATCTGCGTTCAAACGCGAAATTGTGTGAACCAGCTTTTGCGAAATATCGACGACCGTCTTTGCAGCTCGTTCTTCAATCAGGTTGCCGTCGTCGTTAAACGCGCTGTGAGCCGATCCTAATGCGTACTGATCAGGAAGCACCATCACGCTGATGTTTTCCAGAATACTTCGCACGTGAACCAGACCTCGCAGCCCGCCAAGGCCACCCGGTGACGCGCTCATAATGGCGGCAACTTTTCCTGTGAATGCAGCCTTCATCGGTTCACCAGGAGCTGACCGGGAAACCCAGTCGATCGCGTTTTTTAGAACGGCAGATATCGAGCTGTTATATTCCGGCGATGCAATCAACAAGCCGTTATGGGACAGGAACAGTTGCTTCAGTTTAGTTGCCGCAATCGGCGTTCCCGCCGCTTCGATGTCCTCATCAAACAGGGGCAGCGCGAAGTCACGAAGATCAATCAGAGTCACTTCGGCTCCAGCATCTTCTGCAGCCCTGGCGGCAAAGTTGACAAGTTTTTTGTTGTAGGAATTTGTGCGAGTACTGCCTGCAAAAGCCAGAATTCTTGCGGTCATGCGTGCGAGTTTCTTATTTAAAAAGAGCCCAGGACTGTTGCAGCTAAAACATCCGCCGCCCTGGCTTAGGTTAGTGAAAGAGAAGCTGATCGCGTTATTCTGCTATGCAGTACAACTTCGACCAGCTGCGAATAAACAACTGATCGCCAACAACAACGGGTGACGCGTCTGTGGAATCGTTTAATCGATTCACAGAAACGACAGTTAGTGCATCGTTATCTTCAAGAACCAAACAGGTTCCGTCGCGATCCAGCAGGTAAAGATACCCGCCAGCGGCCACCGGCGACGCGTACAGGTTTCCAATCGCTGACATTCTGCGTGGTTCACCAATTGCAGAACCGTCTGTCGCATTTAAAACGGTCAAAATGTTGCCGTTGCCGCCGGTAAAGAACAGTCGATGGCCGGACAACAGCGGCGAAGGCACATATGGCGTGCCTCGGTTGTGCTGCCATTTCAACAACTCAGAACCCGACACGTCGCCTGTCGAATCCAGCGGTATAGAAGTCGCAAACGCTCCACGATAACCGCTCATTACAATCACGTTGTCCAGAAACCTGATTGGTGAAGGAATCGCATTCACGGTCTGCCCACCACATGACCAGAGTTCCTTACCAGTTGTTAGTTCATACGCTCGCACTTTATCGGTTCCGTTAACAACAACGATTTGGCGGTCGGCAAAGTCAGCGATCAGCGGCGTGTTCCATGACGTGACTTCGGTTGGACGTTCGGTTCTCCATTTTTCCTTGCCGGTTACCGCATCCAGGCACGTGATGAAGGAACCTTGTTCCTGGTCCCAGTTGATGACTAAAAAGTCGCCGTGAATAACGGGTGTCACCGCTTCACCCCAACCATAGCGGGTCTTCATGTTGCCAAGGTCAGTTTTCCACAGCAGTTCGCCAGCCAACGAATAGCAAAAGACTCCTCGCGAACCGAATGAAACGTACAGACGTTTGCCATCTGTGGTTGGCGAGCTTCCCGCATAAGTGTGAGTCGGATGGTGTCCTTCGTGAGGAACTTCTTCAACCGCGATTTTCTGCCACAAAACTTCCCCGGTGCTGCGGGCAACACAGGTGACAAAAAACTGATAATAGACATCCGGTGGGACTGTCTTTGACTGTTCATCTGTGACTGGTGGCGTTGCTGACTTGCGATCCGTTTCTTTGGCCGACAGCACAAAAATTCGGTCGTCCCAGATAATGGGGGTGGAAGTTCCGGTGCCCGGAAGTTCCACCGTCCACTTTACGTTTTTTGCTTCATTCCAAACGGTTGCTGGCGACAACTTCGACGACACCGATCCGTTAGCAAACGGCCCGCGCCAGTGATGCCAGTTCGAAAGCTGTTCAGCCGTCGGATTCTGAGCGATGCAGTTAGTTGCAAACGCCACCAGCATAAAAAAAATCGGCAAAAAGGTCTTCATGGAATTTCCTTCATGGATCGAAACAGGTCGTGCGGCCCAAGTGTGACATCGCGCCCAGCGTCGCTCAACTGAGCCGTGTTCGGCGAGCAGCAACAAGAGCCGTTCGAAACCGTGTTAGCTGTCGCGAGCAAACCCGTCACTGTTTGCACGTAAAATGGCCGCCCGGATTAACGTGTGTACACATGAACACCACGAATCGCGAATTCTCAATTTCTGAAGCGGAATACTGCTGCCCTGAAACATGAACAATGCCCACCCGGCGACGGAATAACCGGAACGACATGTAAACTGAGCCACCGATCCAGGGCACGGACACGAAAACACTTCGCTTTGCAGTGTTCGCAATGCATAATCTGCAACAGACCAGTGTTTTCTCAGCTGAACCGACTGGTTTGGGAACATGTGTACAGCTACTCCGGTGTAAATTGCGAGGGCGGCAACCAGGCTGGCCACTTGGTAAACCGAAACAAAGCAACATGATTGACTGAATAATCCACAGATTCGGCCGTCTCGAATGCGCAAGGGGGCTGCGTGGGATGCCGCAGACCAACTGCTTCCGATTGAGCAGGATGAGTGCGAGCTGGAAATGGTGCTGGACGACGTGCCGCCCGGGATCATGACCGCCAGCACGACAGTCGCGTGCCTCATCATGCTACTGATGGCTGTGCTTGCGGAATTCACTCTGCTGCGTGCCGCAGGTTATTCCGGGCCAGCTGTTTTCTTTCCAGCCGCTGCTGTTCTGTTGTTTATCGGTATTCCGGGGCGATCGTGCGGGCCCATGACAATTCTGATTACGGCAATGTTGCTGGGTGTTTCCTATCGCCTGGCCGTGCATGGAAATCTGGTACTGCTTGTTGCGGCCACATGGCTGCTGGCGGCTTACACGCTTGCTTTGAGACATCAGTCGCCGTTCTTCATTCGCACAACAATGTTTGCCATTGAAAGTCTCTGGGGTGGATGGGAGTTTATTTTGGCAATGCATGCCAAAATGACTCAGGCTCTGGTGCTGCCTCACGAAGATCGACCTCCCTCGTTCCTGTTCAACTTTGGATTGCCATTGGCTGTATTGGCTGGCTTTGGCGGAACAGCGATTGCGCTACGCCCCGACTTGCTGCAGGCAATTACCAGCAGCGCTACATCCAACGGAAGTCAGATTTCAAGCGTGTGGCAAGCGATTAATAGCATTGAATTGCTGCACGTTGGAGTTTGGTTGTTTGTGATGTGGGTGACAGCCGGTCTATTGCGGCCTGTACTTAATCTTGCCGTTGAGTCACCAGCAAAAATTGATCCTGACGAAGTCGGCTCCTATTTTGCTCCCCTGTTTACACCGCTGCGCAATACATTGATTGCCGTTGTCGTGCCGTTCGCCCTGTTTCTGGTGTTCGAAATCTATAAACAAAGCTCTCAGACCTTTGGCAGCGGTTTTGACTATTCTGCCTGGACGCTGAACGGACTGATGTGGCTGGGGATCACTTCGCTGGGCACATCCGTTCTCATGTGCGTCATCTTCAATGGCGCCACTCTGGCGGATTCTCGTCTGTCTCAGTTACGAATTCTTTCTTACGTACTTGTCGCACTGAACTTTGTTCAGGCTGTTTCTGTGATTCAGCGATATCAAACATTCATTCACTTCAATGGTCTGGATCAGGCTAAGGCCATCGGCCTGTTGGCATGCGTGGTATTGTGTGGAGGTTTGCTGCTGACCGTTTACATGACATTGCAGCAACAAAACGTGTTGTGGCTGCTTAGAAGGAAAACCTGGCTGGTGGCTGCCGCCGCCTATCTTTGGCTGGTTCTGCCAGTCGATCGAATCGTTCAGCACTATAACGTTCAGAAGATCATTGACGGCAATCAAGGCCCTATTGTCCAGATCGCACGCAGCGATTTTTCTGAAGAGTCTGTGTCTGCGTTGCTGCCGCTTTGCAGTGTTTCCGATCAAACGATCCGCGAAGGAGCATTAGCCATCATCGCCGACAAGTTTCAGCAGATGCAGGCAGTCATGGATGTTCGATCAGACATGGACTGGACGTCAAAACAATTGGGAGCACACAAAGCCTACAGCGACCTGCAACACTTTGCGGCGTCTCACGATCTGGTAGCCACGACAGGCGAAACTCGCGAACAGGCGGCCAGCCGACTGCGTCAATTAGCGCAGCAATGGCAATAGCCTGTCGGCGCTGAGTGAATCTTGCTGTGCAGTTGTTTAACGCAACCGTCAGTCGCTTTTTACAAGGTCAACGTGAGGAATATCGTCGACTGAGTATTCTCCGCCAACAACGTGAAACCCGTGGCTCTGATAAAATCTGGTTAAGTGAGCCTGCGCTGCAATTCGAATCGGGGCATCTGGAAATTCTTCCGCACAGAACGCGACGCCGCGATCCATTAGTTCATGCCCCAACCCGTTGCCTCGCGCAGCCGAGCTGATAATAACGCGACCGATTGAAGCTTCCGGAAATCGAACATTCGGTGCGAAGACGCGAATATACGCCAGCAGCTGGTTATCAGCATTCGTTCCCAACAGATGAGTGGCGTCCTGGTCCCAGTCGTCGATGTCTGAATAGCAGCAACGCTGTTCCACAACAAAGACTTCCTGACGCAGTTGAAGCACCTGATACAATTCAGCAACCATCAGGTCAGCAAATCGTTTCCAGTTCCAGTTGATGTTCTGCTGAATCAACGTTCCGCGCCTTCCTGCCCAAGACGTCGCACTGTAGCAGCTGCTACGTTACTTCAATCACATAGTCTTCGCCGTTAAGCGTAACGACATCGCCGTGGTGCAGCTTGCGACCGCGTCGAACTTCCTCTTCGCCGTTCACTTTTACAGCGCCGGAACGAATCAGCTGCTTGGCGGCTCCACCAGATGGAGCCAGATCTGCCAGCTTTAGAAACTGATCCAGTTTAATTGATTCTTCTACTTCGTTGTTTCCGTCGGGTTCGGTCATGGGATTTGCTTGAAAATTAGATCAGGTTCGCAGACTCGGCGGATGCCGATGCTGGGCAGAGTCGCTATTTTGTATCGTCAACTTGCCCAAACCTGCTCACTGCTGATTTGATTTTATGAACTTCCACAGCTTTCGATTCATCGTTCCCATTCTTTGCATTTTATCGACGGAATGCGTCTACGCACAAACACCCAACGCCGACGCTGAAATTCGAGCTCCCTACGGCGATTCGGAGATCGTCATCAAAACGACCACCCGACTTGCGGGAGCCATTCATTCGTTGACGTGGAAAAACAAGGAATTTATCAACAGCACAGATCACGGTCGCCAATTGCAATCGGCGTCCAATCTGGACTTAAACACCCGTTTTTCAGGGGAATCGTTTAATCCCACAGAAGCCGGCTCCCGAGCTGACGGAGCGGGCCCGACATCCACCAGTCAATTGCTGCACCTGATTGCAGAAGGCAATACTTTGCAAACAACTTCGCAGATGGCGTTTTGGCTGCGTCCTGGCGAGAAGTCGGGGCCAAATCCCGCCAAGAACACGACTTTGCTGTCGAACCATCTGCTGACAAAACGAGTCACCATCGGCTACCGGAATTTTCCGAACGTCATTCAATACGATGTCACGTTCTCACTGCCAATCAACGAATTCCACACCTTCGCGCAGTTCGAAGCGGTCACTGGATATATGCCGCCGGAATTCTCGAATTTTCTGACCTTCAACATCGAAACAGGGCAAACATCCCCACTATCGGATGGCCCCGGTGAACAGGCTCATCCAATTATCTTCTCAACCGAATCCGGCAGTCACGCGATGGCCATCTATTCGCCCGGGCAACCTTCGCCGGGATTTGAAAACGCAGGCTACGGTCGCTGGAATTTTCGCGGTCAAGAGGTCGTCAAATGGAATTCGGTCTTTCGTATTCGAAACAAAGATGGAGTTGCCGCTGGCGACTACGCTTTTCAGTCGTTCGTTATTGTGGGAGATCTGGAAACGGTGATCTCAACAATGCAGCAACTTGTCGCGATGTAAGGCTGCCCCGCACTAACCTCTGTGCGTGGGACTTAAGTATCAATGAGTCTTGTCACTCGCAAACCGTCTTCCAATCAAGCTCAAACCTGGCAAGATATTTTCTAAGCCGATCCGAATCGTTCGTTGATGATCGTGTTCTTCGCGACACCGCAAACAGCCTGCGCCCAGCCGCGGCCAGAGTTTTTTCCTGTCGACACACACCCAACACGGCTGCCAGTTGAGCCTGATCGAACAGGTCAATACCGGCAATCTGATCCTCTGTTAGAAACTGTTGCAAACCTTTCGATGCTATTCCGCCCGAGTCTGTTCCCCACGATTCGCTCAGACGTTGAATTTCTTCTCGGACTTCCTCGACTCCGATTCGACCGTCGCCGGCCAAAGTCGCCATTCTGGTTACGGCCGCAGTCAGGTCGCGGAAATTTGCTGACCAGCTGGCGGATGTTGACGTCGCCCAGTCCAGGAACTCCTGCCGGGCTTCCCGAGTCATGCTGGTCTTCTGCCCGATTCCCCCTGATTGGCGTTCCAGTTCGAATTCCAGATTCGGTTCAATATCCTCGACCCGATGAGCGAGGCCTGGTAACTGGAATGTCCACAGATTGATTCTCGCAAACAGATCTTCGCGAAACAGACCTGCAGCAACTCGTTCAGTCAATTCACGATTGGTACCCGCGATCAACTGAAAGTCAGCTTCTGATTCTTTGTCAGAACCGACTGGTAAGAAACGTTTTTCTTCAATGGCTCGCAATAGCATGGCTTGTTCATCAAGGCCAAGTTCACCGATTTCATCCAGAAACAACAATCCACCATCCGCCGATTTCAGTAGCCCCATACGAGCCACCGCTGCTCCTGTAAACGCCCCTTTCACATGACCAAACAAAGCGGACATCGTTTGGTCGCCTCGCAGCGTCGCGCAGTTGACCTCGACGAAGTCGCCTCGAATTTGTTCGCGGCGGCGTTTGAGTTCATAGATTTTACGCGCCAGATGAGTCTTGCCCGCACCCGTCGGTCCGGTTAGAAGGATGGGAGCCGTGCTGGCGATTACGACACGCTCGATCCGTTCAATCATATCGTTGAAGGCCTTGTTGCGAGTTTCAATGCCAGACTTCAGGAACTGCTGGCCTTCCTGCTGCTCAACAGCAAACCGAGCAGCCAGTGCGTCGTAGCGAGAAAGATCGAGGTCGATAATTGAGTACGTTCCTGGGTGAGTACCGTACATCTTTCGCTTTGGCGGGCTGGTCTGCAGCAGTGTGCCTGGCAGATGTCGCGACTCAGTCAACAGAAACAAACAGATTTGCTGAACGTGCGAACCTGTCGTGATGTGAATCAGGTAATCGTTGGCTTCTGTATTGAATTCGTAACCGCGAGCGAACTCATGTAACGTCCCGAAAACTTCTTCGAAATCCCACGCGTCTTCGAATTCGACGTTGTGCAATTGAACATTTGTTTCGGGTGAGACGGATGTCAGGTCGGCTTTGATGCTTTTGGCCAGTGTGTGATGACTGATCGGGTAAAGCAATTCGAAATGATCAATCAGCAGGTCGTCGTGCTGACAGGCAGACACTGTCGGGCGCCACTTTTCCCAACGCTTGCGGTCGCGGCCTGCATCCAGCTGAGTTCCCAGGATCCCAATAACAACAGTCTTCTTTTTCATCGAACAATCCAACAAGGGCTTCGCCCTTGACCCTGTGGCGTGGCATGTGAGAGAAGGTGGAAAGTACTAATCGCCGAGCCGCTCGGTTGTCGCTCTGGGTATATGACTCAAGGTGAACAAGTTCAATTGTTTGAAGACAGCGTGATCGAGCGTTTCGGATTCGCTCTGCCCTTATCAGGGAAGCAGTCGATAAATATACCACAGGATAGACGTCTATCATTGGGTATCTTAACGCTTGGCTCCTGAATTGTCGCTTCCAGCGGCATTGATGCCTTTTTTGAGACGTAAAATGTTTGCTGCAGGTGATTTATGGAGTTTCTCGAAAACTCGTGTTTGTTTTGGCACGCCTGCTGCCTTGTGATTGTCTTATCAAACACAAGTAATGGACGAAACAGGAGTCAAGCATCATGGCGAACAAATCACTTTTTCAGAGCTTCTTTGGTAAGCAACCTGTTTTGGCCGACACGGTTAACGAAGCGGGTGGCCGAGCTTATTCCATGACAGCTAAGCATCAGCTGGCTCAATATGCAGCCACTGGTTCACTTAGCCAGACGTTCTACGCATCTGGTGCAGAACAACTGGAAACGGTTCTAAAGCTGACTGCAGAAATCAGCCCGGAGTTCATCGCGAAAACTGCCTTGTACGCTCGACAGTCCGGTTACATGAAAGACATGCCGGCCCTGTTGTGCGCGATCCTGTCCGTGAAGTCACCAGGCCTGCTGGCGGAAATTTTTGATCGAGTGATCGACAACCCAAAGATGCTGCGAAACTTTGTGCAGATCATGCGTTCAGGAGTTGTTGGTCGAAAGAGCCTGGGAACATTGCCAAAGCGATTGATCTTACAGTGGATGGAAGCAAAAACCGACAAGCAGTTGTTTGCAGGTTCCGTCGGAAACGACCCTTCACTGGCAGACGTCGTCAAGATGGTGCATCCCAAGCCTGCATCAGCTTCACGTAACGCATTGTTCGCTTATCTGATCGGCAAGGAGTGCAACAAAGATGACCTGCCCGAAATTGTGCAGCAATACGAAAAGTTCAAACGGAACACAAACCCTGGAAAGGTGGTTGCTCCGGATGTGCCTTTCCAAATGCTGACAGCGTTGCCGCTGACGAAGGCAGACTGGGAACGGATTGCTCGCAATGCTTCATGGCAAATGACGCGAATGAACTTGAACACGTTTGCTCGACACGGTGTCTTCAACAACAAGGAAATGGTGAAGGTAATCGCGAATCGCTTGCGAAATGTAGAGCTGATTCGAAAAGCGAAAGTCTTCCCATACCAATTGTTGACGGCATGGAACAATGTTGATCAGGCGGTGCCATCTGATGTTCGGAATGCGTTGCAGGATGCGATGGAAATCGCGACGCAAAACGTGCCCGGCGTCGACGGAAAAGTGTATGTCTTCCCGGACATTTCGGGATCCATGCATTCACCCGTTACTGGATACCGTGCGGGTGCAACAACGGCAACACGTTGCATCGATGTGGCGGCTCTTGTGGCAGCTGCTGTGATGCGACGCAATCCGAACACGGAGGTTGTTCCGTTCAGTGATCATGTCGTGAACTGCCGCTTGAATCCTAAAGATTCGGTAATGACAAATGCTGAGAAGCTGGCGAAGTTACCGTCTGGCGGAACCAACTGCAGTGCTCCGCTGGCGCATTTGAATAAGCAGAATGCCAAAGGCGATCTGATCATCTATGTTTCCGACAACGAATCATGGATTGATACAAATCGGGCATGGGCCGGAAAGCTGGCGACTGAAACAATGAGCCAGTGGAACGTGTTCAAGAAACGAAATCGTCAGGCGAAGATGATTTGCATCGATATCCAGCCCTACGGAACAACGCAGGCAAAGGAATCGGCGGACATCATCAACGTTGGTGGTTTCAGCGACCATGTGTTCCAATTGATCGCGGACGTGGCTCACGGACGCTTCAGTGAAGGACATTGGGTGAATGAAATCGAGAAGATTTCAATTTAGGGCATTAACGGTGTGTGGATTTGCAGAGTACGCTCGAAGATCGCATGCTCTGCGGTCCATCCACTGATTTAGAGTCTTACTGAAAATGAAGCGTACGGTGCGAGCACGTTGATCGTAGCGACAACGGAGCGGCTCGGCGATTGAAACGTTCCACGTGCTTTCGCAGGCCACGCCACTGGGTCAAGGGTGAAGCCCAGCGCCGTGAAGGATTTTAAAAAGCAAAAACGCTGTTTAAAGTGGGGGAAGAGGCTGTAATGCCGAATGCGTTTCAGTCACGAAGTGACGGCAGGTAGTAGCCACGGGCGCGAGCCCGTGGTTTGCAAAAAGTCAGACGGAAAGTCCCGAAGGGACGATAGGCGTATCATTTCGCGTTGTTGCCTGTCGTCCCTTCAGGACTGAAAACGACTGTTGAATGCTGTTCCACGGGCTCGCGCCCGTGGCTAATACCTACCGTCACTTCGTGACTTAAACACACCCAAACTTCAGACTGCGATCTCTCGCTTAAGCTCACTGTTTTCCCGCTCAAGAATCCTTAACGGCGTTGGGCGAAGCCCTTGTTGGAAACTGAGGCTGAATGCCGTTGGGATTACATTTTAACCGTAAGGTTGCAGGTTCGAGTCCTGCCTGAGTGCTTCGGCAGTCAGTAGCTCAACTGGATAGAGCATACGGCATATATCTCAGCAAACACTTGTCAGCCTCTTCAAAACACGAAAGTCGAATGCCGTTGGGACTACATTTACCCATGTCCACGTCTCAACAAACCCTTGTCGACTTTCGGTTTGCTTTCTTTAGACAGTGCTCGTTCCCTTCAAACGGGATCGCGCACAAAAATACTCAGCGAATGCTGGTGGGATTACATCGGTTTTGTGAGTTCGAATCTCGCTCCGTGAAAACGGAAAATCTCATCAATCCTTGTCGCTGAGTACTTTTGTTAAACGTGTTACAAAAGTGGAAAGCCGCAGGCCTTCTATAACTTAGGCTCTGCTTTCCAGCTTCGAAAATCCTTTGTTACGAATGCAGATGGAACTACATGATTCTGATTCACGAGGTCATGGGTTCGAATCCCATCGGCTCCATTCCGGCAGCTTCCTGGAGGCTGTATTTCGGGGCCGTAGCTCAGTTTGGTAGAGCGCGAAACGTTTCATCAATTCTTGTCGTAACGAGGGGCTTTTTGTTTTCCTGCATATCTAGACACTTCACGAAGAAGTTCAAATAACATGACATTCGAAATGATACCAACAGGCGAAGCAACGGCGATTCTGCCGACAACAGGCTCATCGACAAAGCCCATCACGGTCATCGGTACGGAAGCGATTCGCAATACGTTCGACGACATGTGTCTGCAACAGGCCATTAACTCGCGAATGGCGCCTGGCGTGACCGACCTTGTGCTGAACCCTGACGCTCATTGCGGTTACGGGGCACCCGTTGGTTGTGCGATGGTTTCGCCGACTCACGTGTATCCTGGTCCCGTTGGAGTCGATATCAAGTGTTCGATGAGCCTGCTTCAGTTGGACCTGCCGGCTGATCAGATTATCGATCGGCCGATTCGTCGAGCCATCATCAATGCCATCTGTGAACGTACTCCAACGGGAGCGGGACGAGGCCAGCGACATGCGCTCAAGTCTCGTCCCGTGAGCGAACAGCTTGGTCTTCAGGTCATGGTGGAAGGCGCTTCAGAAGATGTCTGCAATCAGCTGGGAATTCCGGCTGAATGGGCTGAGCGGTGCGAAGATTCGTTCCATGTTGGACACGATGAATCTCGCGACGCTTTGGCAATTCGTATGGAGCGGCATCTTGAAGTTGGCTACTTCCGTCATAAATTTCCCGGCAAGATGAAGCAGCTTGGTTCTTACGGTGGAGGCAACCATTTCGGAGAATGTGAAGTTGTTGAACTTTGCGATAACGAACGAGCTCGCAAGGCGGCAGACACGTTCGGCCTGAAGGACGGACACGTTGCGTTTCTGTCTCATTGTGGATCGCGAGGCATCGGGCACAACCTGGCGATGGGACAGTTCAAAGCGTTGCAGGAAAAGTTTGCCAGGTGGGATATTCCCTTGCCGGGACGCGACCGTGAACTTGTTTACGCGCCTCTGGGAACTTCTGAAGCGAATGATTATCTGGACGACATGGCATTGGGAGCCAACTTTGCGACGGTCAACCATCTGCTGATTAACGCACTGATTCTGGAAGCGTTTCAGGAAGTGCTGCCTGGCGTGACCGGGCAGCTGGTGTACTTCATCAGTCATAACATTGCTCGCAAGGAAATCGTGGACAACAAGCCCAGCTGGGTTCACCGCAAAGGAGCGACTCGCGCGTTCCCAGCGGGGCACCACGCTTTAAAGGGAACGTTGTACGAAGAAACGGGCCACCCCATTCTTCTGCCGGGTAATCCTCAGGCGGGTTCAGCTGTTATGGTGGCTAACGAAGGAGCGGCGATTAGCTGCTACAGCGTGAATCATGGAGCTGGTCGAGCTTTGGGTCGCAAACGAGCGATCCGCGAACTGGACCAGGCAACGGTTGATCAGTCGTTTGAAGACGCCGATATTCTGAGCAACTGCCGCAGCTATCCCAAAGATGAAGCTCCGGCGGCCTACAAAGATTTCGACGAAGTTCTGCGTTCTGTGAAATCTGCCGGACTGGCTTCGGAAGTAGCCCGACTGAAGGCTCGCTTTGTCATAAAAGATGGCGACAAGGCGGACGATTAAAGATGGTGCGGTCTCTGGTCATTCGGAGACCGCACCTTTTGTTTCCGCACGGCGTAATCGTTACTTCTGAACAAGGCTCTCGCTGTTAAGCAAAGGGTTCAGCTTTGAAAATTCACGACTACATTAAGAATGGCGACATTGAGTCGTTGGCAGCAGACAAGCGAGTTGCTCGCGACATCGAGGCTTTCAATGATGAGGGGCTGACTCCCCTGATGTTGGCCGTGATGCAACCGAACGTCGATGAACGCATTATTGAATGGCTCATTGACAACGGAGCAAACCTGAATGCCGAAACGATCCCCAAGCCTGTGTTTGAAATGGATGAGAGTACTGTCTCTTTCATGAAAGAAGAGGGAATGGACGTGACGTACATCGAGCAAGCTCGAGCCATGCCCTACACTGCCGAATCGGTGTTGGGGATCGCGGCAAAACACGGGTCGCTTCGCACTATTGAATTGCTAATCAAAAATGGGGCGAATGTCTCATGGGCAGATCCCGGTGGCTATACACCTTTGCTGAGTTCGTTTCATCGTCCCGTCGAAACTGCACCGGACGAACAACTTAGAATTGTGGAGTTGTTTGTTGATGCGGGAGCCGACGTAAATGCGTGCTCGTCATGGGGTGAGTCTCCGCTTAGCGTATGTTCACGCACTTTGCAAATTGACATCATCAAGGTCCTGCTTTCGTGCGACGCGAATGATGAGCAACTTGCGTGGCCCGATCTTTGTTGGGCAGTTGTCAACGATAGTCCAGCCGACGTCGCGCGGGCCATCGAATCGGGTGCCGACATTGAGCATAGAGACCTTTGGGAACGTACTCCCTTTTTATTGGCCGTCGCCTGTGGCCACTTGCGAATCGCGCAGCAGCTGATTGCTGCCGGATGTGATCAGTCGGCAACCGGTCGCTGCGGACAGACGGCGATTGGATTTTCGATTGACCATAATCGCGTCGAAATTTTGGAGTGGCTGCTGCAATCCGGACCTGATCTAAACGCACCATGCGATGACTTTGGCACCACGCCGCTGGAAAAGGCTATTCAGCACGACGACTGTCAGTGTTTGCGAGTACTGTTGGCTGCAGATGCTGATCCTTCGCAGAAGTGTTCGAGCGGCGAAAACCTGATGACTCACGTTGGCAGCATGGAAGCTTATCGGTTGCTGTCTGATGCGGGGCTTGACGGGGCGGCGATTTCATCGGAAAACCGTGCTGACATTTTCAGTCGTGATTCGTCACTTCCATTGAATGCTACGTCCGCAGAGTATCGCCGTCAGAGCAAGCCGATATTTGGCAAGGCGAATCCGGATCAAGTCGAGCATGCTTTCAAGAATGAGATGGTGAGAACTCGAGCCTCAGGCTGGGCGGCCAGCCGGCAGTACGGAAAGGCGTCTATCTTTGGGCGACATCCAATCTGGTGTTTCTCCAGATTCGGGCAATCGTTGACAGAGTTGCCAAGCGGTGAGTTCGTTGAAGTCGGAGGCGAACACGAAGACCACTATGATCCGGACTTCTGCATTTACAATGATGTGGTCGTACATGATGGTCGAGGCGAATTTCGGATCTTCACATACCCGCGATCAGTGTTTCCGCCGACCGATTTTCACACAGCGACGTTTGTAGACGGCTTCATCTATGTTGTCGGGTGCCTTGGTTATCCCGATGATCGACGTCCCGGAAACACGCCGATCTACCGACTGGACTGCAAAACATGGAAGATAGAGCAGGTGCGATCTTCAGGCACCGGGCCAGGTTGGATCTACCGTCATTCGGCTAAACTGGACGGTACCACCATTAAGCTATCGGGTGGTACCATTTGGACAGGAACTGAATTCACCGACAACACTCGCGAGTTTACGTTTGATTGTGCGAAACTGACCTGGAATTGAATCATTCCTAATAGGTACCCCGGAATCGCAAGCAACGACTGAGGCACTCAGTGAATCACACCTGCCTGCTGACCTGCTTCGAAAGTCTGCGGCGAACGAGGTTCTGATACTGCTGTCTACCACACCTTGTTCAGGTCAAGGCTGACGGTCATGTCATGAATTGACAATGTGATGGTTTCCGAGTGGGCAAGGGGCTGGGCATATGTTCCGTTGCTGTCGATGCAATGCACCAGGATATTTTGGTTATCGGTATCGACGATCCAGTATTCGGGCACTGCGTTTTGCTCGTAAAGTTGTTTCTTTAGCTGCAGGTCTCGATCGCGAGTTGAGGGGGAAAGGATCTCAACAACCAGGTCCGGCACTCCCTTGATTTTTGTTGGAGTCACAATCCGATTGGAATTCATGACGACAACGATGTCAGGCTGCACCACATTGAAGTCATCAAATTGAACGTCTATGGGAGCGTTAAATACCTGCCCATGCCCTGGAATCTCAATTTGTTCCATCAACTGGAACTGAATCAGACGAGAAACGGTTTGATGTCTGGGACTTGGCGCTGCGTTCCTATAATGTCGCCCGTCAATAATTTCGTGTTGGTTACCGTCATCCGGTAATAACACGTAGTCGTCGTACGTCAGTTTTGTACGGTATTGATTAGAAGAAATTGACATCCGGCACTCCTTGAACCTGGCGAGATCTGGGACGTCCATTCTACAACGAATTGCTAGCTGTTCCATGGCGATTTCATCGAATCGGCGCCGCTGGTTACAGGCCTGGACTTTTTGCAGGCAGACAGTCTTAATCACGAAGATTCGCGTCCGATGTCCGCGGATCTCTTGCAGCGACAACGGAGCGGCTCGGCGATTCGTACTCCCCAGGTCCGGCCGCACCCCACGCCAGCGGGTCAAGGGCGAAGCCCTTGTTAGTGGTTATGGCGTGGGGCTTTTTCGGAGACTTTGCGGTACTTTGTGGCGAAGTCGAGACAGCCACCGGTGGATAGCTGGCCGACGCAGCCTCGATACATTTCCTGCCATGGCGTTTCGTTGACGATTTCCGGTTCGACATAGCTTTGTCGGCGAAGCTTCAATTCGTCGTCTGATATTTGCAGCGTGACCTTACGGTTTTTCAGGTCGACTCGTACGACATCACCTGTTTCCAGCAGAGCCAGGTTTCCTCCCGCTGCGGATTCCGGTGATGCGTTTAACATTGAGGGGCTGGCGGAGGTTCCGCTTTGTCGACCGTCGCCTAGTGTTGGCAATTGGTTGATGCCCTGTTTCAGCATGGCGGCTGGAGGTTGCATGTTGACTACTTCGCCGCTGCCGGGATATCCAATTGGACCGCAGCCTCGAATGGCCAGCAGACACGAATCATCGATGTTTAGATTTGGGTCGTCGATTCTGGCGTGGTAGTCTTCTGGTCCAGAAAATACGATGACTCGCGCTTCAAAGCAATCTTCGTTGCCGGGCGTCGATAGATAGCGTTGGCGGAATTCCGTACTAATCACGCAGGTCTTCATCAAAGCCGAATCAAACAGATTGCCGGACAGTACCAGAAAGCCCGCGTTCTTCATCATTGGTGAATCATAGGCTCGGATGACAATTCGATCAGTTGCCGTTTTTCCGGCGATGTCTTCTGCCATGGATTTTCCACCGATGGTGAGTACATCACCATGAATGCGCCCATTGCTCATCAATTCGTTGATGACAGCTGGCAGGCCTCCCGCTCGATGAAAGCCTTCTCCCAGAAATTCACCAGCGGGCTGACAATTCACCAGCAGCGGAATATCGTAGCCCAGCGTTTCCCAATCTTTGATATCAAGGTCGACACCGACATGCCGAGCAATCGCGGCCAGGTGCGGCGGAGCGTTTGTGGAACCGCCAATGGCCGTGTTGACTGCAATCGCGTTTTCGAAAGCCTTGCGTGTCAGAATTTTATCCGGCGTCAATTGTTCGTGCACGATTTCGACGGCTCGCTGGCCGGTTTCGTAGGCCGATTGCATGCGTTCGCGATACGCCGCCGGAATTGACGCGCTGCCGGAAAGGGACATGCCCAGAGCTTCTGCCAGACAGTTCATGGTGAGTGCTGTACCCATCGTATTGCAATGGCCGGGGCTGGTTGTTGTGGAACACACCAGTTCCATAAATCCGTTGTAGTCGATTTGCCCGGCGGCCAGACGTCGGCGAGCTTCCCAGGTGGCCATGCCGGAACCGGTCAGCCTGCCTTCGTACCAGCCATCTAACATGGGGCCACCCGATAGTACGATGGCGGGCAGGTTTGTGGTCGCCGCTGCCATTAAACCAGCAGGAGTCGTTTTGTCGCAACCGGTGGTCAGAATAACAGCGTCAAACGGATAGCCATGCAGGATTTCTACCAGCCCAAGATAGGCCAGATTGCGATCAAGAGCCGCTGTTGGACGACGACAGCTTTCCTGAATCGGATGCACGGGAAACACAAATGGAACTCCGCCAGCCGCGCGTATTCCGTCTTTTGCTCGTTCAACCGTCTGCAGGTGAATTCGGTTGCACGGTGCAATATCGCTTCCTGTTTGAGCGATCCCGATGATTGGCTTGCCCGACTGAAGCTCGCCATAAGTAACCCCGTAATTTAAGAAGCGTTCGACATAGATTGCCGTCATGTCGGGGTTGGAAGGGTCGTTAAACCATTGTTCGCTGCGAAGCCGTTTGCGGGGAGTTTCGGACATTTCAGGAAGGCTATTCAGTAGGAAATTTGGAAATTTGGTTGTTCGACTGCGGTGATTTAGTCGGCACGATGTCGTTGGTTAATCTGCCGAGTCTGGTAGTTTCGTCGATCAGATGTTTCTTTGCCACCAGATCGTATAGTAACTACGCGGGAAGCTTTTGAGTCTTCACGTTCGCGCGATTCGCGAAGTGTATCAGCAGGACAAGTCTTGTCGGAGAATTCAGAGTGTTACGGCTTGATGGCAAAACAGCAATTGTGACGGGCGGCGGTTCCGGAATCGGTAAAGGGATTGCCGAAGTGTTCGCGGAACAGGGGGCGCATGTGGCCATTGTTGAAATCAACGCTGATATTGCAGCGACGACCGTGGCGGAAATCAAAGCGGCGGGAGGCTCAGCGTCAGCTCGAATTTGCGATATCACAGATCAAAAAGCCGTCAAGACCCAGGTGGATGCAATCTTTGCTGATCGCGGGCGAATCGATATTCTGGTGAATAATGCCGGTATTGCTCATGTTGGCAGCGTGACGACTACCGCAGAGGAAGACTTCGACCGAGTGATGGCCGTTAACGTCAAAGGTGTTTACAACTGCTGCCATGCGGTGATTCCACACATGCTGCCCGGTTCTGCGATACTGAATATCGCATCGACTGTGGCATGGTTTGGATTGGCCGATCGCTTTGCCTATTCAACCAGCAAAGGAGCCGTCACGGCGTTGACGTATTCCGTTGCGAAAGATTTTGTCGACAAGGGAATTCGCTGCAACGCGATTTTGCCCGGACGTATCCACACTCCATTTGTTGATGGCTTTGTGGCGAAGAACTATCCAGGACGAGAAGCCGAGATGCTGCAAAAGCTGTCCGACTTTCAACCGATTGGTCGCATGGGCAGCCCTCGAGAAATCGCCGTCGCCGCGCTGTTCTTATGCAGCGACGAAGCCTCGTTTGTGACGGGCAGCGTCCATCCGATTGACGGCGGCACGTTGAGCCTGCGATAAGTCGCACTTGCCTGAATGTCATTCATTAAGTGTCGAAGTAGCTTACCCAGTGTTCTTCATCCGCCGCATCAAACACGTCAGGTCCGGTTGCGAATAAGCGGCGGGCCGACGCGACTACTTTCTGGGTCTGCATATTGCCGGAAACAGCGCCAGTTTTGCGATTTGTTGATCTGTCCGGTCTATGGCCAGACGGTCGGGAATAAAAAACTGCGCAAAATCAATTGACATGATGATAGATTACATGTAATCTAATTTGCAGGGAGACCAGAATATGGCAGCAAGCAAACTTCAATCTGAACTGAAAAAGAAGCGACCCTTCGATTTGCCTGAACAGGAGGCGGTCGTGAACATTCTGCGGACGAATGATCGGTTGCAGAATCGGTTTGGGAAGTTGTTTCGCCAGTACGATCTCACGTCGTCGCAGTACAACGTCCTCAGGATTTTGAGAGGCGAAGGGAAACCGATGCCTTGCCTGGAAATCGCTGATCGAATGATTCAGGTCGTTCCTGCTATGACAGGCCTGCTGGATCGGCTGGAAAAACAGGAGCTTGTGAAACGCGACCGATGCACTCAGGATCGGAGGGTTGTTTACATTGAACTCACTGACAAGGCGAAAGCGTTGCTTAACGAAATGGATGCCCCGGTAATGCAGTTGCACAAGCAACTCGCCGGCCATCTGACTCGTGCTGAACTCAAGGAACTCAGCCGACTCTTGGAGAAGACTCGTGAGAGCCTGGGCAACGAATGACTCGACCTTTTTTTGCCCATAAACATTACGTGTCAACTACTTTCGTAAAACCTATCTAAAGGCGCGAAGATTGCTGATGGCGGATATCTGGCGAAATAGCAGCGCGAACTTCCGAATTTTTCAAAGACACAGCAGATTAACTAAGCAAGAGGTGATGTCATGATCAACGTTCGTAGAGCTCTGGATCGAGGTTACGCCGATCACGGCTGGCTGAAGACCTGTCACACGTTTTCGTTTTCGAGCTACCAGGACCGAGACCATATGAAGTTTAGGTCACTGCGGGTCATGAACGAGGATGTTGTGGCTCCCGGGCAGGGGTTCGGAACTCATCCTCATAACGACATGGAAATTGTTACTTACGTGCTGGAAGGTGCGTTGGAACACAAAGATTCAATGGGTAACGGGGAAGTGTTGAGGCCCGGCGAATTTCAACGAATGACGGCGGGTACCGGAATTACTCACAGTGAGTTTAATCCGTCTGCCACTGAGCCAGTTCATCTGTACCAGATCTGGCTTTTTCCGGAACGAAAAGGGATCGAGCCAGGTTACGAGCAGAAACAATTTCCAGAATCAGAACGGCATAACAAACTGCGACTTGTCGCTTCCCGAGATGCCGCAGAAGGTTCTCTGCTGATTCATACTGACGCAGCCATTTACCTGTCGCAAATCGAACTCGGCAAAGAGATCGGGCACGAATTGGCGGCAGACCGACATGCATGGCTGCAGGTCCTGCGAGGCAGCGTTTTGCTGAACGGGGTGGACCTCAACACCAGCGACGGAGCGGCAGTCAGCGAGGAGACATTGTTGAAGATTCAGGCGACTTCGGACGCCGAAATCATGTTGTTTGATCTCGCATAAACAACCATTTACAAAATCATGTTAAGGAAACGAACCATGCAGGCAGTAGCATCTCTGTTCGGTCGATTGATGATCGCCACCATCTTTTTGATGAGTGCTATCGGTAACAAAATTCCAAACTTCAAAAGTGTGGCAACGTATATGGCATCGGAGGGAGTTCCGTTTCCTGAATTGATGCTGGCGGGAGCCATTGTGTTTCTGATTGCCGGAAGCTTGTCTGTGATTGCAGGCTTCAAAATTCATCTGGGAGCGGCCTTGCTCTTGTGCTCGCAACCTACTTCTTCCATGACTTCTGGAAGTTTGAAGGTCAGGAACAACAGATGCAGATGATTCAATTTATGAAGAATCTTTCTCTGATGGGGACGATGGTGTTCCTGATGGCCAATGGAGCGGGCGAATTAAGTTTGGACGCAAAGCTTGTCGCCTCGAAAGCGGCCTGATAATCAACGTTGTGATTGTTTGATCCATCACCCCAGCGAAATGTCCAGATCGGGCGGGCTCACCGAATTCGAGTTCGGAATTCAGATGTGGGCGACCGGGTTTGGGCTGAGCTTTCGAAGGAAACTCCGGTGTTCCGTTCGCACCTCGCTCCAACACCGGCCATCCTTTCCAAATCCATAATCCTCCATGAACGCTTCCGTCCAGATCACCAGGACTTAACCTGACAAGACCCAATTAGGAACAAGGTAATGACGAGTTTATTTCAAGAGTTTCAGTTGAAAGATGTGCTGCTCAAAAACCGCATTGGCGTCTCGCCTATGTGTCAGTATTCGTCTGAAAACGGATTCCCGAACGATTGGCACTTCGTGCATCTTGGTTCTCGTGCGGTAGGTGGTGCCGGGCTGGTGATCGTTGAGGCGACGGCAGTTTCACCGGAAGGTCGCATCAGCCCCGCTGACACGGGAATGTACCTTGATGAACATGTTGAGCCGTTTGCCCGCATTGTGCGATTCATGAAAGATGTTGGGACGGTTCCCGGTATTCAGATCGCCCATGCCGGTCGGAAGGCAAGTGCTAACAAACCGTGGGAAGGTGACAATCATATTGAAACGGGAAAGGGTGGCTGGGACACGATTGCACCTTCAGCTGTTCCGTTTGGCGGAACACTTGCGAAGACTCCCAGAGAGATGACTGTCGAAGATATTGTGCGGGTTCAGGATGCCTTTGTCGCGGCGGCTAAGAGAGCCCTGGCGGCGGGATTTGAATGGCTGGAACTTCACTTTGCACACGGCTATCTTGCTCACGAATTCTATTCTCCATTGGCCAACACAAGAACAGACGAATACGGGGGCTCCTTTGAGAACCGCATTCGATTCATGCTTGAGACGTTCACCGCTGTTCGCAAGGCATGGCCGGAGCGATTGCCATTGACCGCTCGACTTTCAGTGACCGACTGGATTGAGGGCGGCGTAACGATTGAAGAATCTATTGAGCTTGTTCGCCGCCTGAAAGATGCGGGACTTGACCTGTTGGATGTCAGCCACGGATTTGTGACGCCCGACATCTCGCGGGTTCCATGGGGACCGGGCTTTATGATTCCAATCACCAGTCGCATTCGCAAAGAAGCAGGAATTCCAACGGCAGCAGGTTGGATGATCACTGATCCACAACAGGCGGACCAGGCAATTCGAGATCAGGACACCGATCTGGTCGTGCTGGCGAGAGAAATGCTGCGTGACCCCTATTGGCCGTACCATGCGGCAGCACAGCTTGACGTGGAAAACTCTTCGGAAGTCCTGCCGGTCCAATATGCACGAGCAGTAAAGCCTCGACAATCAGAATGACTCGATCCGGCAGCCGCCGATTCAAGGACGCCATAAAACGATTTCGCGTATCCCAAGTTGAAAGGTTGCAGAACGGAACAATGACTCAGCGCTTGTACTCGCCCGCAATACGGCTGGCCGTCGCCGACTACGACTCAGCCGTTCGCCCATAACGCTATGTCCCCGATGTTTGCGTCTTGTGATGATTTGAATTCAATGCGTCGAATCCGGTCGATCCTGGTTTCTGATACGACAAGAAGATGTGCGGCAAAAACATAAACAGAAGTGTGAGCGGTTTTATTTCTGACGTTCTTTTTTTGCGGTCGTTACGTCGCGGAAAGTTCCTCGAGGATACTCGATAAGCGTTGCGTCTCCTCGCTGCTTACAATCATATTCTGCTTCAGTGGCTTTGATTCCACTTTGTTGTTTCCGTCCTTATCTTGTGTTGTTTCAACGACATACACTGAGACAAAGTTTGACTCGGTGCACGTGGGGCAAATGGCGGTATCGATTCGGATGTAATCTGCCGCTTCGGGGTCACAGAGTTTGAATTTGCTGATCGCGTCGATTTGACCATCGCAGAGTTGTTCGATGACTGAAACATCACCGTGCGGAGGGTTGATCTTAGCGATACCTTCGGATTGATTGGTCCACGTTTGGCAGTTCTCACAGAAAGGGTGCGTTGAAATGAAACCGCTCGAAAGTAGCCATGCGAGTCCGATAAGCACAATCGCTTCGGCGGCCCAGATCGCGGCGAGAAACATTCCGGATACGGTAGCGTTGGCTCGGCCAATTCCCCAGAAGCCCTCTTCGTAGAAATATTTGATGTATTCCACTAAAAGGTCGGGGGCGAACATGGGGCCGGGGATTTCATCACTGCCAAATCTGGCTAAGGCGTCAAACGCCCATGCCACGTAAAGACCAAGGATCGCGCAGAACACTCCAATAATTCCCGCGACCAGTGGATTGCGAACCTTCCCCAACTTTGCGCAGATTCCAACGACCAGTCCAACGAGGGCCCCAAACCCTGCCGTCAGCAGAAAGCTAACATAGACAAATGGGATCCATGCCAAGGCGTATGCGTAGGCCACTCCAAGAGTCACAGTGGTCAATCCGCCACCCAGGCACATCAACGGAATTCCAAGTGCCCCGATACCACCCGAGTGTCGATAAGTTTCTACCGTCATTATTGCACCTCATTTTGTCCGGCACGGTTCTTCAGTGACATAGCCGTCCGACTGGTCGTCTTTCCTGGAGCCCTGATTTTATCAACGGCGACATACCCAGCTCGATTCTGTTACTGAACACTCGTATTGAACCGAACTTGTTCCCATTGAGTCAAGTGCCTGCACCTTAAACGCCAAGTGACATTTTAGTTCGTTGGAGGGTGTGCGTTTCGCATCAACTGGTGTTGTTTGGTTTTTTGAGTTGGGAACCCAAAACGAACGACTTCAAACGGCGACATTCTACTATACGACGAAGGTGACTTGGGGATCGACTTTGCGTATGCCACGAATATGCCAAAGCATCGAGCGGTAGCGTTGCTTACCATGTGCTGAACCGGGGGAATGGACGGAACCATGTCTTTCACAAAGATGGCGATTTCAACGCATTTTGCCCGCGAAGCCGCTTGATCTCAGCCTGCAGTTTAAGGCAAAAGACTGGTGACCATACTTTAAGGTAGAGGAGCAAACATCCAGTGCCACTCACAAATACTTCGTGAGGATAAGTTGACCGGCTCAGAGGGAGCTCTGAACGGATAGCCCTGCTTCTCAACAAGGTCCACCGCGTCGTGTCTGAACTCATCCGATAGTACGCGACGACCTCATTAGTGATGTTTCGATTGTTTTCAGCAGCAGAAAGCATTCTGATGAATGTTTCGGGAACCCAACAACCAGGGGCCAACGTAGTTTAGATGGCCTGCAATTTTGGTCCGCCTTCGTGGTGTCGCTTATTCTGTCGTGGGATTGATGTATTCGGAATATGTGATGGGAGAAACGAAGCTGTTTGGTTTCAATGCCAGCACGGAACATTGCAGATCGTCCAGAATTCGCTCCGCTGTGTTGCCGATGACCATTCCGGTCAAGCCGCTGCGAGCCACGGTGCCCATCACGACAAGATCAACACTGCGTTCTTTCGTATAGGCAGGAATAAGCAAAGGCGCATCACTCTTTACCAGTTCGACGTTGTCGGGACGCCCTCCTGTTTCGCGAGACTGCAGAAACGCATCTAGCCTGGTTTCCACAAACTCTTTACGTTCTTCGTGCAACTTCGCCATGTCGGCCCGTGACATGCGGTGACTCAGCATGCTCTCCGCATCGATGTACCATGCATGCAGCAGCGTGAAGCGAGCTTTGTGTTGTTGGCTGATCGTCGACGCCAGTTCGTAGACCTTCGCATTCAGTTCAGCGTCAATCTCGCTGTCGCTGGACGTATCGATACACCCCATAACGTGCGTATACACAAGCTTGTCAGCTGCTGAAACCAGCCACACGGCGCACGGACAATCGCGAAGCAGTCGTCGACCGGTTGCTCCAAAGAATCCCGTATGACGACTTTCGTGCCCCTTTGCGACGCGAAGCAGCAAATCGTGCTGCCCTCGCAGAACCTCACGGATAATTTCCACAGACGTTTTTCCCCACAGCACTTTAGCTTCTACGTCGACGCCATGTTTCCGAATCGCTGCCGCAAGTTCGTCAAGCTTCGTTTGTTTTTCCCGACCCATCAGCTGCCGCAACGATTCGTGATCTGTGACCGTCATTCTGGCAAGCCACGAAAAATCCGGCACGACATCAACGAGCTTTAGCGTCGCACCGTTACGTTGAGCGATCAGCGCGGCCTCTTCAACAATGGGATGGGCGTCCAATCGTGTGTCCGTAGCAACCAAAATGTTTTTGAAGTGTTTCATCACGTATTCCCTGGTGTTGTTGTCGAATGTCGAGGTTTTCTGGGCTGAGGTTTAGCACGCGCCAATTATGCCTGCTTAATGCTGCAAGCCTTGTGCCGACCTGTCGCGAACAGAGCTCATGGAGTTTTCATCGAACGTCCGTGCGTATTCGCACGCTGTGTAGATCGAACCGCGCAGTTTCAGGGCATCGTGCCAATCAGCTGGCGATTACGAGGCTGATTGTGAAAACGAGGCCAAGGCTTTGATCGCACTCAAGTCCGGGGCGTTAGATTCAGGGGTCAGTTGGGATAGGCATTCTTCTTGCTGATGTTGGAGAGTTTTTGAGACACAAGCTGGTGGTTGACGCACTTTCACCAATGAGTCGCCATCACCAGCAACTGCGGCGCGGTTGCAATTTGGGGCCTTGTTTGTTGCGATATGTGCACATCTGTGTGCCTGTTTGGAGCGATCTATGAAACTTCTGTCGTACGTTGTCCTTTTTGTTTTTTCGGTATCAGTCTTTGGCAATGCATGCATTGCTGCTGACAAGCCAAACGTTGTGATTGTGATCACCGACGATCAGGGTTATGGCGATCTGTCGTGTCATGGCAATCCAATTCTGAAGACGCCGGAAATCGACAAGCTGTACGAAGATTCGGTTCGATTAAAAGACTATCACGTTTCGCCGACATGTTCGCCAACTCGGTCGGCCTTTTTAACGGGCCACTGGACGAACCGAACCGGTGTTTGGCACACCATCATGGGGCGATCGATGCTTCGCGAAAACGAAGTCACCATGGGGCAGGTATTCAAAGATGCGGGATATGTAACCGGCATGTTTGGCAAGTGGCATCTGGGTGACAACTATCCGTATCGGCCGGAAGATCGAGGCTACACAGAAGTTATGCGACACGGCGGTGGTGGAGTTGGGCAGACACCTGACTATTGGGACAACGCCTACTTTGATGGAAGTTACTGGCACAACGGAACTCCGGAACCTGTGAAAGGATTCTGTACCGATGTGTTCTTTGATTACGCGAAGAAGTTTATTAAGACTTCCAAAGAAGAAGGCAAGCCGTTTCTGGCGTACATTGCGACAAACGCTCCGCACGGGCCGATGCATGCTCCGGAAGAATTTGCGAAGCCATACGCCGACGTTGGTAATGTCGGGCTGCAGCACTTTTTCGGCATGATTGCGAACATCGACGACAACGTCGGCAAGATGCGAGCATTTCTTGACGAAGAAAAACTGACAGATAACACGATCTTTATCTTCACCACAGATAACGGCTCGTCGTCTGGTTGGAAGACGCACAATTCCGGAATGCGTGACGGCAAAGGTAGCGAATACGATGGAGGGCATCGAGTTCCCTTCTTCGTTCACTGGCCGAATGGCAAGCTGGTGGGTGGACGAGATGTCGAGCCCATCACCGCACATGTTGACGTTCTGCCAACCTTGATTGAAATGTGCCAAATCGCTGCTCCGGAAGGCGTGAAATTCGATGGAGTCAGCCTGGCTGCGCTGATGAACCCGGATATCGCTGTTAAGTGGATGGACCGAATACTTGTCACCGACTCACAGCGAGTGAAAGACCCGATTAAGTGGCGAAAGAGTTCCGTGATGACGTCCGATTGGCGGCTGATCAACGGCAAACAACTTTACGATATCAAGAATGATCCAGGACAGGCGTCCGATGTCGCTTCTGGACATCCGGAAGTCGTGGAACGCCTGACGAAGTTCTATGAGCAATGGTGGGCCGATCTGCTGCCATCGTTCAGCAACGATACGGCCATTTATCTTGGCCATCCCAAAGACAACCCTGCTCGATTGACGTCTCACGACTGGATCACAACAGACTTAACACCCTGGAATCAGTCACAAATCCGGCAGGCGATGAATGGCAAGGGCAACACGGGGTTCTGGAACGTGATGATTCACGAAGATGGAGACTACGAAGTGCGTCTTCGTCGCTGGCCGGCAACGGCTGATATTGCGATTGATTCTGCTTTGCCACCCGGACCACCAGTGCCTGGAACAAAGGCCTTTCGTGCAACTCCGGGTAAGGCCATCCGTCCTGTGAAGGCGTCTATTCGAGTTGGCGACGCAGCGGCTGAAAGCACGGTTAAGCCGGGCGACAAAGAGGTGGTCTTCAACCTGAAGTTAAAGCAGGGCAAGACTCGAATGACCGCATTGTTCACCACCAAAGACGGCAAAGAATATGGAGCGTATTACGCTTACGTAACGAAGAAATAATCGAACGACGTCAAACCGACGCGTTCGGATGGCCTGCGATTTTACAATGCCATATCAGAACCAGTTTCAACATCAGTCTTATCCGACTCAACCTGCGATTCAGCCGTTATTTCAGCAAATGACGGTTGACGCGGGTGAGGGGCCGGACTTCTCAAGGCTGCACACGGATTTGCGAGTTGAACATGTGGTTCTGGTGCATGGCACGTTTATGGGCGATGATCCGTTTGCGATCGTCGAGATGTTGCGGTCGATCGGCGAAAGTGCTCCCGCTTTGAAAGGTCCCGTGGAAGCACTTGCGGCCAAAATTCAACAGCACACGAAGCCGTTAACGGACCGTGTGGCAGGAGATGTCGGCAATTATACTCCGGAATTTTGCGACGAATTTCAGCGACTTGTGGGCGATGATCCTCAGGTTCAGTTGATGAATCCGACATGGTCCGGACAGAATCATCATCTTGCACGAGCCGATCTGGCCGTCCGATTGCTTTGTCTGCTTGACGATCTTCAGGCCGAACCCGATCGCAAAGTGTTGTTGTGGGGCCATTCTCACGCTGGCAACGGATTTGCCATTCTTAGCAACCTGCTGGCGAATGATCGTGAATCTGTTGGTCGATTGTTTAAAGCGGCTGGCCCCTTAAAAGAAGAGCACTGGCTGCGCGCTGAACGGCTGTTGGTTAATGCTGCAACGCCGCATCCGCTTGCGAGTTCCGTGATGATTGCCAGCTTTGGAGCTCCGGTTCGTTACGGCTGGGACACGTCGGGCTATGACAAACTGGTTCATGTGCTGCATCATCGAAACTTCGATGATGCCAGCCCGTTGACGGCCAAAAGAATGTATCCGCCGCATTCGTTTGGTGACATGCTTTCTGCAAAGTATGGAGACTGGGTGCAGGCCTTCGGGATTGCCGGAACTGATGTTTCTGTGCCGACCGCTGAACCAATGAACGGGCAACTGGGCGCAATTCTTGAAGCCGGTTTGGCAGAACCCGTTCAGGGGCTCGACACAAAGTTTATTCTGTCCACACGAGTTCGCAACGCGTGTGCTCGCTGGAAGACAGGCACGCGGTGCCATGCCGATGGCCAAAATCTGTTGGTGAACTATCAGCCCAGCGGTCGCTCGGTTTTGTTGGTGCCAGTGGAAGAGACGTTGTTCGGCCACGGAGTTGCCACTACTGTAAACTGGCTGCCCGCTCATCTGGCCCTGGTGCTGGATTCGCTTGGTCGGGAAATTGCCCGGTAGAATAGTGACCTCTGAATGCCGCCAATGGCTATTGCGGATGTTGATTTCCGTTTCTGGTCAATGAAGTTTACTGCATTGCAGCAAGAAGCCCGCGTTCTGAACGATGGGGCATCCAGCAATTCCGCGGCTTTTGATTGAAGCGCGGTTCTTCCGGGCCTGAACCAATCTCATTATGCGGAAACGATATGTCAACTTCGTGTGCCAAAACGCTGAAAGACAGCCTTGATGACGTCGTCGAACTACGTCCATTTCCTGCCGCAGCCAGCCAGCTTATGGTTGCCTGTGAAAAACCCGACGTAACGGCTCGCGAGATCACCGGCATTATCAAACATGACCCGGGGCTGTCGATCAAGTTGCTGCAGATTGCCAACAGTCCGTTATATGGATTCGCTGGCGAAATTCGTTCTGTCGATCACGCGACGGTCGTGCTGGGAATGCGAGCACTTCGTGACCTTGCGATTTCGACCGCTGTTGGTGGCGTCTTCGGTACGGGTGACAAGGAGACTGCTAAAGCGCGGTCTGAGCTTTGGCTACATTCACTGGCCTGTGGTTCCGTCGCCAGAACGCTGGCCAGAACTCTGGGAATGCAATCGCCCGACGAAGCGTTTCTGGGCGGCATCGTGCATGATGTGGGCAAACTGTTTTTCTATGACGCTCAGCCTATTGAGTATTCAAAGCTGGCCACAAGTGTACCCAACACACGTGCAGTGAATGCTGAACGAGAATTCTTCGGTATCGATCATACGGTTGCCGGACACAAGTGCGGGCAAAACTTGGGTTTGCCTGAAGAAATCAACGACGTTATCTGCTTTCATCATGCTCCTGCTGATGCGGATTTTGGAGGCGAACTGATTGATGCTGTCGCTGCTGCAAATCAACTCTGTCACGTATGGAACGCGAATTCTGAAGATTGTGTCTCTGCGACGTCAGGAATTCTAAACGCCATCAGGATTGATCTGTCCCCTGAAGAGATCATCGAGTTTCAAACTCAGGCGACGGCTGATATCAAAATCATCTGTGAAGCTTACGTTGGTTAGATGATGAATTCCGTTCCCACCGAATCGCTGCCGCTGCGCAGACTCTTGAAAGTCATGTATTGGCTGTTGGGTGTCATTGCGGCCGGAACGATTGGCTATTGCATCGTGGAAGGCTGGAGCATCTCTGACGGTTTCTTCATGACCGTCATTACGATGTCCACCGTTGGCTACGGTGAGACAAATGAATTATCTCAGGCGGGCCGTTGGTTTACGTCCGGCCTGATTTTTGTGAGTCTCGTCAGCATGACGGGCTGGACGGCAATTCTTACCAGTTTCATCGTCGAATGTGATCTCGGCGGACACTTTCAACGCAGAAGGACAGCAAAGATGATTGAAACACTAAAGGGTCACACGATTGTTTGCGGCACTGGCTTAATGGCTCAAGCTGTCATTGAACGGCTTGCTCGCAAGCGAGCGAACGTAGTTGTGATCGACGTCGATGCTGGACGCCTGGAAGAATTTCGCAGGAAGTTTAGAACAGTGCAGACGATTGAAGGTGATGCCACCAACGAATTGAATCTGGCAAAAGCCAACATCGTCGAAGCCAAACACGTGGTTGCGGCAATGGAATCGGAACTGGACAACCTGCTGATTGGCATCACGTGTAAAGATATGGGCGACGGCATTTCAGTGATTGCTCGATCCAACAATCCGGCCATCGCGAACCGCATGCGCAAAGCGGGCATCGACGAAGTGATTTCACCCAATCAGTTGGGCGGCGAACGCGCGACTGAGCTGATTCTGGCGTAGTCAGTCGGATTCAGCCTGCGGTTGTGTGACGAAGTTGAAGCGACCCTGGGGTTTTCCTCGCAAGCTCAATTAAGCCAGGGCCACCCATCGCGAATTCGGATTTAATTAATTGAGTGGCCCCTAGTTTCTCGTTAGCTGCTGAGGCTTTCCGTGTTTACTTCACCGGTGGGCCGAAACGGTGCTGGCCTTTGCGTGAGGCTTCCAGGGATTCTTGCGTGTCCTGTTCAATGCCGGGATCACCCTGGCTGGCCAGCCACTTATCCAGTTCGGCGGAAAGCTGCTGTTTGCGTTCGGCTAACGAAGTATCGGCGGCGAGGTTGTTCATTTCATAGGTGTCTTTGGCCGTATGATAGAACTGTTCCGATGGTCTTAGCATGTAGCGCTTTACCAGGTTGTAAACGTCCGGGTTCGTTTCTGTGGCCCATGTCCACGAGCCCCAATACGGGTTGTTCAAATTGCCTTTTCCATTCGTCCCCATCACATGCTTCTCGATGTAGAGTTCGTCCGGAGTCAGGTTGCGGATGTAACGAAACTCGCCATCGGTAATCGTGCGAATGGGATATGCGGGGCCTTCCGGAAGATTGTTGTGAACGCCGTAGACGTACTTGCGATTACTGTGTGTGGCTCCGTCCAGGACAGCTTTGAAACTATGTCCGCCGAAGTCGCCGGTTGCTGGGTCGGTGCCGGCAATGTCCAGCAGCGTTGGCAGCACGTCGCAATACTGTACCAACGCATCTGTGCGGCGGCTGGGTTCGATTTTGCCGGGCCAGCGAGCAATCAATGCGGTGTGCAGGCCGGTGTCCCAGTTCGTCCACTTTCCGCCGGGAAACTGAGCACCCTGCTCTGACGTGAACAGCACCAGCGTGTCGTTGGCTTTTCCGGTTGAATCCAGAGTTGCCAGCAACTCACCAACCTGACCGTCCATGTATGTGATTTCCGCAAGATAGCGGCCGAAGTCTTGTCGAGTTCGAGGCGTGTCGGCGATATTCGGAGGCAGCTTCAGTTTCTTCGGCGGATACTGCGAAGCATCGCCCATCACCCAGGGAACGTGTGGCTCAACAAGAGCAACCACCAGACAAAACGGTTGGCTGCTGTTCATGAATTCCGTGACACCCGCCAGGTCGTGTGCTTTCGTTGGTTCTCGAACGCAACTGGGATCGAATCCAGGAACGCTTTCGAACGGGAAAACTGAATCCGGTTTGACGTGAACCTTGCCCGCAATGCCGACTCGATAGCCAAGCTTCTGCATATGATGCGGCATACTTGTGACATCGGGGCGGCTGGCCGAGTGATTCCAGGCACAGCCGTTTTGCATGGGATACTTGCCGGTGAACAGTTCGGCTCGACACGGCTGGCACATGGCTGAGCTGACGTACGCCTTATTGAACGTCAGGCTTTGTGCCGCCAAAGCGTCGAGGTTAGGTGTCTTTGCGTTCTGGCCGCCGTACAACGGCAGATCTGTATGAGTGCAGTCATCGGCCATGATGATCAACACATTCGGCTTCTCGGCCGCATAAGCGGTGGATGTTCCAACAACGCCCAACAAAGAAAGCAGCAGTAGAAAACGCATTTTGTGACCCAGTGAAATAACGGAAGTCTCGCCAGTACTTCGACATCATATCATTCGCCACCAGCCAGCCAAACCGAAGTGCCACATTCGTCGGCGTGATGCATGTTGCCTGAAGACTCCGGCACTTTCCGGCTATCGTTCAATAACCGCGAAACCGGTTTGTTGCACGGTTTGACTTAGTAATTCGTACGATGCGGTGCCGCTGACTATTGCTTTGCCTTTGTCGAACGACACGTCGGCTTTAACAACCCCCGGTTGAGCGGCCAGTGCTTTTTCCAGTTTGGATGCACATCCGTTGCACGTCATACCGGTCACTGCAAGCGTGGTTGACGGAACGGTGTCGGAAACCTTTGTTCGCCGTCGAAGCCAGTTGCGAACATCGTCGATCGCGAACCAAGCGATCATTAGTGCCAGAATCATCGCGCAGGCGAGTCGCCACCATGACGAGGTGTGGTCATGAGCGTGCAGCAGTATTTCGGGGTGAATGATGCTGTTAAACGCCAGTCCTGCCAGAAAACTGCCGCCGACAATTGTGCCCAGATAGATGGCCAGCGTGCGTGCTCCCAGCGTTCGATAGACGGCTCCGAGTGTGGCCACGTTCGTCGCTGGCCCCGCCATTAGAAATACCAGGGCGGCTCCAGGTGGCAATCCTGCCGCAACCAGAGCTGCAGCGATCGGAACCGATGCTGTCGCGCACACATACAATGGCACAGAAATCAGCAATGTGATCGCCAAAGCGCTCAAGCCGGTTAGCAACGGCATGCCAGCCAAAGACTGTTCGGGAACCAACCATGTGATTGCGGCCGACACCAAAACGCCAATCACCAGCCAACCCCAGATCGATTGAATCAGGTCAACAGAATGATGAATAAACCGCTGCCACAGACCCGCGTTTGCATGCAATACGGTTTCGTCGGACGGGCTGCTGCCTGGTGAAGCTGGGTCTCCGACGTCGGCCAGCCAACCGCCGATCAGTCCCGTCACCAGCGCGACGACGACCTTCAGCACGGCAAATGGCCAACCCAGAAAAGTCGCACTGACAAGGATTGAGTCAACACCCGTCTGAGGTGTGCTGATCAAAAATCCAACGGCCGCGCCGTTGCTGGCACCGCTTTTCTTCAGGCCGAGGCCGACCGGGATCACTCCGCACGAACATAGCGGCAGAGGAACTCCCACCAGCACCGCTTTCAAAACTCCCATGCGTCCTGATAAATGCTTATTCATCCAGCCATCCGGAATCAGGACGTTCATCAGCCCGGCCACGATCGCTCCCAATAGAAGCCACGGTGCAAGCTCAAGCCAGATATTCCAGACAGCATCAATCATTTTGAACGGTCACTACAAATCGGTCGGATTCGTTACGGAAGGAATGTTAGTTGTGAAGCAAAAATGCGACCATACAAAGTTGCAGATTGCCCTAACAAGGGCTTCGCCACTTGACGCAGTGGCGTGGTTGGCTGCAAGACATAGAACGCTCGAATCGCCGAGCCGCTCCGTTGTCGCTGCGACCAACATGCGCGCATCATTTTGAGTAAGACTTTAACAACTTCCATAAACTCGACGCTTCGCCCTTCGCCCTACTTACGACGGTAATGCTCGGAATGCCATCTATCAACATAAGCGACATCACCCCGCTGGAACCGGTCCCGGCTGTCGACTGAGAGCACCTCACGGCGAGAAATGGTCGCTTCAACATATCTCGGCCAACCTACGCCACCGCCCGCCGAGGCGTTTCGGCCTGCCTACTGTTCGGCTTTCAGCGCTAACAGTTGGTCGCGTTCGGGCATTGCTTTATAGAACGGGTCCAGTGGATAGCAGCCGGAGACAATTCCGTTTCTTGGTGCTGTGGTGCAGTCGCTGAAGGTGCGGCAGATTTTCTTGCGAGCCATCGTTTTTCCGGCCAGCACGTCGGCGGGCAATTCCGGATACGATAACACCATGCGACCAAGCCCCACGGAATCGACGGCACCTTCACGCACCGCTGCCTGGCCGACGTTCGGCAGCCATTCCTGAAGATACGAATACCCCGTGCCAACTACAATCATTCCCGGGTGGCGCTTTTTAAGCTCCGCCGTTGCCGCAATTTGACGATGCACGCCAACCAGTGGGTCTTCTGGCGGTTGGTATCCGTCTGATGGTGGGAAGATCGCCGGACGTTGAATGTGAGGATTGTAGTACGGGCTGCCGCATGTTGTGCACAGCAAATCGATGTGCAGTTCTTCCAGCAGATCGACAAACTTAGACGGTTCGGCAAGGTCGATTCCCTGCCCTGTTCCATCGCCACCGAATGCGTAAGAATAAGGCGCATCTGCTGAAGGCTTGCCGATGCGTTCTTCGGTGGCTTCCGGTTCGTAGGGAGTAAAGTCGAAGATGCTGTTTCGCACGCCGATTTCCAACCCGGGCGCTTCGGCTCGAATTCCCGCAACGATGTTTCTTAAAAAGCGAGTTCGGTTTTCGAAACTGCCGCCGAATTCGCCTGGACGATCAAAACCTGACAGCAGTTCGTGGCCCAGATAGCCGTGGCAGTGTTTCACGTCCACCCAACTAAAGCCGGCTTTTTGAGCCAGCACGCAGGCCGCTACAAAATCTTCAATCAATTGCTTCAGGTCATCATCAGACAGCAGCAGGCTGTCGTCGTCGATACCCAGTCGGGGATCAAGCGTCGGGTGCCGATAGGCGATTCTGGGTTCTGCCGTCTTTTTGCTGTTGGGGCGAGCATATCGGCCGGAATGAGTTAACTGCAGGCCCACGCAAAGGTCGTCGACTTTGTCGAAGTGTTCTGCATGAGTCGCCACCAAAACCTGTCGCAGATCTTCAATGTCGCCCAGGTTGGCTTCGTTAATCAGCAACTGATTGGGGTTGGCTCGACCATCGTGTCGAACGGCCACCGCTTCGCCACCCCAAATCAACTTCGCTCCACTTAGCCCAAAATTCACCCAACGTCGACGAGTTAATTCAGTAGGTTTGCCATCCGTGGTTCCATCCCAGCCTTCCATAGGCAAGATGCAAAATCGATTTCCAATCAATCCCGCCTTGCTGACAAGTGACTGACTTAAAACAGTTTCAGCACCTGTTTGAATCTCGTCGTCAACCGACAATTCAAGCTGCAATTCGGTAAGCCGCGCGCGAAATTGTTCGACAGTCTTGAAGGATGAAATTCTTGGATAAGTCATTTGTTTTCAGTCTGTAAGCCAGTTTGTTCCGCAAGCCGATGCGCCAAAAATCATGGAGCCACTTTCGTGATTCCTCAACGCCTGATCCTGCGATCTCAAACGGTTTATACAGAAAAACAAGCCGGCTGTGGATTGATGTTTGTCTAACGCTTTAGCACCGGGAATTGATGTGTTCGCACGTTTTTTCCGGTTCCGTTGCAAGTTTGAAGATTTGCCAGCTGGAAAAATTTCAAACACCTCACCACAAAACCAAACATAGCAGCACTTCCGAAACCCCTAAGGATAAAGTGCCAAAGGCCTGGCCGGACGACGACGGATTAATCGTTATACCGTTCATTTTGTATCGGACGGCTTATAGCGTCCCACGTTTTAAGACTGAAATCCAGGTGCTGGATGCATCCGCTGCCAAACCACGAACTATGCTGCCATTAGCAACTGGCTCCCGTATTTTGCGAATTTAGCGATGACAATTGCCCGCCGTTTGGCGTTGTTCCAAGGTCAGGTGCTGGCGTTGGCTGCAACGAAATTTTTTCCGGGAATGTTCGACACCTCCAGGCCAGACTTGAGTTCAACTAGTGCAAGACAAACTCCACCACGATTTTCCCGGTTCGTGAAGCTGTCGAGAATGACGATTTTCCCGGGGTTGGCTCCTTTCGAATTGTAGGAACTTCAAATGTTGAATTTGACCACTCTGGCCTATCTCGATCCCGGCTCTGGCAGCATGCTGCTTCAGGCTCTTGTTGGTGGAGCAGCCGGTTTCATGGTCTTTGCCCGACATCTTTACCGAAGCTGGAAGTTCCGCCATGTGCTGAAGTCCAACACTTCAAAAACTGAGTAGGTACGTTGCAGCAATCGACCGAATCGAATAATCACTTAGATTCTCCCTGTTTCAATCCCGGTTCGTTTCGGGATCGCACGGGACGCATCTTTGAACACAATGGGCGAATCTATCGAGCAATCACCGAAGTCGGTGTGTCCGATTGGGCTTTCGCTAATTCTCTGGGCTTCGTTCAGGAAGGCATGCGTTCCGGACGGATTGTTCGCACAGAAAGCGAACTTTCTCAAGACATCCTTAAGAGTGTTGGGATCGCGTGGAGCGGTGTTCTGCTTCACGAACGCGTCCCCGTAATTACTTACCCCTACGAATGGTCCTTCAGCATGCTGCGTGATGCGGCCTTGCTGCAACTGGAACTGATGCAGGAAGCTCTTGCGGCAGACGCCATCTTCAAGGATGCAACACCGTTTAACATCCAGTTTCACGGCACCAAACCAGTATTCATCGACACTCCGTCGATTGTGCGTTTGAAGCACGGTGGACTTTGGGAAGGCTATCGGCAGTTTTGCCAGATGTTTTTATATCCGCTGATGTTGCAGGCCTATCGAGGCGTCGATTTTCAGCCATTTCTGCGAGGTCGGTTGGACGGGATCTCGCCGCAACAATTCAACTCTCTGACGTCGTTTCGTGACATGTTCCGCAAGGGTGTTCTGGCTCACGTGTTTCTGCATTCGAAGTTGCGACAAACTCAGGAACCGTCAAAGGTTGAGCGTACTGACGAATCCCTTCGAAAAAGCGGATTCCAGAAAGAACTGATCGAAAATAACGTGCGTGGTCTGCGGAAGCTGATTCAAAAGCTTGACTGGAATCCGAAATCTTCCACCTGGTCAGACTATGATGCCGATTCAGAACCCGTTCGTTTGGACGCTGCCGCCAAGGAAGCATTTGTGAGCGAGGTGATTGCGTCAACTCGTTGGAAGCAAACATGGGACGTTGGCTGCAACCTGGGTCGATACTCCAGAATCGCCGCAAAGCATTCCGATTTGGTTGTTGCTCTGGATTCCGATCATCTGACAATTGACCGGTTGTACAAAGCCCTGCAAACAGAAGACGTCAACAATATTACTCCACTGGTTTATGACCCCGCCGACCCTTCACCAAATCTTGGCTGGCGATGTTTGGAACGCAGTCGGTTTGCTGAACGCGGACAGCCGGATTTGATTCTGTTTCTGGCCGTCATTCATCACCTTGTGTTCACCAGCAACCTGCTGCTTCACGACGTGATTAGTTGGTTGGCGGAACAGAATTCGGCACTGGTGATCGAATTTGTTGATCGCGGTGACCCGCAGGTGAAGTCTTTGCTGGCAAACCGAGAAGACGTCTTCTTCGACTATACGCGCGAAGAGTTCGATGCGGCCATCAACCGTCATTTTGATATTCGCCAATCACTGACTCTTTCTTCTGGTACTCGCACGCTTCTGTTTGTAACGCCACGCAGCTAGTAACCCATTATGGAACTCGGGCCATCCCGTTCTGGCAATCAATCCGCAACAGTCACAACCGCAGAACCTGAAAAACAAACGTTGAATCAGAACGCGCCCGAACGAAAAACATACGTCAGTGTTGCGGCAAACAGCCGTTTTGCACATTTGTTTGCTTTGTGTGCTTTGGCTGTCAGCCAGCCCATTCTTGGGCGTTTGGGCGGAAATAGTCCGTATCTGAAGCTCGAAAATATTAACGGTTCGACACTTTGGCTGATGCTGGTCGTCATGCTGATTGGCCTGCCTGGCATGATGTTCGCCATCGGCCAGGCGACTGTTGCGGTTAGCCCAGTGGCCGGACGAAAAGTACATTCCGCATTTGTTTTCGTGCTGACCACGCTGCTGATTCAGTTGTTCATGGACTGGATCTCTGATGTATTTCAGCTGAAAACTGCTGGAGTACCGGAAGCTGGGCTTCTGTGCGTTTCTGCAGTCTTGGGTTGGCTGTTTCTTAGTTTGTATTGGCGACGAGCAGCCGTATCGCAGTCCCTGACGATAGCAGCGCTGTGTTCTTTGACGGTGCCCATGTCATTCATTGCCGCACCGCAAATGAAGGCATTCCTGTTTCCTCAGCCGCTTCCCGTGCAAGCACAGACGGCTCATTGCGAAAATCCCGTGCCCGTCATCATGATCGTCTTCGACGGATTGAACGGCATGGCCTTGCTGAACGAACAACACGAACTGGATGCGATTCGCTATCCCGGATTCGCTCGGCTTGCACGTTTCAGCACCTGGTACCGCAACGCGACCACCGTGCATTACCGCACTGACAACGCGGTGCCGGCAATTCTGACGGGACGATTTCCACCGGGAGATTTGATGCCTGTGGAACAGTCCTATCCTGACAACCTGTTCCGACAGATCTATGATTCGGGACAGTACGAAATGACGGTATTCGAACCGTTTACGCGACTATGCCCGCACGAAATCGCTCCCACTGTGGAAGTTACGGGTCTGCTGGGGCAAATGGGTTCGCTGTTGAAAATTCTGAGCTGTGTTTACATCGACACAATCTGTCCCGATGAATTTTCCGGAGAAGACAGCATCATCCCGCTGCCGTGGTTTGGTCTGCGAGACACACCGCTGTTCGACGAAAGTGCGGCAAGTGGCCTGGCAAACTACAGCTGGGACTCACAAAGAAAAGAACAGCTGGATCACTTTCGAAGTTGCCTGCTGCATTCTGATAAACCCACGTTCCGGTTTCTGCATGTTGTTGTACCACACTATCCGTGGTGCTATTTGCCATCGGGCAAAGTCTATGCAGATCCTCGAGCAACAAACATTCCAGTGGGTGCTCATGGAAGCCTTGCCGAAGACTGGGGGCCTGACCAGCTGGCCTGCGATCAGGCATGGCAACGCTATCTGCTGCAACTGGGTTTCATCGACCATTCGCTGAATCAGATTCTGGACCAGTTGCAGTCTCAGGATATGTTCGACAAGTCTTTAGTCGTGGTCGTCGCCGATCACGGTGTTGCCTTCAAAGCCAACACCGCTCGGCGAGTTCCCACGGATACAACACTGGAAGACCTGATGCCCATTCCCCTGTTCATCAAACTTCCCGGGCAACAAACCGGCTCAGTATCTGATAGAAACGTAGAAACAATTGACGTGCTTCCCACAATTGCCGACGTCCTGAAACTGTCTTCCGATTTAGACGTGGATGGAGATTCACTGCTGAACGACAAGCGGCCTGATCGGCTGAAGAAAGTCCTGGTTGGTACTGACGGTCCCATTGTGATGGAACCAGATTTCCCGCGAAAATTCAATTACGTGAAACAAATGCACAAACGCTTTGGCGAGGGTGACTGGAAAAACGTAACCGCCGCACTTAACACGAGGCAAAACTTGATCGGTCGCAATTTGTCGGAATTCAAAGTGGTTGCTGAACCGGGTGTGAAGATTCAACTGTACACAGGAAAAGCGGGCTTAGCGGAAGCTTCTGACAAGCTTGTGCCGTGCCTGTTGGAAGGCACAGTTCAAGGCATTGCTGATACGCTTCCCGTGAATCTGGTGATTGTTGTCAACGGAGAAGTTCTGGCAACAACTCGAACGTTCACAGATCCAGAAGTCGATCGAAACTGGGCCGCGATGCTGCCAGAAGACATCTTTGGTGCGGAAGGCATCAATATTTCAATCTACGAACTAACAACTGTGGGCACATCCGAAGTGCTTCGACTATGCCCGGTTCGAATGAATTGAAAGACGGTCAAGCGTAGGGCCGGTTCTCTCCGGCCACAGAACATCGGCCGGTAGGAACCGGCCCTACGGCTACGGCCGACTGGAACAGAACATTGCCGCACTTTACCAGTATCAGCGGTGGGATTTATCGCAGAAACCGCTTGGCATTGGCGTAGGTTTTTGGATCTTTTTCTTCGAGTACCTTGAGGTGCTCGGCGGCGGAGACTGCGTACGCGGGAAGATCGGCGGTTTCGGATTCTTCCACGTCTTTGCTGCAGTAAAAGAAGTAGCGAATGATGGCTCGCTTGATCGACGGAATGTCGAATTCTTCCTTGTCGTACATTTCCATCAGCCTGTCCTGAACGCCCCAGTCTTTCCACCGAGCCAGGTCGGCAATCACTAAGTCAGCCAGTTCCGGACGATCCAACAGCATCCGCAGCGACTGTTTCAGTCGATCTTTGCTGATGCGATCGGGTTCGTAGGTCCACATAAAACGCAGAGTCTGCATGGTGGCGTAGACTTCGCTGAAGGGCAGCTTCTTTTCTTCTCCGTCCTGATTAATGTAGGTCGTAGACAGCATCTTGTGCTGCTCCAAAACATCCAACCCTTTTTCACCAGTGATCAGCAAATAGCCGGACATGACGCCTTCGATACCCAACCGAAAGTCGGTATCGGGCATCAGAATTTTTTGCTCCATCGCAGCAGCGTCTTCTGCTTTGCCGCATAAGCCAAGCAACAAGCCGTAGAGCCCAATGCGTGTGACTGGAGTTTCAGGGTCGATAATCCACTGCCGCAATTTTTCTCGCGGCATGCGGTCATGCAATGGAGTAATCACTTCGTATGGTGCTGACGCAAACTCCGCATAGGCGTCGTTGCTGACAGTCAGTTCCGAATGTTGCAGGTAGTCCAGAAAGTAGGCCAGCCGTTCAATCCTGGCGGCTTCTTCGGTTGCCGGCATTGGCAATTCAGAAATGTACTTCCACGAAGATTTAGTGGCTTCGTTGGGCACGTGCCAATCGACCAGCTTGATGTCAGGCCCCATTAAAACATACAGAGCATCCTGCTTGCCGGCAATATATTGAGGCAACTCAAGTTCTTCGCCGACCTTAAAGATGTCGCCCTTTGACTTGCCGATTTCGATGATCTTGAATTTTGCCGTGCCTGCGGTGTCGTTGGTCGGTTTGTCGCCGCCAATCCACCGCCCCAGCAACAAGTGATTAACCTGCTCAACCTGTTCCGCCAAAGTCAGTGATGGTGCATCACAAAATGGGCACCAATTGGCAACAGCACTGGTTGAAAACCCAGCAACAGTTAAAAGCAGAACGGCAAAGAGCGTGGGAATTTTCATGACAGGTCCGGGGGGCAGGAAATCACTTTAAAACGCGGGCATCTTCTATACGGTACAGCTGAAACAGCTCCGTGTCATCTGCTTCTGGATCAATTTGGAACACACCTTCCACATCAAAGGCTTTGGCTTCGATGTAGTCTGTCGTTTCCCCTTCAGCGAGATCGACTTCCAGAATATCATAAATCAGCGGATCGCGTCCGAAACAGCAGATGCCGTTGTCGCGAGCGAGCGAAAAACCAGTCAACCCCGTCGCTTTAAACGTGGGAAACATAAATCCACGCAGACGTACTCGCTTACCGTGCAGGTTTTTCAGCCATTCAGGAAAATGGCCCACCGCGTCGACCGGCACGGGTTCCATGTTAAGCACCTTCAGCAGATCGAAGTCGTCGTAACTGATTCGCACAGCCTGTTGATCGCCTTCTGTTTGAAATCGCTTGTCGGGTATCAACAGCTTGATTTCCTTAGGTGCGCTAGCCGTATCTTTCTCTGTTGAATCTTGATCGGTCGGTAAAGCTTGCGGCAGTTCGCGAGTGACGCCGGTTTCAGCGGACGTCAATGCTATTTCCGGTTGATCGCTGCTTGCCGCCACGGCTGGAACAACCTGATCCATTGATCGGCCAGCTGCTTCGTCAACACCAGAGCTCTTCGGCGTTGGAGCGGTGGTATCTGGCTGATTGCCAGCAGTTTGGTCTATGCCTGAATCAGCATCATTGGGCGTCGCGATCAACGATTCGTCTGCAGATGCCCCGTCCACCACGGTCTTGACAGGGCCAGCGATAGATTCCACGGCGTCAACCGCCGCTGGTGTCGGCAGCGAAGCGTATTCAACGTAGGCGCTGGAATCTGAGCAACCTGCAAACAGCAGGCTGGCACTGATTCCTGCCAGCAACTGGCGAAGCGTTGTTGTTCGGTGGACTTCCATTTCGCATATCTCCTGATACTCGGTATCTACACGCGAACGCCGTTCTTCAGCAGCGATCCCGCCACTGATTATTGATCAAAACCTGTTTACGTTGAGTCAGGTTTTCAGTGCGACTTAGTGGTATGTCCCGGCTAAGAATTAGGCTTGTTGGTAGTTAAAGATCCCTGTGTCGCGGCCTCTTTAACAAGATCCACTACCCTAAAACTAAGCCATAAAAAAGCACTAATCGCGTTTCAGAGCGTCAGCTCCAATTTGGGGCAAGGGCGAAGCCCTTGTTAGGTTCTTACTCAAAATGATACGCGCATGGTTCCCGTAGCGACAACGGAGCGGCTCGGCGATTAGAACTATCCACGTTTTCTCGCATGCCACGCCACAGGGTCAAGGGCGAAGCCCTTGTTAGAACATCGTTGGAGCACGTTCGACAAGTCTTGCTTCCACCGTGTAAACAGGTTCTCCTTCTCCTGCATTTACGTTTGCATTCAGCACTCCAGCCACAGCCACCAAAGTGTTTGGCAGGGCCTTGGTTGTGAGACCGTCAGCCATCTTCACGACCATCATGTCGTAAGGTTTGGGCTCACCGCCGAAGCAGCATTCGCCATTATCCTTTAGAAAGACAAACTCCTTCAGACCATCCGTCATCCGAGTCTGCCACATGTAACCCTTCAGATAAACCTGAGTCCCAATCAATGGAGCAACTTCCGGATGAATTCGACGGACTCCGTTGTAATACACAAACTCTCTTTTGGAAATTTCGTTCGGGAAATTTACTCGCTGATAACCCGGCGGACATTCGTTCTGAAACAAATGAACCTGCTGGTATGAACCCAAGCCAAGACAAGCGACCGAAAGCAACGCTCCCCCCAAAGCAAAGCCTTTTCCTTTCACGACTTCCGCTGACGAATGAATCCGTACAACGGCAGCTATCCCTACCACGACCCCAATGGCTGCCAAACCAATACCGAATATGCCTGTGAAGGCCGTCAAACTGGCGATTCCCAGAACCAAAGCAACGGGGCCCCAGGGAGACACCGGCGTATAGCCAAATTCGTCATAATCGGTATCAGAAGCCCAGGTTGAATTGGTAGTTTCTGACATAGTTCCGCTAAGTTTTGACGTTGGTGGGTTAAGTGTTTGTTGCGACATCGATCTTCTCCAAGCCGTTACGCATTACGTAAACCATTGTGCTCGCTGAAGTTACGCCACTGACCGAAGTGCTGGCGAACCTGCGAAAAGGCTCGGAAATGTAACTTTCCGTACCAAGCTATGATACGCTTGTGATTCTGCATTCGATAGCAAAAACAGGCGGAATCGTCGCTTGATCCGCGCAATGAAGGCGTCGACCAGCTTCCCGTGCAGGCACAGGAAACTGTTACGCGCTTCGCGTCAAACGGCTACGACGAACAAACGTTCAGCGTGGCCGGGTCGGCATTTACCAGACTACTTCTTAGGTTGATAAGGCGGAATCTTCAGTTTGGCTCGCTGCAGCGAAACTGTTGAGATATCGATGTTCAGTTCCGTTGCAATCTGAGCGTCCGATGCTTTTCCCAAACGGCTTAGCATCTTCTTTGTCCAGCCGGAATTGAACTGCTTCTGAAAAGGTTCAATGCCTAAAGACTCGCGTTTTGAACGTACATGCCGACGACCGCGTCCTGTCACTTCAGCAACATGAGTGTCGGGATGGCGACCCAGCATGGCAATTTCCGACTTTGTCCATGGTTTGCGTGGAACGTAGCTACCCGATGCAGAATCGACCCCCATCGAGTGTCGTTTTGAAGAAACGGCGCCTGCTGAAATGCCCAGCACTTCTGCCAGTTTTGCATCAGACATGGTACCCAGCTTTTTAAGATCAGCCGCGCGCCAGGTGTACTTTGCTTCGACCAGTGACTTGCCGAACGCTGGAATCCCCATGCGAATTCGCTTCATGTAGACAGAAGTTGAGGCAACCCCCAGCTTGTCCGCTACTTGCTGATCCGACATCTTTCCGAGCAGTTTGATGTTGGCTGCCGTCCAGATCTCTCGCTTGTAGGCCGCAATTTTCAGGCGTTTGCGTTCAAGGCGCAGTTTGGCGGACGAATAGCCGCTGGACGCTGCCAAATCGTCATCTGACACTTTCCCCAGCTTGTTCAACACAGCTTTGGGCAAAGAATCGCCTTTTGCGGCGGCTGGCTTCGATGTGCTCGCTTTGGTTCTTGTGGCGACCGTGCTCTTCTTTTTAGTCACTTTTTTTGCGGCAGACTTTTTTGCCATATCAACTACTTTCGCTATTACGTGAACAAAGTTTGGTGAACAGATTAGAACGCTTGAGATCAGGAACCACGTCGAGGCGACCGATTCCCAACACTATGCGACGAAATGCTTAATTCCAGAGCCTACCGTCCCTGCTGCCAACTCTCAACCTCAGGATGGCCCCTTATTTGGTCAAGCTGGAAGATCAGGCACAATGGCCACTAACTTGCTCAGGATCGATAAGGCCGTTAACTCATCTGTGAGAAACGGTCGTGAGGGCAGCCGGAAAGGGCATGGCACTAAACCTGCGATCAGGTTGAATCTGGTTGTCTTCCCGAAAGATTGCCTTCATAAACCTGCCTTCCAGAAACAGAAGACGCGGATAACGTACCTAGGGTCGCTTGGCAGCGCAGCTGTGTGGGATTTTCTCGCCAGCCAACCAACTGCCACTGCGAAAGACTGGATAAACAAGTCTGGCAACGTGTCACATGACTGAATTCGTATCGCATTCACTTGTTTATGGTGTTTATGTGGCAAAACCACAACCATGTCAGCACTGGTCAATCGACGCACGTTGGTGAACTGGTAAGATCTGCTCGCTGACAAGGGGCATGGCACTGTGCGATACTTTCTCGGGCCCTACAGCATGTCCCTGCGGCCAATCATCTTTATCTGGTCCTTAATTTACGTGAAGGCTTCGCATATGAAACTCGCTCCCGTTGTTGCCTCACTGTTGCTTGCAAGCACACTGTTTAGTTCTAAAGTCCTGTCGGAAGATTCCATGCCGAAGAAGATCCGCTCTATTGAAGGTATCACTGAGTACGAACTGGTCAACGGGTTGAAAATCCTGTTGTTTCCCGATGTCTCTCGCCCCACGGTCACTGTTAACCTGACTGTTTTTGTGGGCTCGCGACACGAAGGCTATGGTGAAGCTGGCATGGCTCACCTGCTGGAACACATGGTCTTCAAGGGAACGCCCACGTTCCCCGATATTCCCAACCTGCTGAAAGAACGGGGAGCTCGCTTTAACGGCACTACCTGGCTGGACCGCACGAATTACTACGAAACCATGGCGGCCACAGACGACAACATGGAACTGGCGATCCGCCTGGAAGCGGATCGAATGATCAACAGCCATATCAAGGGCGAAGATCTGGCTTCTGAAATGACGGTCGTTCGCAACGAGTTTGAACGCGGCGAAAACAGCATTCAACGAGTCTTAATGCAAAAAATGATCGGTGCGGCTTTCGAATGGCACAACTATGGCAAGTCAACCATCGGCAATCGAGCTGACATCGAACGAGTACCCGTCGCCAACCTAAAACGCTTCTATCAGCGGTTCTACCAGCCCGACAACGCTATGCTGATTGTCGCCGGCAAGTTCGATACAGAGAAAGCACTGGCATTTGCTCAAAAATACTTTGGCGCAATTCCTCGCCCCGAACGGGAACTGGATCGGACGTACACCGAAGAACCAGCTCAGGACGGTGATCGCCTGGTGACGCTGCGTCGAGTCGGCGATGTGCCGATGGCGGGGCTTACCTATCACATTCCCGCTGGGGGCCATCCAGACTTCGCCGCGATTGATGTCGTATCCACCATACTAAGCTCAGAACCGTCCGGACGTCTTTATGATTCGCTGGTGAAGAAGCGACAGGCCGCTTCTGCGTCAGGAACTACTTTCGCACTGCACGATCCGGGTATTATACTGTTCATGGCCGAAGCCGCTCAGGGAATTGACTCCGTTGAATTGCTGCAATACATGGTCGATGCCGTCGAAGACGGAGCTGCGTTTACAGAACAGGAAGTCGAACGAGCTCGCCAGCAGTTGCTGAAGCGGCGTGAACTAAGCGTTGCGAATTCCACAGGAGTCGCCATCGGTCTTAGCGACTGGGCCGCTCAGGGCGACTGGCGTTTATTCTTTCTAAACCGAGATCGACTGGAACAGGTTAGCGTTGAAGACGTTAATCGAGTTGCCAGGCAATATCTGGTCCGCAACAACCGCACCGCCGGATTGTTTGAACCAACTGTGGGAGCAGAACGAGTCATCATTCCGCCAAATCCAAATCTGGCGGAAATGATCGGCGACTATGAAGGCCGCGAAGAGATCGCTTTGGGTGAAGAATTTGCCCCTTCACCACTCGCCATCGAAGCCCGCCTGCAACGCAGTAGCATCAACGATGGTCGTATGAAAGTCACCATTCTGCCGAAGAAGACTCGCGGCGAAACCGTCAACCTGCGACTCTCGCTACGTTATGGCAACCTGGACCAGCTGAAAGGCAAAGCCACTGCGGCAGAAATGCTGCCGGCACTGCTTTCTCGCGGCACAACAAACCTGAGTCGCCAGGACATTCAAGACGAACTCGACAAATACAGAGCTCAGGTCAACATCGGCGGTGGAGCGGGCCGTATCACGGTCAGCCTGCAAACGCTGAAGAGCAATCTGCCCGCCGTGTTGGGAATCGTCAAACAAATGCTTCGCGAACCATCGTTGCCCGACGAAGAATTGCAACTGCTTAAAGAATCACAACTTGCTGCTGCGGAACAACGTCTGACAGATCCAACGGCGATCGCTAACAATATTGCGCAGACTTTGATCAGCCCGTACGAAAAAGATGACCCACGCTATATCACCACTCTGAAAGAAGACATCGAACGTACGAAGGCCGTCACGATTGAAGAGATTCGATCTGTTTATGATTCTCTTGTGCAGGGCACGGACGGCGAACTCACAATCGTGGGCGACTTCGACATGGAAACGGCTCAACCGGTGATCGCGGAAATTCTGAAAGACTGGACTTCTGAAATCAGTTACGAACGCATTCCTTCATTGGCCAACAACAACACGGAAGGTTCGTTGCAGCACGTCAACACGCCCGACAAAGCTCAGGCAACATATTTTTCAGCCATGACGCTGCCAATCCGCGACGATCACGAAGACTTTCCGGCTCTGACTTTGGGCAACTATATTCTTGGCGGTGGGGCGCTGGCTTCACGGCTTGGTAATCGTGTTCGTCAGCAGGAAGGCTTGTCTTACGGAGTTCAATCAGCGCTGCAGGGCTCGCCCGTTGACGAACGAGCCACGTTTTACATCTATGCCATCTGCGCGCCAGACAAAGCGGATCGAGTTCACGAAGTGATTCAGGAAGAACTTGCCAAACTATTGAAGGACGGCATTACCGAAGAAGAACTGACTCAGCAAAAAAATGGCATTCTGGAACAAAGAAGTCTCGGTCGTACCTCCGACGGCGCATTGGCAGGAGCACTCGCAACATTGACGTTTGCAGGCCGCACCATGGAAGACATCGAAAAATTCGAAGACAAGCTGAGATCGCTCACAGTTGAAGACGTCAATGCCGCGCTTCGAAAACACATCAACCCCCAACGACTGTACACGGTACTGGCGGGCGACTTCGAAAAAGTGGCTGCTGAATCAGCCAGCAAATAGCGTCGTCCATGTTGATTCTTGTGGAAGCTGTTTCGATCAAGTGGCTACGCTTCCGCGTCTTCCGATCGTCGGTATCTTCCGTGCGTCCCGCGTCAAGTACTTATTGTTTACGTTCAAATTCTGGAGTTCTCGCGATGCTGCGAATCTATACCTTTGCTGTCGTTACCGCGTCTCTCACATCCACTGCTTTTGCTGACGAAAGCAATCTTGTGTATCCAGAAACGAAAACAGTCGATCAGGTTGACGATTTTCACGGCACCAAAGTCGACGACCCGTATCGCTGGCTGGAAGACGACGTTCGAGAATCCAAAGACGTGGCTGCTTGGGTCGAAGCTCAGAACAAGATTACGTTCGCCTATCTGAAAAACCTGCCCGGTCGCGACGCCATCGAAAAGCGGATGACCGAACTGTGGAACTACGAAAAAATCAGTGCTCCGTCCAAAGAAGGAGGTCGCTATTACTTCTTCCGTAACGATGGCCTGCAAAACCAAAACGTGCTGTACATGCAGGATACTCTGGAAGACGAGCCAAAGATTCTGATTGACCCGAACACATGGTCCGCCGATGGCACCGTCGCTCTTTCCGGCACAGAATTCAGCGACGACGGCAAGTACGCGGCCTACGGAATTCAGGACGGCGGTTCAGACTGGCGCACATGGCGGATTATGGAAATCGAATCCGGCAAACTGCTGGACGACGAATTGAAATGGATCAAGTTTAGTGGAATCTCGTGGACTCCCGACAGCAAAGGCTTCTACTATTCTCGCTACGACGAACCCGCTGAAGGAGCCGCATTTCAGTCTCTGAATCTCAACCAAAAAGTCTACTATCACACTGTCGGGACGGCTCAGTCTGAAGACACGCTCGTCTACCAACGACCCGATGAGCCGGAATGGGGTTTCAACGCGGAAGTCTCGGAAGACGGGCACTATCTGGTCATCACCGTCTGGAAGGGAACAGACGATCGCTACCGAGTCACCATCAAAGATTTGCGCCGTCCGGATTCTCAGCCGATCGACCTGATCGATAACTTCGAATTCGAATACACGTTTATCGGCAACAACGGCACGCGATTGCTGTTCCAGACCAACAAAGACGCGCCGAAACGACGAATCATTGAAATTGATCTGGATCAGCCTGCCGTGGATCACTGGACAGAAATCGTCCCTGAAACAGAAAACACGCTGACCAGCGCAACGATCGTCAACAGTTCGATCATTGGCCAATACCTGAAAGACGCGAAGACTCAGGTTCGAGTTTACGGGCTTAACGGTAAGTTCATCAGCGAAGTGAAATTCCCCGGCATTGGTGCAGCATCTGGCTTTGAAGGCAAGATGGATCACACAGAAACGTTCTACAGCTTCAGCAGCTTCGCAACGCCTCCCAGCACTTATCGCTACGACATGTCAACCGGCGAAAGCACTTTATTGCGGCAGGCCAAAGTAGCCTTCAATCCCGACGATTACGAAACAAAACAGATTTTTTACGAAAGCAAGGATGGCACGAAAGTGCCGATGTTCATCTGCCACAAAAAAGGTCTGGTGCTTGACGGAAACAATCCAACGCTGCTGTACGGCTACGGAGGATTCAACATTTCGTTAACGCCAGGTTTCAGTGTCAGCCGTTTAACGTGGATGGAACTTGGGGGAGTCTTCGCGATGCCCAATCTTCGAGGCGGCGGCGAATACGGTGAACCGTGGCACAAGGCCGGAACCAGGCTTCAGAAGCAAAACGTCTTCGACGACTTCATCGCAGCTGCCGAATGGCTTATCAGCAACAAGTACACGTCCTCAAAGAAGCTCGCCATTCAAGGCGGAAGCAACGGTGGCCTGCTGGTTGGTGCCTGCATGACTCAACGTCCCGATCTTTACGCCGCCTGTCTGCCGGCCGTGGGAGTGATGGACATGCTGCGATTTCACCAATTCACCGCCGGACGCTTCTGGACGGACGATTATGGCTGTGCTGACAATCCGGAAGAATTCAAAGCTCTCAAAGCCTATTCACCGTACCACAATTTGCAGGGCGGAGTGCAATACCCGGCAACTCTGGTCACGACGGCTGATACAGACGATCGAGTCGTTCCCGGGCATAGCTTCAAGTTTGCCGCTCAGTTGCAGGCCAGCCAGTCCGGAACAGCACCCACGCTGATCCGCATCGAAACGCGAGCCGGCCATGGTTCCGGCAAACCCACCGCCAAGATCATCGAAGAAGCCGCCGACCAATGGGCCTTTCTGGCGAAGAACCTGGGCATGACAATCGAACAGTAGAATGGGCTTCGCCCTTGACCTGGTGGCGTGGCGTGCGGAAGCTGATGGCGGGTTCCAAGCGCTTGGACGTTTCGTTGTCGCTACGGTTTTCTCACTTCGTGCGCCGGTGGCAGGCGACTGCAACGGCGAACCATTTAAGTCGGGATCAATCAACGGTAGGGCGGGAATCGCCCACCAATTGTCGCACCGCAAGACTACTGCGAATTTCGCTGACTTGTGGCCGCGAAGAAGGCGAACCGGACTATGCGGGCTGGTTGCCACGAGCCAGAACCGTCCTCAACATAAGGTGAATTGCTCAATAGTTGGGCGATGTTCATGGCAAGCGAGGGGGGACTGCAGATCTAACAAGCCTTCGGAGCGTGTATAAGGCATGTTATTCTTTGAAATGACGCTGTTCTCTCGTTTCTCGATTGCGGTACACTATAAGCCGCATCACGTTCCCACCTGCTCTACCCCCTGCCATGAAATATCAAACGACCTTTGTGCTGTTTTTTGCGTGCGCTGTTGCTGGCTTTCATGTGAGCTTGAACGCAACAGTCGCAGCAGATGACGATCACGCGAAGGTTGAGTTTTTCGAATCGAACATTCGTCCTGTGCTGGTTGAGCATTGCTACAAATGTCATTCGCAGCAAGCAAAAAATGTTCGAGGCGGGCTGCTGCTGGATTCGCAGGCTGGGGTTGCTCAAGGCGGCGAATCCGGACCGGCCATTGTATCTGGCAAGCCGGAAGATAGTTTGTTGCTGTCGTCGTTGAAGCACGAATCGTATGAAATGCCGCCCGATCGAAAACTGCCCGACAATGTCATTGCAGACTTCGAAAAATGGATCACAGATGGCGCCATCGATCCCCGGGCCGGAGGAAAAACACTGGTTCGTGAATCGATCGATCTTGAAGCAGGGCGGAACTTCTGGTGCTTTCAGCCGGTCACGAAACCTGAGATCCCGACTGCAACGGATGTCGCCTGGTCACGGACTCCGATCGATCGATTCATTGCAGCCAGGCATCGCCAGAATAACGTTTCACCCGTTCAGGATGCTTCGCCGGAACAGATTGTCAGGCGACTGTATTTCACCTTGATCGGATTGCCGCCGAACATTGCTCAGATATCTGAATTCGTCGACGCATGGAAAATTGATTCCGACAAAGCCATTGCTGACACCGCCGATCTGCTTTTGGCTTCACCGCGATTCGGCGAACGTTGGGGGCGACATTGGCTGGATGCGACGCGTTTTGCAGAATCCAGCGGTGGCGGCCGTAGTTTGATGTTTAAGGATGCATGGCGGTTTCGTGACTATGTGATTCAATCCTTCAATAACGACAAACCGTTTGATCAGCTTATTCGCGAACACATTGCCGGCGATCTGCTGCCTTCAACCTCCGCAGCTCAGTTCGATGATCAGGTTACCGGCGTCGGATACCTGACGCTGGGGCCCACAAACTACGAACAGCAGGACAAAGAGCTGTTACGGATGGAAGTTGTGGACGAACAGGTCGATACCATCGGCCGCACGTTTCTGGCAATGACACTTGGATGTGCTCGCTGCCACGATCACAAGTTCGATCCTGTCCCAACTTCCGATTACTACGCGATGGCAGGAATCTTCCGCAGCACTAAAACGTTAACACCGGGTAACGTAAGCGGCTATGTCACAACGCCGATGAAGGCGACCAACAACGCCAACGAACTCGCCGAATGGACGGCAGCCGAACAAATACTGCTGGGCGAAATCAAGCTACTACAGAAACCTGTCAAGCGAGCCATCGGTAAACCGAAAAAAGCGATTGATCCAGCATCTCTGCCGGGCTTGATAGTTGATGACACTGAAGCCATATTCGAAGGCACCTGGGTTGATTCCGTCTTTGTAGCGCCCTTCGTCGGCAAAGGCTATCGCCACGATATGTCGATGAAGGCCGGTCGAAAAGTTACGTTTAAAGTCCAGTTGCCGAAATCGGGCAACTATCAGGTTCGGCTGTGCCATAACTATTCGCCCGACCGCTGCAGCAGTTTGCCGGTTGAAATTCAGCACGCGGCAGGCTCAAACACGGTTACCATCGATCAGCGAAAAACTCCGCTGGACGCGGTTTTTGCAGATCTGGGGATGTATGCATTTTCGAAAGATCAGGCGGCGGTGGTCACCATCGACGTCGAAAAATCAGGGCCAGGTGTCGTGATTATCGACGCCCTTCAGTTTTTGCCAGCTACAGACGAAGCCTCTGCGGAATCGGAGCGTGGTGATCAGCGACAATTGGCAAAAAAGCTGACGCAGCTGGAGAAGCGTTTGCAACTTTGGCAAGGTCAGAAACCAGCTGTCGCCGAAGCGATGAGCGTCCGTGATCAGGATGAACCGGGGGACTGGCACATTCATGTGCGTGGCGGGATCCGCAATCTGGGCGACATCATTCCTCGCGGCTTCATGTCAGTCGCCTCAACTGCAACTCAATCGTCTGCTGAAAAACCTCTAATTCCTGCGAACCAAAGTGGTCGACTTCAACTGGCGGCTTGGATCGCTTCCGAAACAAATCCGCTGACATCTCGCGTTTACGTGAATCGTGTTTGGCTTCATCTGCTGGGCGAGGGCCTGGTGCGAACGCCAGACAACTTTGGGAAGATGGGGCAACTGCCGACGCACTCGGAACTGCTGGACTATCTGGCGGCGACGTTTGTGGCAGAACATCAATGGTCAACCAAACAGCTGATCCGCAGCATCGTAACGTCACGAGTCTTCCGACTTTCTTCCACTGCCCCCGCTGAACTTGTGGACGCCGATTCCGGAAATCTGCTGCTGACGCGTGCGTTTCGCAAACGATTGGAAGCCGAAGCAATCCGTGATTCTGTGCTGCAGATAAACGGGCAGCTTAATCTGAAAACAACCAGCGGGCTGACAATCGAAAACGTCACCATTTACGACAATGGCTACGATCACGAAGCGAAAGATGCAAACCTGCGAAGCGTGTATGTGCCATTCTTCCGTAATTCCATGCCGGAAATGTTTGTTGTGTTCGATGTGGCCAACCCCAATCTGGTGACCGGACGACGTGCCGAAAGCACGTTGCCGACACAGGCCCTGTTTCTTCTGAATAGTCCGTACATTTTAAAACAATCTCGCTTAGCGGCTCAGCATTTTCTTTCGACTCATACAGCAGACCCTGCTAACGCAGACCCGATGATTTCACAAGGGTGGCAAATGACTGTTGGCCGCGTTCCGTTTGCCGAGGAACGAAACGTGGTGCAGGCTTTGCTTGAACAACACGGTACTGATTCGGAAGATGCCTGGACGGCCATTTTCCAATCCCTGTTTGCGTCGATGGATTTTCGATATCTGGATTAACGATCAATCATGACAATGTACGCAACAACTCGACGATCGTGGCTTCAGACTTCAGGTTGCGGATTCGGTTCTCTGGCACTTGGAAGTATGCTGGCTCTGGATTCGGTCCGCGCCGACAGTCGCACGGCACAGTCACCGGCGTCGCTGGTTGAACAACAGCCAATGTTTCCCGCTCGGGCGAAACGGGTGATCTTTATATTCATGCAGGGTGGCCCCAGTCAGGTCGACACCTTCGATTATAAACCGCAGTTGATCGCTCGCGATCAGAAAACGATCGACTTCGTTGGGGTGCGAACCGCCACATTCGGTAAAAGCAGCCAACGGCCGTTGATGAAGCCGCTGTGGAAATTTCAACAACATGGGCAATGCGGACAGTACGTAAGCGAGCTGTTTCCAGAAATCGCGAAACACGTTGACGACCTCTGTTTTCTGAAAGGCATGCATACGGAAGGCGTGGCTCACGGCCCGTCGACGCTGTTTCTGCACACGGGAGCCACAAATCTTGTGCGTCCTTCGTTGGGAGCATGGCTGATGTATGGGCTCGGCACAGAAAATCAGAACATGCCTGGCTTTGTTCAGTTGCAGCCATCAGATACCAAAGGTGGGCCGCGGAATTACTCGAACGGCTTCCTGCCTTCCGTCTGCCAGGGAACTGCCATCGGTCGAGCAAACCGTTCTATCAACGACATGACGATCGCTCACATTCAAAATCCGGAACTTACGCCTGCCGAAACAAGGGAGCGTTTTGTGCTGACACAACAACTTAACAAAGCACAACTTAACCGACGCCATCATCCCGACGACCAGTTGGAAGCTGTCATTAAAAGCTACGAACTTGCGTGGAGAATGCAGGCCAAAGCTCCGGCTGTTTTGGACCTTAATCAGGAAACTGCCGCGACTCAACAAATGTACGGCATCGGTCATGCAAAGACTGATTCTTTCGGCAAGCAATGTCTGTTGGCACGCCGGCTATCAGAATCAGGCGTGCGGTTTGTGCAAATCAACTATGCCGACGAATCGCCCACGCCCCGCTGGGACCAGCACAGCAATATGCCAAAACATATGGATCATGCGACGGCAACAGACAAACCAGTCGCCGGTCTGCTGGCGGACCTTGAACAGCGTGGCCTTCTGGAAGACACGCTTGTATGGTGGGGCGGGGAATTCGGCCGGACACCGTTTTCGCAAAGCAACAATGGCAGAGACCACAATCCACGAGGCTTTACCGTGTTTCTGGCGGGAGGCGGCGTGAAGAAGGGATTCAGCTATGGAGCCACTGACGAAATCGGCCACGAAGCAGTTGAAGGTAAAGTGCACATGCACGACCTCCATGCCTCGATCCTGCACGCGTTGGGAATCGACCACGAACAGCTAACCTACAAACACGCTGGGCGCGATTTTCGCCTCACCGATGTCTATGGCCGCGTTGTCAATCAGATCTTCGCCTGACATAGCAACAACTGGAAGGCCGCTACAACACTGCGGCCTGCTGCTGCAGATAATATCTGGCAAACGCCCTGACGATTCGTCGGATAGGCGGACCGCACTTCAAATCAGCTGAAATACTTTCGACGCAGAACTGAAAGATACGCGATGATCGTGATCATCGCGCCGCTGGCAAGCACAAGCAGCCACGTGCTGTTGCCCGATCGCGTGTATTGAAACGTCAGCGTGCCTTCTGCCACAGTGATGTCAGCGATCGTGTTCAGCAAGTCGTCTCGATTGGCCCCGCCATCTGGCCACTGTGGTTGCTGGGATAATGCATACACAGTGATGTTGTATTCCTTTGTGCCCGGGCCGCGAGAACAAATCGGATCGTAGTCAGAACGATCCTTGTCGTTCAGCCCCGACTTGCCAATGCCGTTAACGTTGCGCGGAAGACTGGTGACGTCGGCAGGAATGTCGTACAGCACCCAATACGATTTCACGTCGCCTGGACCGGGCACATGCCAGAAGTTTAACGCGTAACAGACTGTTCCGTCGGGACCGGGGCTCCAGGAAAGCGGCGGAGTATCACCGGAACCGTCGCAGGTGAAGTCCGACTGGATTTCGCCAGTTGATTCGACGGCGGAACTGGTCACCGCCAAAGAGGCAACCATGTTCGAACCGCTACTCTGGTGATCGTTGTTGTCTATTGCCGATGTTGTTTGGCCGACAGTCTCGCCATTCGTGTCTTCCGGACGATCGGCCGCATCGGGCAGAATCTCGGCTCGATCTACTGACCATCGATAGGATTCGGTGCGAGTCTTCCCGTTTGGATCTTTGTAGTCAAACTCCACGTTGCCATTCTTGACCGCGTAACTAATCGAAGCTTTTTTCCCCGCCACGGAATAGTCAAGTTGGTAGCGACCGTCTTTGCGTACGAAGTTCGTGATGGTTGCTCCTCGCAATGGTTCACCGGGCGGCCGCACCGGAGAATCGCGAGGTTGCGGATCAATCTGCCCGCTTCTAACAGTGACCTCGCCGCGCATCCCACCGTTAATGTACGGGTATGTTTTGGTCGCGTGATAGTGGTAGTTCCCGTCCTTGTCGAACTGCCCGTTGAACTCGTCAAGCTCACCAACAGGCGAACCGTCGGCTTCTGTTTCGCCGTAGATTGGGAATCCATCCAGAGCGTACCCCTTTGCCGACAATGGTTTCCAAATGGACGGGAGCCGTGTGGTAGTGGTAGTCGTCACCTCGACCACAATGTCCTCCCCATTCATCAAGTTCTCCGGCTAGCAGCGTGTCCGGGAAGCCATTCTTTGTTGTTGCCAATGGCGTCTGAAA